>RGUW01000038.1 GCA_010027605.1 Synechococcaceae bacterium WB9_2_112 | reverse complement strand
CCGTCGCGCACGATGAACAGGTTCATGCCGCTGGCTTCACTCACCTTGCCGCGGCTGTTGAGCAGCAGGGCCTCATCGAACCCACTCTTCACCGCTTCGGTCTTGGCCAGGGAGCTGGTGATGTAGGCGCCGCTGATCTTGCCGCGCAGCGGCAGCGAGCGGTCCTCCTGGCGGGTCCAGGAGCTGATGCGGCAGCTCACCCCCTCGGGCGAGAGGTAATCGCCCAGCTCGAGTCCGTAAATCAGGAAATCGGTCTCGATGTTGTGCAGTCGCGGCGCAATACCCAGATCGCTCGTGTAGACAAAAGGCCGCAGGTAGACCGGGCAGGTGGGTTTGTTGGCCCGTAGAAAGGTTGTGATCGCTTCATGGATCGTGGCTTCGCTGAGCTCGGTCAGCAGCAGCCGTGCGCTCTGACTGAGGCGGCGTGCATGCCGGTCGGCCCTGAACAGCAGGATTTCGCCCGCGTCGGCGGGATTGGGCAGGGCACGCATCCCACCAAAGGCTCCGGTGCCGTAGTGGAGGGCATGGGTGGCCACCGAAAGAGTGGCTTCGGCAAAGGGCACACAGCGGCCGCCGAACCAGGCATAGGGAAGAAACTGATGCATGGCGTTCCGGGTCGAGGCGACGTCTGATCGGGCCTGGGTGTGCCCCCGATCTTCTCACTGCAGCAGCAAGGATGGATGCATGCACAGGCCCGCACGTCGACCAGGCAGCCAGGACCCGCTCGCCCAGGGGGAACTGATCGAGCAGGAACCGGCCCCACTGCTGCTGTTGTCGAGCGCGGATACCGACCTTGCGGCTGTGGCTGCCCTGGTCGAACAGGATCCCCAGATCCTCGGAGTGGCGATGCGGGTCCTGAACCTGCAGACCCTGGCCACTCCGGCGCTGATCGATCACTATCTGGCCAGCACCGCCGCCTCCGCTCGCCTGGTGGTGGTACGCCTGTTGGGTGGTCGTGGCCACTGGAGTTACGGACTCGACCAACTGAGCTGCTGGGCGGCCCAGCATCCCGATCGCCAGGTGCTGGTGCTGGCCGGCACGGCCGATGAAGACCGCACGCTGTGCGCGCTCAGCACGCTGAAGCCCGAACTGGCTGAGGCCCTGTCGCGCTGTTGGCGCGAAGGGGGAGCCCACAACCTGGGAGTGGTTCTCGCGACGCTGGGCGCCGTGCTGCGGGGCGAGGATCCCGCTGCGCCCACGCCCCAGCCCCAGCCGGACCCGCTCAGCCACGACTGGCGCGAGGAACCGGGTCCACGGGTGGGCGTGCTGCTTTACAGGTCGTTGCACCAGGCTGGCGACGATGCCTGGATGGACGCGCTGGTCGCAGCTCTGCGGCAGCGGGGCCTCTGTCCACGGGCGCTTTGGGTGTCCGGTCTGCGTGATCAGGCCGTTGCTGCTGGCGTGCGTCACCTGCTGGCCCGTGAACGGGTGGCTGCCGTGCTCTGCGGTACCGCCTTTGCATCGGTTCAGTTCGACGAGGCTGCCCAGGGTGCACCCCTCTGGGATGAACTGGGGGTGCCGGTGCTCCAGGTGCTGGCCAGCACCCAGCCCCGTGCTCTCTGGCAGGCCAGCAGCATCGGTCTCTCTCCCCTGGATCTGAGCCTTCAGGTGGCGCTGCCCGAACTCGATGGGCGACTCACCACCCGGATCGGCGCCTTCAAGGAGGTGCTCACAGAAGCCGAGGAGACGGCCCTCGCCACACTGGGCACGGTTCTGCATCGCTATCAGCCCGATCGCGAGCGTCTGGCCTGGATCGCCGAGCTGGCCGAGCGCTGGATCACCCTGCAACAGACGCCCGCAGAACGGCGGCACGTGGCCCTGGTACTGGCCAACTATCCAACCCGGAACAGCCGTCTCGCCAATGGCGTCGGTCTTGACACGCCTGCCAGCACGGCCCTGATGCTGCAGTGGCTGGCCGATGCGGGCTATCACCTCGGCGGCGACTCCAGCGACTCCAGTCGCATTGACCTGCCTGCCACAGGTGATGAGCTGATCGCAGCCCTGCTGCAGGGACGCAGCAACGACCCCGAAAGCAGCCATCGCCCAGCGTTGAGCCACCTGCCCCTGGCTGACTACCAAGCCTGGTACGCAGGCCTGCCCGAGGCCGCCCGGGTCACACTCGAAGCCCGCTGGGGCCCACCGCAGGATGATGAAGGCCTTGAACCGGACGTCCAGGGGCAGCCAGGCTTTGCCATCCGGGGTGTGGCGTTTGGCCATGTCGTGGTGCTGATCCAACCGGAACGCGGCTATGACCGCGATCCGGCCTTGAGTTACCACTGCCCGGATCTGCCTCCGACCCATGCCTACCTGGCCCAGTACCTGTGGTTGCGGCAACGGTTCGGGGCCCACGCCGTCGTGCATGTGGGCAAGCACGGCAATCTCGAGTGGTTGCCGGGCAAGGGGCTCGGCTTGTCAGCGCAGTGCTATCCGGAGCTGGCCCTGGGGCCCATGCCCCACCTGTACCCCTTCATCGTCAACGATCCAGGGGAGGGTTCACAGGCCAAACGTCGCACCCAGGCGGTGATTCTCGATCACCTCACGCCACCACTGGGGCGTGCCGGCCTGCATGGGGGGCTGCTGGAGCTGGAGTCCCTGCTCGATGAATACTGGGAGGCCCAGCAACTGGGCTCGCAGCGACTCGAGCCCCTGCGTCAGCGCCTGGCTGGATGCCTCGAGTCGCTGCAGTTGCCCGGCATGGGCAACAACGGCGAACCAGATCAGCTGGAGGCAAGTCTGGATCTGGCCGATGGGTACCTGTGTGAGCTCAAGGAAGCCCAGATCAGGTTGGGGCTTCACACCTTTGGAACACTCCCCCCGGCAGGCAAGGCCGAAGAATTGCTGCTGGCTCTGGCACGGCCGCCACAGGCCGGTCTGCCCGGTCTGACCCAGGCCATCGCCCAGGACCTGCAACTGGGATTTGATCCCTGGGCCGATCCGGAGGAATCCCCCCTGCTTGACGTCGACAGGCTGGCCCTGCGCCCCCTGCAGACCACACCTGCATCGCGACTGCGGCACGTTGGGGATGGGGTGGCCCTGCTCGAGCAACGCGCCCTGGCGTTGGTCGCCCATGCCTGGTCAGCCGCCGGCCAGCCACCCGAGCAGCAGACCGGTCCGCCCACGGATCTGTTGACAGTCGGCGCCATGACCCGACGATCGCTTGAGCATCTGCAACAGGTGCTGATCCCTGCACTGGCGGCTTCTGGCGACGCCGAACGCCAGGCCCTGCTGCGGGGGCTCGACGGGCGCCGCATCGCCGCTGGTCCAGCTGGGGCACCGACCCGAGGCAGACCCGATCTGCTGCCGACAGGGAGGAACTTCTACAGCGTGGACCTGCGCGGGCTGCCCACCGAAACGGCCTGGGATCTGGGCCGACGCAGCGCCGAACTGCTGCTCGAGCTGCACCTGCAGGACGAGGGCGAGCACCTGCGCACCCTGGCGCTCACGGTCTGGGGTACGGCGACGATGCGCAACGGTGGCGAAGACATCGCCCAGGCCCTGGCCTTGCTGGGAGTCAGGCCCGTGTGGGATGGCCCCACGCGCCGGATGGTGGATCTGGAGGTGATCCCCCTGAAGACCCTGGGCCGTCCCCGCGTCGATGTGACCCTGCGGATTTCGGGTCTGTTCCGGGATGCCTTCCCCCAGCTTGTCGGGTGGTTCAACAAGGCGACGGCGCTGGTGGCCTGTCTGGATGAAGCAGACGAGGTCAACCCACTGGCCGCTTCCTGTCGGCGTGAGGGCAGCAGCGGCAGGGTCTACGGCAGTGCACCGGGTGGGTACGGAGCCGGTCTGCAGGGCCTGATCGACAGCGGCAACTGGTCAGAGCGGGGCGATCTGGGGGAGGCGTTCCTGACCTGGAGCGCCTGGCGGTATGACAGCGAGACGACCGCCGCCGCCGGCATTGCCGCCGTGGCCGATCGCCACGGCCTGGAGCAACGTCTGCGGCAGGTCCAGGTGGTGCTGCACAACCAGGACAACCGCGAGCATGACCTGCTCGATTCCGACGATTACTACCAGTTTCAGGGGGGGCTCAGCGCCGCTGCCGAGACGTTGCAGGGGCAGGCGCCCGCCCTCTGGTTCGCCGACCATTCGCGCCAGCAACGGCCCCGCGTGCATCGGCTCGAACGGGAGTTCGACAAGGTGCTGCGCTCACGGCTGCTGAACCCCCGTTGGATCGACGCCATGACCCAGCACGGCTACAAGGGAGGCTTCGAGATGGCGGCCAGTCTCGACTACCTGTTTGCCTATGACGCCAGCACCGGTCGCATGCCCGATTGGGGGTATGGAGCCATCCAGACCGCCTGGCTCGAGAACCCCACGGTGCAGGAGTTTCTCCGCACGGCGAATCCCTGGGCCCTGCGCGACATGGGTGAACGGCTGCTGGAAGCGCACCATCGCGGGCTATGGGAAGGAGCCAGCCCGGAGCAGCTGGACCGGCTCAAGACACTGGTGCTCGAGAGCGAAGCCCTCACCGAGGGGGTCTAACCCCGCAGATCGCGGGCCATCGCCTTGAAGGGGTTGATGTCACCAGGCTTGCCGACCTGGCGGGTGATCTCGGGCTGGGTCTGGGCAGCGGCCTGCTCCTCCTGCTCCTTCTTGATGGCCGCCGGACCACCGGGAACGTTGACGCCCACGGCGGAACCCTTCATGCGCTGCTCCAGCTCCTTGGGGCTGAGCTGCTGGGCAAAGGTCTTCTTCACAGGCTTGGGAACGCCGCCCGTGAGGTTGGGACCCTCCTCAGTGGTCTGGATGCCGGCCAGACCTTCGCTCATCTTCTCGAGGCGGGCCTCCATCGAAGCGACCTCGGCCACCATCTCCTTGTTGCCGGGGCTGTCGAGGGTGCCGGGGAAGGTGTGGCGGATCGTGTTCGAACGCTTCATGAACGAGACATCCCCCAGGCTGCTGGAGGCTTCCGGTTCCAGATAAAAGCTGGTGTCCTGCTTCTTGGGGGCATTGGCCTCGGCAGCCGACCTGGCGGCCTTGGCACCGAGCAGACGATCGAACAGACCCATCAGCGAGGCAGAAATGCTCGCCAAACCCTAGCGGCCGCGGAGGTCGTAACCATGGGTATCGGTTCCACAACTCATCAAAAGGCCACACCGACAGACCTCGGCGGCGATCGCCTCACACAGCAGCGGTGTCGGCGTCCAGACCGGCGCCATGCCGTAGTCGTACCAGGTTTCAGCTCCGTCAAATCCCAGGCTGGCAGCCGCCGCAATCAGGGTTTTGAAGGGCAAGCGGTAACGGCCAGGGTGGGCCAGGAGGGCCAGACCACCCGCCTCATGGATGGCCGCGACCACCACATCGGCCCGCAACGCTTCTCCGACCAGGCTGCTGCCCTGCAGGTAGGCCTGCAGCGAGGGATGGTGGGCCTCGAATCCCAGGGCCAGGACATGGACCAGACAGCCCTCCAAGAGGGCGCTGATCTCGACGCCGCGCCACAGTCGGGGAGTTGACTGATGCTCGTCCCTGGCCCGCTCCAACACGGCGTGGGCCTCGTCATAGGCAGCCAGGCTGTGGTGGTCGGTGATGGCCAGGTGTTCAAGGCCCAGGCTGAGGGCCTGCTGGGCAAGAGCAGCAGGGCTGAGGCTGCCATCCGAGCAGACGGTATGGCAGTGAAAATTCACCCGGGTCGGGCAGCACTGGGGCGTGACACCGGCCAGGACGCCAGCAAGGGGGTGGATCTCCGTTGGCAGTGCTGGGATCGCGGCTGACATCGACTAGGCCCCAGAGGCGTCGGTCTGGGCGGCAAGACGTTCATCGCGTAAGCGGCGCCAACGGGCATAGAACTGGATCGAAGCCGCCATGAACAGCACCAGGCCCACGATCAGCCAGGTAGCTGCTCCGGTGGGGAACTGAGCCTTGAAGACCACCAGCATCACCACGATCACCAGCAACAGGGTCGGAAGCTCATTGAGGGCGCGGAGCTGTCGCCCGCTCCAGTTGCAGGCCCCTCGCTGCAGCTGACCCATGAGGCGGTAGCAAAAGGCGTGATACGCAAGCAGCGCCGCCACAAAGGCCAGCTTGGCGTGCATCCAGCCCTGCTGAAGCCAGGCCGGGTTGACGCTCAGCAGACCCACGGCGCAGACCACGGCCAGCACCATGCCGGGGGTGGTGATGATGTTGGCCAGCCGGCGCTCCATCAGCCCGTACTGCTGACCAAAAGCCTCCTTGAGGGGTGGCTCCAGCGCCTCGGCCTCGCGGTGGTAGATGAACAGCCGCACCAGATAGAAGAGTCCGGCGAACCAGACCACGACACCGATGATGTGCAGGGTCTTGAACCAGAGATAGGCCTCCGGGGGCCAGCTCAGGGCCAGCGTCATGGCCGCGGTCATGGAGAAGGGGGCTGCGCTCGCACGTTACGGCTGGGTGATCTGACTCTGTGCCGTGTTGGGCTCACCCCGGCAGCACCTGATGCCATCCGTGATGACTGATCAACTGCAGTGGCGTCTCGAACAGCGCGCTGAGACGATCGCTCTGCAGCAGAGCCGATTTCGCTCCGTCGCCGATCAGACGGCCCTTCTGCAACAACAGCACCCGTGCGATCTCAGGCACGATCGCTTCGATCTGATGGGTCACCAGCAGCAGGGTGGTGCCGCCCATGGCCAAGTGCCGCATCAGCTGCAGCGGCTGATGGCGCGAGCGCAGATCGAGGCCGTTGGTCGGTTCATCGAGCACCAGCACCTCAGGCTGGTGCACCAGGGCACGGGCCAGCAGCAGACGGCGCCGCTCGCCGCTGGACAGCTCCCCGAAGTGGCGCTGCGCCAGCTGATCAAGCTGCAGCTCGGCCATCAGCCGCTCCACCCGTTGGTGCTGCGACGCCGTGGGGTGCAGATGGGGGCCCAGACCGACGGAGCCGAACCAGCCCCCATGCACCACATCGACCCCCCGCAACCCTGGATGGTGCCGTGCCTCCAGATCGCAGGAGAGCAGGCCGATGCGACGACGCAACTCCCACAGGTTGACGGTCTCGGAGCCAAAGATGCGCAGGGCCGAACCGGGTTTGACCACGGGGTAAAGCTCGCGACACAACAAGCGGATCAGGGAGCTCTTGCCCGAGCCGTTCGGCCCGAGCACCACAGCGTGTTCACCACGATCGAGCCGCAGGCTGAGATCGGTGAACACCGCCTTGGCCCCCAGCCAGGCCTCGATCGCCTGCAGCTCGAGATAGGGAGATCCCATGGCGTTCAGGTCACAACCGCAGCCTGCCGGTGCTCAGCTGCCCTGGCTCGAATCGCGCCCAGCTCGGCAGCGTCCAGTTTCTCGAGCTGTTTCATCACAAGAGCCATGCGCGGATTGCGGCCCAGCTCCCCCTGGTGGCGGGCCAGAAAGTCCCAGTAGAGGCTGTTGAACGGGCAGGCGTCAGGCCCACTGCGTGCCTTGACGTTGAAACGACACCCCTTGCAATAGGTGCTCATGCGGTTGATGTAGGCGCCACTGGCGGCATAGGGCTTGCTCGCCAGCAGGCCACCGTCGGCAAACAGGCCCATGCCGATCACATTGGTCTGCATCACCCAGTCGTAGCCATCGATGAACTGACGGTGAAACCAATCCGTCAGGGCCTGGGGGTCCAGAGCCGCCAGCAGTCCGTAATTGGCCAGCACCATCAAGCGCTGAATGTGGTGGGCATAGCCCGTGGCCTTGATCTCGCCCAGCACGGTGTCCATGCAGGCCATGCCACTGCCGCCCAGGCGGTCGAGCCAGGCCGGCAGGGGAGCCGCAGCGCCGAAGTGGTTGTGCCGGGAATAGTCGGGGCCGAACAGCCAGTAGAGGCCGTTGGTGTACTCACGCCAACCCAGGATCTGGCGGATCACTCCCTCGAGACTGGCCAACGGCGTGCCCTGCGCGAGCCCCACCAGCTCCAGGCGGCGGATGACTTCGAGGGGATGGAGTAAACCGAGATTGAGATAGGGCGAGAGCAGCGCATGCCACAGGGTGGGCTGGGCGCTCACCATCGCGTCCTGGTAAGGACCGAAGCCATCGAGCCGGGTGCTGATGAAATGGTCGAGCACCGCCAGGGCGTTCTGGCGGGTCACGCCCCAGCCAAACGGCTCCAGATCGCCGGGCAGGGATGGGAGACCGGCAGCGCTTCGCGCGGCATCGATGCCCTCCACCTTGGCGATCACCGCGCGGGTGATGGCATCGGGTTCGAACCACAGCGGCACCGGCCCGCTGAGGCCCTTGGGCGGGGCCTTGCGATTGTCGTGGTCGAAATTCCATTGCCCGCCCAGGGGCTCACCATCGGGACCCATGAGCACCCCGAAACGGCGTCGGCCCTCGCGGTAGAAGAGCTCGAGGCGCAATTGCCTGTAGGGCCTGGCCCAGGCCGCGAAGTCCTCGCGGGTCCATAGAAAGGCCCCCGAGGGATGCCAGATGAGGGGGGGAAGCGACTGTCGATCTCGCGGCAGAGAGCTGCGGTCGTTGTCCCACAGCCTGGTGATGGCCGCACGAAAAGGTCGCTCGGCCGGCTCCATCATGTGCAGCTCCGTGATGGAGTGATCCGCCAGCCAGGGCTCCAGCGCCTCGGCAAAGCCGCTGGCTTCGTGGTAATCGACCTGCCAGCCGGCTGAGCTGAGCTCGGCTGCAAAGTGGCGCATGGCGCTCCAGACCAACACCAGTTTCTGACGGTGGTAGGCCCGCCACAGCAGCACACCACTGCTCTCGATCAGCAACACCCGGCAGCGACGGCGAGCCTCGCTGGCTCCGAGCTGGACAACGAGGTGCTCAAGGGCCGCCTGCTGCAGCGACAACTGGTCCCCCAGGACCCAGATGCCGATCGTCATGCGGCTGCCTCGGCGGTGAAACGGCAGGCCCGTTGGGCCACGGCTCTGGCATACCCCCGTTCCACCGGACCTTCGAGGGGCGTCAGGGCACCGCTGCGGCAATCGATGGCCAGCCGTTCATGGCGTCCCTGTTGGTCGCTCACCCGCAGCCGCAGCAGCCAGGGGTAGGTGGTGTTGCGCGCAAATCCATCACCGCAGACTGGACCGACGCAAATGCCTGGAGCGGCCAGCACCGGCTTACAACCGCTGCCCAGCAGCAGAACCGACAGACCGGCCGTGAGCAGCAGCAGCGCGAGTCTGTGCAGCAGGCGGCGCATCACGATGCCAGATCGGCCATCAGCCCATCTTCGGGCTCCATGGCGTCAGCAGATGGCTCCTGCGGCTGCTCGTCGTGGGGATGAAAGTAGTCCCACACAGCCCGGGCAAGGGCCGGGCCCATCCCGGGCGCCGCAGCGATCTGCTCGACGCTGGCCAGCTGGATGGCATCGATCGAACGAAAGTGGGCCAGCAGCTCCCTGACCCGCCGTGGTCCCAATCCCGCGATCTCGGAGAGGCGCGAGCGCTTCATGCGCTCGCCGCGCTGCTGGCGGTGAAAACTCACCGCAAAACGGTGGGCTTCATCACGCAGACGCCGCAGCAGCTGCACCCCCAGCTGGTCGGCATCGCTCTCGAGCGGGTCCCTGGCCCCTGGCAGGAACACCTCCTCACGCTGCTTGGCCAGGGAGCACACCACCAGGTCCTCGTGCAGATCGAGTTCCCGGAGGGCCTCCATCACCGCCGAGAGCTGGCCCTTGCCGCCATCGATCATGACCAGATCGGGCCAGTCGCCCATGCCGCCGGTGTGCAGGGCGCTGTCGGAACTGCGCCGCAGGGCCATCAGATCGGCGCCTTCGGCCTTGGCGGTGGACCAGCGGCGGAAGCGGCGTCGCATGATCTCGGCCATGGCCATGAAGTCGTCGGAATGGCCTGAGCGGATTGAGCTGCTCTGGATCTTGTATTTGCGGTAGTGCTGCTTGGCCGGCAGGCCGTCGATGAACACCACCTGCGAGGCCACGGCATCACTGCCCTGGATGTGGCTGATGTCGTAGCCCTCAATGCGCCGCGGGGGCACCGGAAGATCGAGCAGCTGGGCCAGGTCTTCGGTGGCCAGCAGGTTCTGCTCGCTGCTGCGCTGGGCCCGCTCGAGCTCGTAGCTGGCGTTGCGCACCACCAGCTCGATCAGATCGGCCTTCTGCTGCCGCTGGGGCACCACGAGGCGCACCTTGCGGCCCCGCTGCTCGCCCAGCCAGTCGGCGATCAGCGCCTGCTGGGGCAAGGGATGCTGCAGCACCAGCTCGGGTGGGATCTCGATCCCCTCCACTTGGCTGTAGTGCTCTTCGATCACGGTCTGCAGGATGCGACCCAGATCGCGGTACTGCTCGCTGACCTGGCCGCTGGCCTGATCGGCATCGCTGGCTGAGGCCACTGCATCGGCCATGTAGCCGAGCCGGCCCACCAGCTTGCCGGCCCGCATCTGGAACAGCTGCACCGCCGCCACCCGGCCATTGCTGGCCATCGCGATCACATCGCGGCTCACTGAGCTGTCGCCGATGCTCATCTTCTGATCGGCAGTGAGGGTATCGAGCCCCTGGAGCTGATCGCGCACCCGCGCGGCGCTCTCAAAATCGAGCCGCTCGGCATAGCGCTCCATCTGGGCGCTGAGCAGATCGATCAGCTCGTCGTTGCGGCCCTGAAACACCATGGCCACCTGCCGCAGGGTCTGGTGGTAGTCCTCGGAGCTGATCTTCTGCTGGCACACCCCCGGACAGCGGCCGATGTCGTAGTTGAGGCAGGTGCGCTCCCTGTAGAGAGGCTGGGGCCGTTGCCGCAGCGGAAACACCCGTTTCACCAGGGCCAGGGTGCGGCGCAGCAATCCCACGTCGACGTAGGGCCCGTAGAAGCGATCGAGGGGGGAACGAAACCGCCGTCGCCGCGTGATGAAGATGCGCGGGTAGGCCTCGCTCCAGGTGATGCAGAGGTAGGGATATTTCTTGTCGTCCTTGAGCAGCACGTTGAAGTGCGGCTGGTTCTGCTTGATCAGGTTCGATTCCAGGGCCAGGGCTTCGGCTTCGGAATCGGTGACGATGAACTCGATCTCGCAGACCTGCCGCACCATCAGGCGGATGCGGGGGCTGTGGCCATGGCCGCTGCCGCTCTGGAAATAGCTGCGCACGCGGTTGCGCAACACCTTGGCCTTGCCGATGTAGAGGACCCGGTCCTCGCCATCGCGCATCAGGTAGCAGCCCGGCTCGCTGGGGATCTCAGCCAGCCGGGCCTTGCATCCCCGGCGCGCGGCGCTGATCAACCGCCGTACTGCCAGCCGGTGCTGGAGAGCTCGAGGGCCGGGCCGTCGGCATGCAGGGTGGCGGTTTTCACCTCGCCCACAAACACGGTGTGATCGCCGGCTGCCACCTGACCCACCAGTTGACACTCGACGGCACCGATGGCGTCATCGAGCACCGGCAGGCCCAGGGGGCCGAGGCTGAACGGCGCCGCATCGAAACGGCCACCGATCGCCTTCTGGGGCTTGAAGAACACGGCGGCCAGGTCTTTCTGATCGGCCTTGAGCACGTTCAGCGAAAAGCGACCTGTGCGCTGAATGATGCCGTTGCTGGTGCTGTCGGAGCGCACCGCCATCACCACCAGGGGGGGCTCGAAGCTGCCCTGGGTCACCCAGCTGGCCGTGAAGCCGTTGACCTCATCGCCCTCAGCCACACCGCAGATGAACACCCCATGCGGAATCTTGCGCAGCAGGATCTTCTTGGCATCGGCATCAAGGCTGGCGTTGGAGGCCATCGGGCTGCGGCATCGGCTGGTCCAACTCTAGAAACGGACATCACCCGCCATAGGCTCAACGCCAGCGAGGCCGGCTTCATGCGTGCGCTCTACCCCGGCAGCTTTGATCCGCTCACCCTGGGCCACCTGGATCTGATCGAACGGGCATGCCGACTGTTTGATGTGGTGGTCGTCGCCGTGCTGCAGAACCCCAGCAAAACTCCCGTGTTCAGTCTCCAGGAGCGGCTGGAGCAGATCGGGACCGCCACGCGCCATCTCACCAACGTGGAGGTGGGCAGCTTTGACGGCCTCACGGTGCAATACGCCCGGCGGTGTGAGGCGGCGGTGATCCTGCGCGGCCTGAGGGCTCTGAGTGACTTTGAGTTCGAGCTCCAGATCGCCCATACCAACAAGAGCCTGGCCGCCGACATCGAGACCGTGTTTCTGGCCACAGCCACCCAGCACAGCTTTCTGAGCAGCTCGGTGGTCAGGGAGGTCGCCCGGTTCGGTGGGGATGTCCGCCACATGGTGCCGGCGGGAGTGGCAGACGACCTGATCAGGCTCTTAAATCGGACATCCCCAGGAACCTGAGATGGCCGATCCGCAGATCACCGTGCTGGATCAACTCGATCAACTCGAGGAAGTGGTCCTCGACGGCAGCCGCATTCCCTTCAGTGGCGGTCGACTCGTCAATGAAACCGATGCACTGGAGGTCATCGATGCCCTGCGCGAGGCCGTGCCTTCTCAGCTCGCCCTCGCCAGGGACCTGCTGGCCCAGAAAGAGGAGTTCATCACCAAGGCCCGCCAGCAGGCCGACGAGATCCTGACGTCGGCCCGGCGTGAGCGGGAGCAGTTGATCAGCAGTGCTGCCGTGCGCCAGGAGGCAGAACGCCAGGTGCTTGAGCTCAGGGAGCAGGCGCGTCAGCAATGCGATCAGCTGCTGTTGCAGGGACGGCAGCAGGCAGCCCAGGCCGAGCAGGAGCTCCAGGCCCGCCTGGCCCAGATGGAGCAACAGTTCGCCGGCCGGCGCCAGCAGCTCGAACAGGAGGCTGCCGAGCGTCAACGTCTGTTGATCGAACAACATGACCGCAACCGCCAGCAGGCCATGGCGGAACTCGAGCAGATCCGCCAGGAGGGGCTGCGGGTGCAGCAGGCGAGCCAGGCCGAGGCCGAGCGTCTGCAGAACGACGCCCTCCAGTTCCGTCAACAGACCCAGCAGCAGTGCGATGCCCTGGTGAGCCGCAGCCGCCAGGAAGCAGCCGGCGTGGTCGACGGAGCCAACCGTTACGCCGAGCAGGTTCTGGGCGAACTCGAAACCCGCCTGCGCGATCTCAGCCAGGTGGTGCTCGGCGGACGCCGCGAGCTGGTCAGGATGCAGAACCCCGAAGCTCAGCCAGGGGCTCAGGGCGGCGCTGAGCCGGCCCAGCTTTCGAAGCGCTCACGGGTGGCCAGCAAGCTGAGGCAACTGGCGAGCTGATCCCGCCAGCTTCAGAGGCAGAGGCTCGTGTTCTGGACCTGCAGCAGAACAGCGCCGATGGTTCCGTTGGGATCGCCGGCGCCATTGCTGATGGCACTCACGTAGCGGGGTCCATCAGCGGTCTGCAGCACTCCGCTGATCGAGCGCACGCCAGTGATGGTTCCGGTCTTCCCGAAGAAACGTCCCTGCAGGGGTGTGCCCACAAACAACCTGCGCAAGGTGCCGCGCTCGCCTGCTACCGCCAGTGACGCCAGGTAATGGCGGCCGTAGGGATGGTGATCCATGCGCAGCAACAGGGCCGCCAGCAGGCGACTGGTGAGCCGATTGGCACGGTCAAGACCACTGCCGTCGGCAAGCCGCACGCCCTGCAGAGGAAGACCCTGCTCACCCAGCCAAAGGGTGGCCCTGCGGCGCACTTCAACCAGATCCCAGCTGCCGGAAGCCTGTCTCAGCAACACCTCGGCCGTGAAATTGTGGCTTTCGGTGTTGGCCAGGCTCAGCAGGCTGTGCATGGATGCTGAGGCTTCCTCATGCAACAGCACTGCATCGCTGGGCAGTGGTTGCCGGGCCGAGACCATCGCGACCTGCAGGCGACCACCCTGCTGCGCAGCCGAGCGCTGCAACAGGGCCTGCAGCCGGGAGGGCGGATTGAGAACAGCTTCGTGAATGGCATTGCTGGTCACCGCCAGCCGGGTGATCGGCGCGCCATAGGCGGTCAAGCGATCGTTGGGATCCCAGCCCAGGGGCCACCAGGCCTGGGGGGGTTCCTCAGCAATTTCCAGACGCGCAAGGCTGGTGGGTTGACCACTGCCGCCACCGGAACCGAGGGCGAGCTTGGCAAACCGCTGCAACTGGGGCAGAGCCAGATCGGGATCGCCCTCGCCGGTCAGGCGGAAGCGACCATCGGCAAGGCGCCAGAGCTGCGATCGGAGCCGATAGTCAGGACCGAGCTGATCAAGGGCGTAGGCGGTGCTGATCAGCTTCTGGTTGGACGCCGGAATCCGGGGTGTGGATCCGTTGATGTCGGCCAGCAGCCGGCCCTGCGGATCGGCAACGCTGATGCTCCAAACCGGGGCTTCGCCACCAACCTGTGAGACCACACGGGCCTGAAGGGCGGGGCAGCTCACCTGTTGCTGGAGCTGGGGCAGGCCGATCGGCGGCGGGGTCAGCGGCAGCGCCCGGGCCTGACCGCCCAGCAACAGCACCGCACCAGCCAGCCCCCAGGACAAAGCAGGAGCCATCACGCTCAAGAGTGGCCGAGCTGGAGCCCGGTCGCGCTGCCCATGACCCGGAAGGAATCGCCCTCCAGCTCGACCGGGGCACCGATCTTGAGATTCTGATTGCCGAAGACAACGCCACCGCCGGTGCGGCGACCCTCGCCCT
>RGUW01000370.1 GCA_010027605.1 Synechococcaceae bacterium WB9_2_112 | reverse complement strand
CGGCCCCTGGAGCCAATCCGGACGCGGCCAACCCCCGCTAGGCTCGCGGTTTCTGCCTGAGCTGCTTCGCCGATGACGGTGTCAGCCCCCTACTACGGCGATTCGGCGGTGATGCGCACCCCGCCTCCCGACCTGCCAAGCCTGCTGCTCAAGGAGCGGATCGTGTACCTGGGGTTGCCCCTGTTCAGCGATGACGATGCCAAGCGTCAGATGGGCATCGATGTCACCGAGCTGATCATCGCCCAGCTGCTGTATCTGGAGTTTGACAACCCCGACAAGCCGATCTTCTTCTACATCAACTCGACCGGCACCAGCTGGTACTCGGGTGATGCGATCGGTTTCGAGACCGAGGCCTTTGCGATCGCCGACACGATCCGCTACGTGAAACCGCCGGTGCACACCATCTGCATCGGCCAGGCCATGGGTACCGCCGCCATGATCCTGAGCGCCGGCACCAAGGGGCACCGCGCCGCCCTGCCCCATGCCTCGATCGTGCTGCATCAGCCCCGCAGTGGCGCCCGCGGCCAGGCCACCGACATTCAGATCCGGGCCAAGGAGGTGCTGCACAACAAGCACACCATGCTCGAGATGCTGGCTGCCAACACCGGCAAGAGCATCGAGCAGCTCGCGCGCGATTCCGACCGCATGACCTATTTCACCGCCGAGGAGGCCAAGGAGTACGGCCTCATCGACCGGGTGCTCAGCAGCCAGAAGGACCTGCCCGGCGGCGGCGTGGCCGCCTCGGTGGCTGCGGACCGCAGTCCGGCCGGTATCGGCTGATGGCTGCTGCAACCTGACAACGGTGGCCACCAATGTCATCCCAGGCCCTGTCGAGACATTGTCTAGACATCACTGCGGCCCCCTGTCCCTCCTCTGGTTCCGTTCCCGTCCTTCCACCCCCTGAGCCATGCCCATCGGCACCCCCAGCGTTCCCTACCGCCTCCCCGGCAGCCAGTACGAGCGCTGGGTCGACATTTACACACGCCTGGGCGTTGAGCGGATCCTGTTTCTCGGTTCCGAGGTCAACGACGGCGTGGCGAACGCCCTGGTGGCCCAGATGCTGTATCTCGACTCGGAGGACAACTCCAAGCCGATCTACCTCTACGTCAACTCACCGGGTGGCTCGGTGACCGCCGGCCTGGCGATCTACGACACCATGCAGTACGTCAAGAGTGACGTTGTCACCATCTGCGTGGGTCTGGCGGCCTCGATGGGGGCCTTTCTGCTGG
>RGUW01000369.1 GCA_010027605.1 Synechococcaceae bacterium WB9_2_112 | reverse complement strand
ATCTGACCGGTCCGGCTTCCCTGCGGCATTCGATCGGGCATCGCGCCTGGTTCGTGGGCATGGCGCGCGATACGGCTGCCGAAAGCTTCAGCGAGCGGCTGGGGGCCAGCCTCGCCGCCGGCCTCACCGGTGGCAGTGAAACTGGCCGCCAGCTGGGTGGCTCGTTGGGGCTGCGCTTCGGTCGACGGATCGATTGGAACGCGACCCTGCAGCACCACCATTTGGTGCCGCGACAGTCGACCGCTGCACCGCCGCCGTCAACTGTTGGGGTTTGACCGCAGTAGGTGCCCTGGGTGCACCGTCTCGCTGGCATCGATCGCACCCAGCCATTCGATTTGGCCACGGCGCAACGTGTAAAAAGCCGCTTCGACCAGTAGCCGACCCGATGCGATCCGCTCGCGGATCAGCGCACTGCCACGCACCAGGTGGCGTGCCGCCTGAATCGGGTTCTGGCGAAAGGCGTTGGGCAAGCCAACGTTGATGGTGGCTTCGTCGAGGCCCTGGCGGATGCTCAACACCAAGGCATGCAGTTCGGGCGTGAGGGTGCCGTGGGGTTGGCAGGCCGCGGTCACGGCGCCGCAGCCTTCGTGACCCATGACCAGGACCAGGGGGACCTCCAGGGCTTGGATGCCGTACTCCAGGGACGCGATCGTGGCGCTGGTGCAGGTGTTGCCCGCATTGCGGACGACGAACAGGTCGCCGAAGCCGGCGTCGAACAGCAGTTCGACCGGCACCCGCGAATCAGCGCAGCTCAGGATCGCCGCCACCGGATGCTGACCATCCACCAGATGTTTGAGCCTCTCGCTGGTGGCGTGGGGATGCTGGGACTGGCCGCTTAGAAAGCGCTGATGGCCGGCCTCGAGGTGTTGCAGATGGGTGATGCCTCTGCGGCAACGGGCCGATCGCGGGTCGTGTGCTGACGCCTGGGGCATGGCAGCGGCCGAAGTCTGCTGGGATCCTTCAAGGGCATCGTGCCACGGTTTGCCAGAAATCGTTCCGATCACGGTGTCGGCGTCGGTGGACTGTTGACGTTGGCGCCGCCATGATCGGCATCAGGGTTGTTGCTGACAGCACAGGCGATGATGGGTGAGAGGAAGGATGGCCGCCGCCGCAGGTGGGCTGGCATGGATCTGCCAAAGCTCAGGCGGTTGATCGTTGAGCCGCCTGAACATCCCCGGGGTTTTCATGACGGTTACCGCGGATTGCGTGGGCTGTTGATAGGTGCGGCGG
>RGUW01000368.1 GCA_010027605.1 Synechococcaceae bacterium WB9_2_112 | reverse complement strand
TGTTCCGACGATCTACGCGGCCCTCAACGCCCGGGTTCTCAGTTCGATGCGCAAGGAGCGCATTGCAGCCGAGCCCGTGTTGCCCGGCCCAACGTCTTCTCCGGCACTGGACCTGGGTACGCCGGCTGATGCCATGGCTCCACTGATGGATGCCTGCGTGCTGGCCTGCATCGCCAGCTACGCCCAGGGCATGGCCCTGATGCAGGAAGCCTCCAAGCTGCACAGCTACAACCTTGATATGTCGGCCATCGGCCAGATCTGGAAGGGGGGCTGCATCATCCGTGCTCGCCTGCTGCAGCGCATTCAGAACGCTTACACCGCCAATGCAGAGCTGGCGAATCTGCTGGTGGATCCCTGGTTCGCCGAGCAGGTGAACCGTCGCCTCAGCGGCCTGCGCCAGGTGGTGGCTGCTGCCGCCCTTGCCGGAATCCCCGTGCCCTGCCTAAGCAGCTCGCTCGACTACATCGACAGCTACCGCAGCTCGCGCCTGCCCCAGAATCTGGTGCAGGCCATGCGCGACTGCTTCGGCGCCCACACCTACGAGCGGCTCGATCAGCCCGGCAGCTTCCACACCGAGTGGATGTGAGAGAGGTGGATGTGAGAGACGTGGATCTGAGAGAGCTGCCATGACGGCCTCCCCCCACCCGGCCACCTACCAGCTGGAAGTGCTGCCCAATGCTGAGCAGCTGGCGCACCGTTGTGCCGAGCGGGTCGCCGCCCTGATCGATCTCGCCCTCGATCAGCGGGATCGAGCCCAGATCGCCCTCAGCGGCGGCAGTACCCCCGCCGCCGCCTACCGGCTTCTCAACCGGGAGCACCTGCCCTGGAATCGGGTGGATGTGGTGCTGGGGGATGAGCGCTGGGTGCCTGCCAGCGATCCGGCCAGCAATGCCCGCATGCTGGCCGACACCTTGCTGGCGGCTGATGGGCCAGGTGCCGGTGCCTGTTTCCATCCCGTGCCGACCGAGCTGGAGAGTCCCGAGGCCTCTGTCGAATCCTTCGAGCAACATGTACGCAGGCTCTGTCCCGGCGACCCTCCGGTGTTCGACGTGATGCTGCTGGGCCTCGGTGATGACGGGCATACCGCCTCGCTGTTCCCTGGCACCCCGGCCACCCAGGAGCGCCAGCGGGCGGTGACGATCGGCGCTGGCAAGGGGCTCGAGCGCATCACGCTCACCGCGCCGGTGCTCAGCGCCGCCCGTCAGGTGATCGTTCTGGTGTCTGGAGCTG
>RGUW01000367.1 GCA_010027605.1 Synechococcaceae bacterium WB9_2_112 | reverse complement strand
CGCTCCAGAAGCTGCCTCGTCGCATCCCTCGCTGCGTGTACGGTTTCACTTTTTGTACAATGAGGTGTACTGGTTGTTGTCGAAAGGACCGATTCTTGCCTCCAAGCCTGGAGCCGGTCCTGAAAAGAAGGGCTTCACGCCTCTCGTATAATTTGGATGAGCAAGTTGGTGCATCAACTGCTGGATGGTGCCAGCGAGCTGCCTCAGACGATCGTGTAGCGGACCCTGAAGTGGCAGTGACTTAAGCAATCTCATCAGTCTGGATGTGCATGCACCATCAAGGCTGTTCGATCACGGTCATGCTGAGCTCAGCGCAGGCTGTTGAGCGCACTGCTGGTTCGAGTCGACTGGTCCAGCACCTTCAGATTGATTGGCTCTTTAGGTGTTTGCAGAAAAACCCTGTCACCGAGGGCGTTTTCCTCGGCCAAAAGCTGATTTCTGGTTGATTTCAACCCTCAGCGCAGCTCAGACGGCTGGATGAGGCCCTTCTGGGCTGTTTCTGAGGGTTTTGGCCGTCCGTCTGGCCACACCTCTGGGCAAGGCCCCGCTCATGCCGCCTCCATCGCTGCGGGACGGAGCAGATTGCCCAGGCGGATCAGGTTGTAGGCGATCACGTGCAGGCTGAACACCGCCGCGACCTTTTCGGTGCCGCGCAGCTTGAACTGACGCAGCCCGCCCCACTGCTTGATCCAGCCAAACACCTTCTCAATCCCGCGGCGGGCGTTGATCGATTGGGCGTAGCCCTCGTGGCGGGTGGTGCGGCCATCAATGGCCGAGCCACCAGGTCGGTTGGTGTTCTGTGCCACGTGGGGCGTGACCCCGATCCGCCTGAGTTCAGCGACCATGCCCTTGGTGTCGTAATTCTTGTCGGCACCCAGAGTTTTCTTGTGGGCACCGGGGAGCTCAGCTGCCATCTCTTTGGCGGCATCTCGCTCTCCGGTGCCCACTGCTTGCGTGACCCTGCAATCGACGATCAAGGCATGGCGGTTGTCCATGAGCACATGCCCCCGGTAGCTCGGTTGGGCAGGGTGGGCATTGGACTTGCGGGCCAGCAGCGCGTCCGGATCGGTTGTGGATCGATGGGTCTGGTTGCTGAGCTTGATGCCGCGGAAGTCGCCTTTGGCACGTTTCTTGCCTGCTTTGGACTGACCAAAGCCCTCACCAGGGCCTGATGGTGGTGGCGGCGGATCGTCCTGCCCATCGATCCGCTCCAGGGAGGCATGGGAGGCC
>RGUW01000366.1 GCA_010027605.1 Synechococcaceae bacterium WB9_2_112 | reverse complement strand
CCTGGATGTGGCAAGCTGGTGGACCAGTGCGAGGCCTGGGGGCTGGTCACACGGGAAGCTGACGGGCGCGATGCCCGGGCCCGGCGGATCCGCTTCACCGCCGCCGGGCAGGCCTGGCTGCTGGCCATGCAGCAGGCTGTGACTCAAGCGGAAACCGAGTTGCGACTGGCGGTCGGGCCCGAGGTGGCTGCCGTGATCGCGCTGGGGCTTGAAGCCTACGCCGCCTGATCGCAGTGGCACGCCGGTTGGCGCCCAACGCTCAGTAGCGGCCTAGAATGGCTCGAAAATTTTGAGCCCAGGTTCGACCACGCCCAAAAAGAGGAGACCAGCATGAGAATTTTGATCGCCGAAGACGACCAGGTACTCGCGGACGGCCTGTTGCGCAGCCTTCGCAGCTCAGGCGCCGCGGTGGACCACGTGGCCAGCGGCACTGAAGCCGATGCCGCGCTGATGACCAACACCGAGTTCGACCTGCTGATCCTCGACCTGGGCCTGCCCAAGATGCACGGCTTGGAGGTCCTGAAAAAACTGCGGGCCCGCGGCTCCTCGCTGCCGGTGCTGATTCTGACCGCTGCCGACAGCGTGGAGGAGCGCGTGCGCGGCCTGGACTACGGCGCCGACGACTACATGGCCAAACCCTTCAGCCTGCAGGAGCTCGAAGCCCGGGTCCGGGCCCTGAGCCGGCGCGGCATGGGCACGGCCAGCAGCACCATCAAGCACGGCCCGCTGATCTACGACCAGTCTGGCCGGGTGGCCACCATCGATGGCGCCATGGTTGAACTCTCGGCGCGCGAGCTCGGTCTGCTGGAGGTGTTGCTGCAACGCGCAGGCCGTCTGGTCAGCAAGGACCAGCTGGTAGAGCGCCTGTGCGAATGGGGTGAGGAGGTCAGCAACAACGCGATCGAGGTCTACATCCACCGCTTGCGAAAGAAAATTGAAAAAGGTCCGATCCGGATCGCCACGGTGCGCGGCCTGGGCTACTGCCTGGAGAAAATTCCTGGCTAGTTCCGCCGCGGACCCGGCCCAGCCTGCAGGCACATGAGGGCATGAGCATCTTCCTGCGCGAACAGCGCTCCCTGTTTGGCGAGATCCTCGACTGGATGCTCACGCCCCTGCTGCTGCTGTGGCCGATCAGCCTGGCCCTGACCTGGCTGGTGGCGCAAAGCATTGCCGGCAAGCCCTTCGACCGGGCGCTGGAGTACAACGCGGTGGCGTTGGCCCAGCTGGTCA
>RGUW01000365.1 GCA_010027605.1 Synechococcaceae bacterium WB9_2_112 | reverse complement strand
TCAAGGCATTATTCCGCCTTGCGTCGCGTCAGGACAGCGCCCGCCACCGCCACAACCACGACGGTGATCACGGCGATCTGCAGGATCGTGGCGCCGGCCCAACAACAAGAAGCCGTAGGCGTCAGGAACATGGTGCGCCACCTCGGTGGTGCCCTCCCAGATCATCTTCAAAGCAACATAGACGATGATCAGCAGGCCCACCCAGGCGACCCAGCGATGGCGCGTCAGCAAGTTGGCGATCAGTGTCGCCGCCACCCCCATCAGCACGACCGAGAAGGCGAGGCCCACGATCAGGACATAGGGGTGCTCCTTAGCGGCACCGGCCACGGCGAGCACATTGTCCAGGCTCATCGAGACGTCAGCGATCAGGATCTGGGTGATGGCCTGCATAAGCGTCTTTTTCGGCTTGCCGGTGCTGTCCAAATCTTCGGTGCTGCCGGGGGCGTCATGGCTGGCCGGGTTGTCGCCGCCATGGCCCTCGCGCAATTCGCGGTACATCTTCCAGCAGACCCAGGCCAGCAGCACGCCGCCCGCCAGGGTGATGCCCACGATGCTCAGCAACTGCACCGTGACTGAGGCAAAGGCGATCCGCATCAGCGTGGCGGCGCCAATGCCCCAAAGGATGGCGACACGGCGTTGCTCGGGCGGCAGCCCGGCGGCGGCCATGCCAACGACGATGGCGTTGTCACCGGCCAAAACAATGTCGATGGCCAGCACTTGCATCAGCGGAATGAACCATTCAGGCATCACCCAAGCTTTCCTTCTTTCGTTGGGTGCAGGGTTAATGCGACCGGATGCTCGGGGCAAGATGCCGTGGCAGAGCGATGGACACCGCCTGCGCCCCTATGGCCGGCTGCCTTGAGCACCCACCGACCAAGCTTTGTGAGGTGGCATAGGCCAGTTCCTGCCCGCGCGGCCCATCGCTAGCCGCGCCGTCGCTCAAAATGGTAACGACACCGCGGCGAAAATTGCCGATGTTCTCAGGCAACCGCGCCACCACATTCTCGGCCGTGCTGGGCGCAATGGCGATATGCATGCCCGGCTCGGCGGTGCAACCGGCCAGGGTGAGGGCCAGGGTGAGGGCCAGGGCAACCACAAGAAACCTGGCCGGCCGGGAAGGCTAGAAGCGGCTCAAGGCATTATTCCGCCTTGCGTCGCGTCAGGACAGCGCCCGCCACCGCCACAACCACGACGGTGATCACGGCGATCTGCAGGATCGTGGCGCCGGCC
>RGUW01000364.1 GCA_010027605.1 Synechococcaceae bacterium WB9_2_112 | reverse complement strand
GATCCACATGGGCCACCTGCTCCCAGAGCTCAGGCGGCGCCCAGCGCAGCGCGTGGGTATGGCGCTCGTGCTGGGTAATATGGCACCAGCGGCTGCAGCCGCACTGCGGGCAGAACAGCTCCTCCAGCCATTCATTGCTGAGCACGAGCACCGGGTAAGCGTCGATCACCAGCTGGGCGGTTTTGTAGCTCATGCCCCGCGCCTTCAGCTCTTCAGGCGTGAGCAGGTGCAAGAAATACTTACGGCCGTTCCCCTCGATCCGCTGTGCGGGATGGGCCGGGCAGAACAGTTGGCGCCCCTTCGGCCGGCGCCATCGGCTGCGCGGGCGTTGGTCGGGATCTGGGCTGCTCACCGCTGAGGGCCGACTCCTGTCATCCTCTCATCGCCGTGCACCGGCTCTCTGAATGTGCGACCACAGTTCAGGTCCATGTGTGATGTGGACTGGCTTTTCTGGACAGCTCCCATCGTTAACCTCTGAGGCGGGGTACCGCCCCTGAACGGGGCTCCCACCCATGAGCAAGCGCCGCACCCACAGCCCTGAGTTCAAAGCCAGAGTCGCCATGGAGGCGATTAGTGGTCGCAAGACGATCCAGGAGATCGCCGCTGATCACGCGATTCACCCGATCCAGGTGAGCCAGTGGAAGCGGCAGTTGCTCGATGGTGCCAGCGAGCTGTTCACCCGCGGCAAGCAGAGCAAGGACAAGGAAGAGGTTCAGGCCAAGGAGGCAGAGCTGTTCCAGCAGATCGGCAAGCTGCAGATGGAGCTGGAGTGGCTCAAAAAAAAATCTCAGCTGCTCTGACGCCCATGAACTGCGCAAGCTGGTCGATCACGACCACCCTGAGCTCAGCATTAGCCGGCAGTGCGTTCTGCTGGGCCTGCCGCGATCAACGCTCTACTACCGGCCAGTGCCAGTGCGTCAATCGACGCTGCAGATCATGGCCAGGATCGACGCCCTGTATCTGGATGATCCCTGCAGCGGCAGCCGGCGGATGGTCGCTTACCTCGCCCGAGAAGGGATCCCGATCAGCCGCGACCGTGTCCGAAACCTCATGCGCCGCATGGGTTTACGGGCGATCTACCAGAAACCCCGCACCACGGTTAAAAGCGATCCATCCGAGCGGTTTCCCTGCCTGGTGGATCTCAGGGAGGTCACGGCGGCGGATCAGGTGTGGGCCACTGACATCACCTACATCCCACTACAGAAAGGCTTCCTGTACCTGGTGGCGATCAT
>RGUW01000363.1 GCA_010027605.1 Synechococcaceae bacterium WB9_2_112 | reverse complement strand
GCCACGGTGATGGTGTTGCTGGCGATCATCAGCTCCACCGCCTCCACCTGGCGTGCCGCCTTCATGTTGCGCAGGATGCGCGTGACGTCCGGGGTGAACTGCTTGTCTTGCAGCAGCTCAATGGCCTCGGGGCAAATGCCTTCAAGTAGGTTGATGCGCCGGTTGATGGAGCTGAGGTTGACGTTGAAGGCCCGGGCCAGGCGCTCCTTGCTCACGCCCCGGTCGATGGCGCGGCGGATCATGTAATGCTCGGCAATCGTCGACAGTCTATTTATGTGGTGGTTGTAGGAAAAAGTCTCGTCGTCACGTGCCAACAAGCAAGGGCCGACGCTCATGCCCAGCTCCTTCAGGGCTAGGACGCGCAGGTGGCCGTCCAACACCAGGTACTCAGGCTTCTTGCGGTCGGGCTGGATGACCGACAGTGGTTCGATTAACCCCACCTCGTTGATGCTGGAGACGATCTGCTTGTACTTGCGGGTGCTCATCACGCCGTCCGGCACCTTCTTGCTGGGCAGCAGCTGATCCAGCGGCACCTGGTAGGTCTCCAGCTCGAAGCCCAGCAAGGTGTTGAGGGGTGCGGTCGGCAGGTTGGGACCGTCGTGGTGGTCATCACCTTGGCCGGGCTGGTAGATGCCGGGGTACATCTCGGTCAGATTGCTTCGCGGGTTTGGTTGCATGGGGGTCATGGCCAGGTTCATGTGGCGGCTCCTTCGGGTTCGGGGGTGATCGGTGTCATTGGATTGGCGGTACTGCCCAGCGTGTTGATCCGCTCGGCCAGGTACTTGGGCAAGGTGTCCAGTCCCTCGGCGCGAAGCAGGTTCACAAAGTGCTCGTCAGCGAACAGCTTTTTGAGGCCCTGCACCACCAGCAGCAGGCGTTGGTGGGCGTGCTCGGCTTTCAGGACCATCTTGCGCTGACGTTCCACCTCGCGCTGGTAGGTGCGCACCAGGCTGTAGCTGGAGGTGGGCGGCTTGATCTGGTCGCGGTTGGGGGATGCCGGGCCATGTTCCAGACGCTTTTCGATCAGGCGCTTGGCTTCAATGATCTGGCGACCTTTGAGCTGGCCGTTTTCATAGGCCTCTTGCAGCAGGTCGCCCAAGTTGGCTTGGCCGTCGTCCCCGCTGGTGCTGGCGTTCTCGTTGGCCCGGGCGATTTCCAGTGCCGTGGTCAGCGGGATGGTGCCGCGCTGCACGCCTTCGATCAGGCGTTCTTCACCCTGGTCGAGCAGGAAGACGATGTCTTTGACGTACTTGGGTGA
>RGUW01000362.1 GCA_010027605.1 Synechococcaceae bacterium WB9_2_112 | reverse complement strand
CGTTTCCGCGCCTGGCCGCTGCAGCTGCTGTTTCACAACATCAGTTGGTATCTGGCGTTCGAAACGGTGTCGATCGGCCGCAACGACGGCCTTGGTCTGATCCGGATCCTGCGGGTGGACCGGCTGGTGATGCTGAATGAAGACGGCAACACCCGCCGCAACAGCGAGCAGGAGCACGAGCGGGCGCTGGAGCGGTTGCAGCGTCTGCAGCACGTTTGCGGCGGGTTGTACTTCGGCGACTCGATCGACGATCAACTGGCGGTGATGGCCCCGGCCACTGGCCGCAACGCCAAGCCGCCCTGGGGCGTGCTGCGCTTTTCCTGCACGCCCCAGGTGTTTCAACTCATCCGCGAAGAACCCCATCGCTTCCCGCCAGAGCACACCGCCCACACCTCTCTGCCGCCGAATCCCGCTGGCGACAGCCACCCCCATCCGGTGGAGATCTGTCTGCCCAGCTGGACGATTGAGCGCGACTGGGACCTGCGCAACTGGCTGTTCCGCTGGGGAGCTGACATCCGCATCGAGCAACCGCTGGACCTGCGGGAGCTGCAGCTGCAACAGGCCCGCGAGGTGGTGGCCCTCCTTCAGTCCTGAAGCAGGGAGGTAGACGCCGTCTACCAATGGGGCTAGGTTGCTGCTTGTTCGCTGTCTTGGGCATGGCCGCCACCACGCGCCAGAGCTGGAACCTGCGGGTGACGGCGGACGATCAGCAGTTGATTGATCGCGCCGTCAGCGCCTCAGGCCTCACCCGCACGGACTTCGTTCTGCAGGCAGCACGCGCTGCAGCCCAACAGCTTCTGGTGGAGCAGGCCTGGTGCTCCGTTTCGCCAGAACGGTTTGAGGCGTTCCAGCGCGAACTGGAGGCGCCCCCGCTGCCCAATGAGCGCCTTCGGCGGACCATGGCAGCGCCCAGGCCCTGGCAGCCCTGATGGGTCTGGAAGCGCCACAGCCCTTATCCGATCAGCACCGCACAGCCGGTTTTGACTGCGGTGACACCAGCCTCAACCATTGGCTCCAGCAACGCGCCCTGGCCAACCAGCGCAGCGCTGCCACCCGCACGTTTGTGGTGTGTGATGGCGATGGTGCGGTGAAGGCCTATGTGGCCCTGGCTTCAGGGGCTGTCTCGCTGCTCGCGAGCCCTGGTCGCTTTCGGCGCAACATGCCTGATCCCATTCCGGTGGTGGTCCTGGCACGTCTTGCCGTTTGCAGCAGTGTGCAAGGCCAAGGGCTCTCCCGCGCCCTGTTGGCCGATGCCTTTG
>RGUW01000361.1 GCA_010027605.1 Synechococcaceae bacterium WB9_2_112 | reverse complement strand
GGGGGCTGTGATGAGTTGCTGCCCCTCGGGATCGAGGGAGACCTGGAAGAACGTGGCATCACGGCCGCGCTTGGCTTCCAGTTTGACAGGCGTATCGGACAGGGGCAATGTCGCCAGGCAGCCCAGTAGGGATCGGTAATGCCACTGGCTGCGGTGGGCGGGCAGCCGCAGCAGGTGCACCAGGTTGGGCACCGGTGTTTGCAGCCGCACGTCGAGATGGTCCCGGTCGCCATCCCAGCGGACATCGCCGCGCTGGCCGGCCTGGCCGTGGCGGCTGATGCTGACATCGACCACCAGGCCGCCGATGGCGCCGTGGATGGTGGTGCCGGGTTGCTTGGGGCTGGGACCATAGAAATAGAGCTCGCCGTCGGGGTTGAGACCAATCAGGCGCAGCTCGATGTCGGCACTGGGCGGCAGCAGGCCGTCGGGGGCGACGGCAAAAGTTTGCAAAGTGGTGAGAGCAGAAGTGGGATCCAAGGTGATACCAACGCAGCAGATGTGAATGCACCGCTGAAGCAGTGCCACGGGGACAGCGACCCCCCGTCGCCGGCGGCACGGCTGCGGGTGAATCGCTGCAGTCTGTTTAGACTGGTCGTGCGAACTGCACGATGATCGGGGATGGAGTCTGGGGTTGCCGTGCAGGTTCAGACCGCCCAGCCCGAGGGCCTAGGCGCGGCGCCGGTGACGGCCGGATTGCCGCAGCTGATTGAGCAGCTGATTCTGCTGGCGGCGTTGCTCAAAGAGCTGGAAACGCAGAGCCATCTGATTCATCTCAACTATGAAGGCGTCAACTTCCTGGAGGTGCATCGCTTTTTGAAGGAGCAATACGAGGCCCATCTCGAGCAGTTCGACCAGGTGGCCGAACTGGTGCGCTCGATGGACTTCTGGATGCCGCTGTGCTCCTGCGGCCTTAAGGATGCGGTGTGCGGGTTCCGCCATGTCGACAGCCACGATGGCCGCGCCATGTTGGTGACCTACTACAGCAACCTGGAGGCGATGGGGTATCTGGCCAAGGCGATCGAGCCGCTGGCCCAGTCCGTTGGGGCGCCGGATGCGGTGAATCTGATGGCGGAGCTGGTGGGCGCGGCGTTCAAGGGCAGCTGGTTCTTGAAGTCGCTGCTGCGGGGCTGCTAGAGCTGCGGCTGCACAAGTTCCAGCAATTGGCTGTAGTGCTCGTGCACGTAGCGCTGCAGCTGCCGCCTGGCCGCATCCTTGGCATCAAGGACGTAGCGATGGGCCTGGGGTTGCCAGGCCGGCGAG
>RGUW01000037.1 GCA_010027605.1 Synechococcaceae bacterium WB9_2_112 | reverse complement strand
GGGCGCAGCCTTCAGCTGGACTGGCAGCGTCAAACACACGCTCCAGTGCGATCAGGGCTCCCCGATCAACGGTCAACCGAACTGGCGGTTTGGATGTCACCCCGATACATTGCCCAGAAATCCCTAACAAAGCCTCCCTCCCGGTCCATGAGCGACACCAACCACGACGCTGTTGAACAGGGCCAGGCAAGTGAGATGGACAACGCCATGGCCCATCACACCCCAAGCGAGGACGGCAACGAAGGCACTGGTGCAACCGGGAGTCATTTCAGCGACCGTTACGGCGAAATTCTGGGCAACATCAACGAGACCCTCGATTCCGTCGATTGGAATCAAATGGGCCGGATCGGCAAAGCCGCCGGCGTGATCATTGCGGTCATTGTTGTCCAGGTCCTGATCAAGGGTGTTCTCGACACGATCAATCTGATCCCGGTCATCCCTGGACTGCTCGAATTGCTGGGCCTTGTGGTGGTGGGCCAGTGGAGCTGGCAGAACCTCAGCACCAGCGACAAACGCTCAGCCGTTCTGGGTCGCATCCAGGCCCTGCGCAAGGAATATCTGGGTTGAGCGCAGGGCCCAAGGCCCAGACATTCAGCCGAGAAATGCAGCGCTTCAGTTCGGCGCACTCAGCCAGCGCAGTGAGTCAGCGCAATGAGTCAGCGCAGCAAAGCATCGATGACCTGCTGGGCCTGGCGCACATACCCGCCTCCGAAGAGGTTGGCGTGATTGAGCAGGTGATACAGGTTGTAGAGCTCCTCCCTTGAATCCGCATCCGGCGGCAGCGGCCAGCCCTGGTGGTAGCCGGCGAAGAATGGGGCCGGGAAGCCACCAAACAGCCTGGCCATGGCCAGATCGACCTCCCGGTCAGCGCGGTGCACGGCAGGGTCATAGAGGGCGGCACCCCCCTCAACGAGCAGATCGGCATTGCCGCGCCACAGATCACCGTGCACCAGCACCGGCTCGGGTTGGTGGCCCCGAAGATGGGCCCGTGCCCATGCCAGCAGGGACGCACCACCCCTGAACTGCAGGCCCGATGCCGACGCCAGCCGCAGCTGATGGGCGAGGCGCTGGTCGACGAAGAACGCGGCCCAGTCGCGATGCCAGCCATTGGGCTGGGGCATGGCACCGATGACATTGTCACGGCTCCAGCCAAAGCAACCCTGCCCCTGGCCCACAGCCAGGCTGGCTTTGTGCAAGGCAGCCAGGTCGCGTCCAAAGCGATGCCAAGCATCGGAGTCGCTCTCAGCGCTGAGCTCGAGCCAGCTCAGCAGCAGCACCGACTGGTCGCCGACCCTCTGACAGACCAACGGCTTCGGCAGCGACAACGTGGCAGGGGCGACCGCGGCCAACGCCTCAAGGCCCTCGACCTCGGCCTCCAGCCAGGGCAGGGCAGCGTGCCGGTTGGTCTTGAGAAAGGCGCGCGAGCCATCGACGAGATCCAGGCGCCAGGAGCGGTGGATCGAGCCACCGGCCACGGGCGCCATGCGGCGCACGGCCACCCCCAGACGCTGCTGCAGCCATGGTTCAAGCATCGCGCTGCGCCGTCGCCGGCTGCCAGCATGCCGCGATGACGGCAACTGAGCTCAAGACAGTGGATGTGGCGGTGGTCGGCGCCGGCATCGCCGGACTCACCGCCGCCGCCCTGCTGGCCGATGCCGGGCTGTCGGTTGCGTTGCTCGAGGCCCACCACCAGAGCGGCGGCTGTGCCGGCACCTTCCGGCGCGGACCCTACACCTTTGATGTGGGGGCAACCCAGGTGGCCGGCCTGGAGCCCGGCGGCATCCACCACCGGCTGCTGACGCACCTGGGCCAACCCCTGCCCCAGGCCAGCCCGCTGGATCCGGCCTGTGTGGTGGATCTGGGCGACGGTCAGGCTCCTGTGCAGCTGTGGCGTGATCCGCAACGCTGGCGCCAGGAGCGTGAACACAGCTTTCCAGGCAGTGCGCGCTTCTGGGCCTGGTGCGAGGCCCTTCACCAGGCCAACTGGGGCTTTGCCGGCCGTGATCCGGTGTTGCCTCCGCGCAACCTCTGGGACCTGGGCCAGCTGCTCGGTGCCCTGGGACCCGCCAATCTGGCCAGCGGCCTGCTGAGCCGGGCCACGATGGCCGATCTGCAGCGCTGGAGCGGCTGCGGTCAGGACCGGCGTCTGCGCCGTTTCCTGGATCTGCAGCTACGGCTCTATTCCCAGGAGCCGGCCGACCGCACGGCCGCCCTCTATGGCGCCACGGTGCTGGCCATGGGTCAGGAACCGCTGGGGCTCTGGCATCTGCACGGGTCCATGCAGGTTCTCAGCACCCAGCTGGAAACAGCCCTGGCCGCTTCCGGCGGAAGCCTGCTGCTGGGGCACCGGGTGGAGCGGTTGCAACGCCACAGGACCGGTGGCTGGACACTGAACGGCAGCACCTCGGCCAGACGGCCCTTTGCGCTGCAGGCGACTGAGGCGGTGCTGACGCTCCCCCCCCAGGCCCTGCCAGAGCTGCTGCAGGACGCGCTGCCCGAACCGTACCGGCGGCGCCTGCGACAGCTCGACACCCCCTCCCCCTCAGGCGCCCTGGTGTTCTATGGCGCGGTGCAGCGCGCGTGCCTGCCACCCCACTGCCCAAGCCATCTGCAGCGCGATTGGGACGATCCCGGCTCGCTGTTTGTCTCGGTGAGTCAGGAGGGTGATGGCCGAGCGCCCCTGGGCCAGGCCACGGTGATCGCCAGTGTGTTCACGGCCGCCAGACCCTGGTTTGCCCCGGAGCTGGCCGATGCCCAGACCCGCGCGGCCCGGAAGCAGACACTGATGCATGGGATTCAGACCGGGCTGCAGATGTCGCTGGGCATTCCTGCCGAGGCCTGGTTGCATCGGGAGCTGGCCACGCCACGGGCTTTCGCCCACTGGTGCGGGCGGCCCTTCGGCTATGTGGGCGGGCTGGGGCAGCATCCAAGCCGCTTCGGGCCCTTCGGTCTGGCCAGTCGCACCCCCCTGCCCGGTGTCTGGCTCTGTGGGGATTCGATCTATCCGGGTGAAGGCACAGCCGGGGTGAGTCTTTCGGCCCTGATGGCCTCTCGCCAGTTGCTGCACGGACGCGGGCGGACCCTCACCCTGCGGAGCGATCGGCCTGCACGAACTGGGGCCTGAGACTCTGCGCCTGCCTGAGATCGGACTCCAGGGCCGACCAATCGCCGGCGCTGAGCTGCTGCTCGATCGCGATGAGCGCCTGCTGATAAGCCGCAACAGCCTGCTGAAGCGCCTCTCTGTTCGTTCGCGCCATGAGCGTGCCAAGCATGGGGTTGCCGCCCCCGACCCGGGTCGTGTCGGCAAAACCCGATGACGCCAGGGCCCTGACCAGACCGCTGAGTGTGCCGCTGCTGCCGCCATCGGCCGTTGCAGCGGCCCGATCGGCGGTCTGCAGCAGCGCTGCAGAGACCAACACCGGCAGGTGGGAGATCAGGGCCACCGCCCTGTCGTGATCCGCCGCCGGGCAGCAGAGCCAACGGGCCCCCAGCATCCCGGCCAGATCCTGAACGCAGGCCAGGGCAATCGCATCGGTCTGCGCGGTGGGCGTCGCCACCCAGGGGCGCCCGACGAACAGACCTTCGAGGCCGGCCTCAATGCCGGCCTGGGCCGTGCCGGCCATCGGGTGGCTCGCCACAAACCGCTGATGCAGCCCTTGCCACACCGCGAGCACAGGCGTCTTGACCGAGCCCACATCGGTGAGAACCGCCTGCTGGGGGATCGCCGCCACCAGGGCGGGATCCGGATCGAGCAAGCGGTCGAGCGGCAGGGCCAGAACGACCACAGCGCAGTCGCTGAGCACGGCCGCATCGGTGCTGACCACATCGGCCAGCCCTCGCTGCCGGGCTCGTTCAGCGGTCTCGGATCGATTCACCAGCGCCTGAACCTGCACGCCCTGACGCCGTAGATCAAGGGCGATCGAGCCACCGATCAGTCCCAGGCCCACGATGCCCACCGGCTCGTTGCGCCAGGAGCTGCTGTGGACAGAGTCGACGGCCATGGGCTGCTCAGGCTGAACAGTGATCTCAACCCAGCTTCCTACGATTCAACGATGTTGGAAGCCAGCGCCCACCAACAGCTCAAGGCCCTGCTGCGACAGGAGGGATCTGGGGTCTGGCCCCATCACCTCAGTCTGTGCAGATTGGTGGGGCGCAGCCTGCGGCGGGCCGATCACAGCCTGATCCGGCTGGCCATGGGCACTCCCAGCGACTGGTGGATCAGCCTGTTGGTCCCCATGGCCCTGAGCGCGCAGTCGCTGAGCCTGGTGGTGTCGGACCGCATGCGCCAACGGCTGCTCCAGGTCGAACTGCCCCGGCTCCAGAGCGCCGGATTGCCCCTGGCCTGCGCCGAAGGGGAGCAGCCCCCCCCCTGCGGGGTGCTGTGGCTGATGAGCCATGGAGAGCTGATCCAGGCCTGGTCCCAGGGGAGCCTGGGCGAGCGGCAGCTGGTCTTGCCTGAAGCCGAACAACTCGAACTCCGATTGCGCCAGGCTCTGGCGGTGCCCCTCACGCCAACGGACTGGGACCGCTTGCGTCGTGCCCTGCCCGGTGCCGAGAGCAGCCTGTTGCAGCTGCATGAACGGCTCAACCGCAAGGTGCTCGCCTCCCCCCGCAACCCCAGCGGGCTGGTGGCGCTGGAGCCCAGCGACCTGGCCCCCCTGCGTCAGCTGCTGGCAGCCCTGGGGCCGCTGCCCTGCCCCTGGGGCCAATGGCTGTCGTGCAGCGGTGATCCGGGTTGGTGTTGCTGGGCTGAGGTGAATCCCGGGCTGCTGCAGTGGACCCTTCAGTGCCAACCGCTCGAACCCCTGGCGCAACTGACGGGTCTGCTCGACAACCGCGGCGCGATCGTGATCGGTCAACTCCCGGCCCAGCGCAGGAGCACCGCGATGCCCCCAGCGGCTCTGAGCCTGGGCCTGCGGCCCCAGCTCGATCTGCAGTTGGGGGAGGCACCGCTGGCCGACCCCCTGCCGCTGTATGCCCCGCTGCGCCAACCGCTGCCCAACAGTCCGATCTATGCCGAACATCTGCTGTGTCAGTGCCGGCGTCTGATGCTGGGCCGGGAGCGGCTGAGCGTCGTTCTGGTGGACGATCTCCAGCTGCGGCTCCAGCTCACCAGCGCCCTTGCGGCCGACTTCGGATCCCGGGTGGTGCATGAATGCCTCACACCCGAGAGCAATGGCGTGATCTGCGCGCGGTGGTCCTGGTGGCTTGAGCATCACGAACGCCTGCCACAACCCGAACAGATCGTGATCGCTCTACTGCCGATCGCCAGCCTCGAAGATCCGATCACCGCAGCGCGCGTGGCGGTGCTGCGGTCCCAGGGGCGCGACTGGTTTCGCGAGCTCCTGCTGCCCGATGCCCTGGCGCTGCTGCAACGGGTGACTGCTCCGCTGCGGCAGCAGTGCTGCTCAGGCAGCCGCCTGGCCATTCTCGATGGACGTCTGCGGGGCCGCAGCTGGGGCCAGGCCGTGCTGCAGGCCCTCGAGCCATGGATGAATCTGAGTCGTTTGCTTCCCCCCTGAACCCTTTAGCGTTGTCAGGCGCTCCCTGCTCAGCCGCCATGGGCGAAGCCAAACGACGCAGTGCCCAGGGGTTGCCCCCCCGGCAAATCAAGACCGCCAAGCCGTCGCCATCAGCCGGCAACAGCTGGTGGAAGCCAGCCGGCAATGGCGGCAGCACCGGCGAACGGTTTGTCGCCCTCACCACCCGCGGCGCCTGGATCGGCATCGGCGCCCTGGTGCTGTTCTGGGTCACCGTGCGCTTCATCGGCCCGGCAGCGGGCTGGTGGACCCTGGCCGACGGCTGAACCCCCAGAGCCAGGCACAAAGGCCCCTCGCACAATATGGAAGAAAGGCTTAAATTGGGTTGACCCAGAGGACCCAGCCATGTTTGGCCGCCTTGCTGAGCAATACCGTTCTGTCGTGGAAGATCTGGTTCTGAGTCTTCAGGCCCTGGCCGCCAGCCTGACTGCGGCCGGTCACAGCGCCAGCTGCTACGTCTGCGGTGATGGCCGTGATGGTCATGGCGCCTCCTTTGTGGCCAACCTTGAGCCCGCTTCTGGCACCAACCATATGGTCAGGTTCCTGGTCTCCGATTTCGGCATCAGCTGGGTTGAATCGCGCGATGGCCATGAACTGGTGAAATTCGAAGGTGCCGAAGCCATCCAGGAACTGCAACGGGTGGCTGAGCTCCTGCGTCAAACCACCCCTGCACGGGTCGATACCGTTCTGATCAGCAAGGACTGAGCCTGCGCCGTTGATCGACAGCGGTGCAGGCCATCAGAAGAGCAGACCATCAGCAGACCAGTCCAAGCAGATCAGCCGATCAGCAGACCATGGTCATCAAAGCCTTCTGGACTGAGCCGGAAGGCGTTGATGAACCCCGATCAAAGCTCAACTCGCCTGGGGCAACTCCTCGAGTGGCACAGCTGCTGCAGCCTTCGCGGCAGCTGCCAGCGGCTTCATCGAATTGGCCGTGACCTCGGAACCCTCAGTCAGCTTCTGGCGGGTGAGCTGCTCGATCACTTCGCGGGAGTCAGGGTTTTGCTCGAGCCAGACGATCGTGTTGTCACGCCCCTGGCCGATGTTGTCACCGTCGTAGCTGTACCAGGCCCCCTTACGGATGACGACGCCGGTCTCCTCAGCCAGATCGAGCAGACAGCCCAGGGTGCTGATGCCACGGCCAAACAGGATGTCGAACTCGGCGATGCGAAACGGTGGCGCCACTTTGTTCTTGGCCACTTTCACCTTGGCACGGATGCCGTATTCCTCGGTGCCGCGCTTGAGGGTCTGGATGCGACGGATGTCGAGACGCACAGACGCATAGAACTTGAGCGCATTGCCCCCGGTGGTGGTCTCAGGGTTGCCATAGGTCACCCCGATCTTCTGACGCAGCTGGTTGAGGAAGATCACGGTGCAACCCGACTTGCCGATGTTGCCGGTGATCTTGCGCATCGCCTGGCTCATCAACCGAGCCTGGCTTCCCACCGCCAGATCCCCCATTTCACCCTCGATTTCGGCCCGTGGCGTCAGCGCCGCCACCGAGTCGACCACCACGATGTCAACAGCCGCCGAACGCACCAGCTGATCGACGATCTCGAGGGCCATCTCACCGGTGTCGGGCTGGGACACAAGCAGGTTCTCGATGTCGACACCGAGGGCCGCCGCATAGACCGGATCAAGCGCATGCTCGGCATCGACGAAGGCCGCCACGCCGCCACGGCGTTGCACCTCGGCGATGGCATGCAGGGTCAGGGTCGTCTTGCCTGAGCTTTCAGGCCCATAGACCTCCACAACGCGGCCCTTGGGATAACCGCCGCCCAGAGCCAGATCAAGGGTCAGCGCGCCGGTGGAGATGGTCTCGACCCGCATCCGGGAGGCATCCCCCAGGCGCATGATCGAGCCCTTACCGAAATTGCGCTCAATCTGATTGAGCACCAGCCCAAGGGCTTTCTCACGGTCGCCACCGCCGGGAGCGGTCGCAGCAGGGGAGGAGGATGCAGGCACAGCAGCAGAAGGGGTAATGGCACCCGCCGTGGAGCGGGAGGCGTTGGTTGAGGGGGCTGGGAGCGGCGCGGAAGCTGAAGCGGCCTTCGGATCAGCAGGCATGAGGTGGAATAGCAATGGAACGGGCCGCAGGGTCATCCTGCGACTACCAGTAGGGAAATGCCACCAAAATCGTCCAGCGTTTCAGGCGGCGCCCAAGACCCAGCGAGGAAGCGGTTAGTACGGGCGTACTGTAGCGCTCAGGGCCAGGATGCCAAGGGGGCCTGAAAGATCTCCGGGGTCAGCCAGCCGATCGACGCCGGCAGATCGCGGCCAGCACCGGGAGCCAGATAACCCCACGACACCAGGTAACAGCGCACGGGATCCAGCTCCTGACGCGCACGCACCGCCTCAAGGGTGGGCCTGCGATCTTCGACAAACCAGATCGGCCGCTCAGCCTGAAGCAGCAGACGCTGGAGCACGTCGGGCTTGCTGCCGGCATCATGGCCGAACAGGGCCTCCGGCACGAGACCAGCGGCATCCAGCAGCTCCCGGGCGAACGCAGCACCCTTGGTGGTCAGCACCATCCACGGGGAGCCCTCGGCCACCAGCGCGCGCAGTCGCTCCTGCACGCCTGGATAGAAGCGATGCCGGGCCAGCCACGCCTGGCGATCCGCGGCGATGCCGTCGGACCTGAACGACTCGAGCATCTGCTGCAACCGGGGAGGGCTCCAACCCCAATGCGCGAGGGCCTGCTGGATCCACTGGTCGTAGTCGACCGGGGGAGCGAGCCCATCAGGCCCGTGGCGTCCCAGCTCGGCCGCCACGAGCACCATCTCCCAACCTTTGTGAATCAGTGGGCGCAACCTGCCGAAGGCCTCGGGCGCCGTATCAGGGAGCGTCATACCTGGGGCGAGCGTCAGTGCAGCACCCCGGGCCGCCCACCAGTACTCGGGCATGCCGTCGACCAGCACACCGTCGAAATCGAAGACCAGCAGAGGGGTTTGCTTCAAAACTGGGCCGCTAGGATTCGAACCTAGGAATGGCGGGACCAAAACCCGCTGCCTTACCGCTTGGCGACGGCCCAATGAACGCCCGGCCACGCCGGTGTCTTGCTAGTTACCCATAGCGCCCTGTCGTTCGTCAACAGCTGCAGCCCTGTTCTGCAGCCGGACCTGAGGGCGCTCCAGCCAGGGGACAACAAGCTCGCGGGCGTGGAGCAGGGCCTGAGGCCACAGGTCATCACTGTCGAGCAGGCGGAGGCGCCGACGGGCTTCACCGCCGAACGCGACACCAGCCGCCAGTGGACCCAGACCGCTGCTGTGCAGCTCCAACAGCGTCTGCGCATTGGTGCCACCGGCCAGCTGCAGGGGGCCGGGCGGCGCCCAGGGGGCCAGGCCACGCAGCAATCGGACCGCAGCGCGTGCAGGCAGCGGGCCCAGATCACCGCTCATCGGTTGACCATCCAGCTGCCAGAGGGGCCGCAGGCCGGCGTCCCGCAGCAGACCAAAGCGCCACCACAGCTCGCCGGCGAGCGCAGCAACCCCACCCACCGCTGGCTCGGTCATGCTCACGGCCACCCGTCGGAGGCGAACCCCACTGCTCAACAGCTGCTCAAGCCGCTGGGCAAATGCAGGAACACGGCCCGGCTGGCAGTGCAGCTCCACCGCATCGGGACGCAACGCCGCCAGCAGGGAAGGCACCGCCTCGGCAGCGAGCACATGGGATCGCTCCTCAATCAAGCCGAGAGGGCAGGCTCCGAGGCAGCGTCCGCAGCCATAGCAGCGCTCATCGAGCACACCGGGCGCACCGGTGGACTGCAGGCCGATCGCCAGGGCCGGGCAGACCCGTTCACAGGGGCGACGGCACTCAGGCGGACAGCGACTGGGGTCAAACCAGGCTTTGCGAAAGTGCGGATCCTCACCATCGCTGAGGCTGACCATGAGCCAGGGCTGCTGAGCCAGCCCCTGGGTGGCAGCCCAGGCCAGGCCGCGCCGGGCAGCCGCGGCAACGGCGGCATCGGCTGCGATATCGATGCAATGGACTCCTGCCAGGGCATAAAGGCCCACCAGGTCTTCGACAGCGGCCAGGTCCTGATTGCTGGCCCCACAGATCAGCTTGACCCAGCGTCCCTGGGCCAGGGCCAGCTCAGGCGCCGACAAGCTGGTCGAGGGGTTGCCAACGCAGGGCGCGGGCTCCGCCCATCTCTACAACCACCTTGAGGCGGGGTTCCCGACGGGTGAGGCTCACCAGCGAAGCCAGCTCAGCCGTGGACAGAACCTGGCCCTCCAGCAACCAGAGCACCATGGGGGCATCACCCTCGAGCAGGGGGCCCAGCTGAGGCATGACCCGCTGGACCTCACCCACGGCCGCACCACGGCCCACGCTCTGGTGACCGAGATGGGGAGGGCGAACCCCATGGAGTCCAAACAGAAAGACCTCGGGGTCGCCCAGGCCGCGGGCCGAAGTCATCTGGGCGCGATAACCGGCAGCCCTGAGTCGTCGCAACAAGCGGGTTTCGGCGCCGCCCTCCAGGGGTGCATACAGGGCCAGGGCTCCACAGCCTTCAAGCTGCTGTCTGAAGCCGCGACCAGTGAGCAACAGGGGCATTGCCGGTAGACACTGAGCTGAACCAGTCTGGCAGCCCGGAACCTGAGCTGGTCAGTCCACCGGGGTCGGGTCATGAGGTAAATTGTTCAACTGCGTTGTGATTTCTGTGCCCGACCGCTAGCCGGGCCTCCAGTTCACGACGCACGATCACCAATGGTGGTGATCGTCCACGGCCAGCACGAATCGCGTCATCTCTCTTCATGGCTTGCCCTGAAGACACGGCGCTGATCCGTCGGGAAACTGCCCGAGCGCACCGCTGACATCTGCATCCCTTCGATGACGACGTCATGTGGTCCGGTTCAGACAAGTCCCAGCCGCGCTGATCAGACACTTCTCTGGTCGGTCTTGCTAGCTCATGACCATCGCTCCGCCAACGTCTCGTTTCCGCTGAAGCACGCCGTCCGTCAACACGGACAGCCGCGCTGAAACCGAACCGTTTTGTTTCCCGGTGCGGGCTCAAGAGCCCCGCAAGACGCGATTCAGTTCTGAACAGATCTGATCCAGCCCATCCGACGGCCCACGGGCCATCGATCCACCAGCTGGCGTCTATCACCGTCCTATGTCTATCGGCATCCTCGGGAAGAAGCTGGGCATGTCCCAGTTCTTCGACGACGAGGGCAGATCCATTCCGGTCACCCTGATCGAAGCTGGTCCCTGCCGCATCACCCAACTCAAGAGCACCAGCACCGACGGCTACAACGCCGTTCAGCTCGGTTTCGGCGAGATCCGCGACAAGCTTGTCAACAAGCCCGCCAAGGGCCACCTGGCCCGTTCGGGCGAGGAGCTGTTACGGCATCTCAAGGAATACCGCGTTGACAGCGTCGAAGGGCTTGAGCTCGGCGGCACCGTGACCGTCTCGGCCTTCGAACCCGGTCAGAAGGTTGATGTGAGCGGCGACACCATGGGTCGTGGCTTCGCCGGCTACCAGAAGCGCCATGGTTTCAGCCGCGGTCCGATGACCCACGGCTCCAAGAACCATCGCGAACCGGGTTCCACCGGCGCAGGCACCACTCCGGGCCGCGTCTACCCCGGCAAGCGCATGGCCGGCCGCTATGGCGGCAAACAGACCACCACCCGTGCGCTGACCATTTTGAAGGTCGACATGGAGCGCAACCTGCTGGTGGTCAAGGGTTCGGTTCCGGGCAAGCCCGGCGCCCTGCTCGACATCCGCCCGGCCAACCGGGTGGGCGCCAAGTCCGGCAGCTGAGGAGACGACCGACAATGGCTAACTGTGTGATTCGCGACTGGCAAGGGAAAGAGGCCGGCAAGGCCACCCTTGATCTCAAGGTCGCCAAGGAAAGTTCCGCAACCGATCTGGTGCACCGCGCCGTGGTGCGCCAGCTGGCCCATGCACGTCAGGGCACTGCCAGCACCCTCACCCGTGCCGAAGTGGCCGGGGGTGGTCGCAAGCCTTACAAGCAGAAAGGCACCGGCCGTGCCCGCCAGGGCTCGATCCGAACACCCCTGCGTCCTGGTGGCGGTGTGGTGTTCGGGCCCAAGCCCCGTAGCTACAGCCTGGCGATGAACCGCAAGGAGCGTCGTCTGGCCCTGCGCACGGCCCTGATGAGCCGCATCGACGACATCATCGTGGTCAAGGGCTTCGGCGCCGATCTCAAGGCACCGAAAACCAAGGAGATCACAGCCGCGCTGAGCCGTTTCGGCATTGCGCCCGAAGCCAAGGTGCTGGTGATTCTCAACAATCCCTCCGAGACCGTGCGCCTGTCGGTGCGCAATCTCGAAAAAGTGAAGTTGATCGCCGCCGATCAGCTCAACGTGTTCGATCTGCTCAACGCCAAGAAGCTGGTGATGAGCGACGAAGCACTCGCAACGATTCAGGAGGTCTACGGCGATGGCTGAGCGTTTTGCAGGAAGGCTTGCGGATGTGATCCGCAAGCCGCTGATCACCGAGAAGGCCACCAGAGCCCTCGAGCTGAATCAGTACACCTTCGAGGTGGATCACCGCGCCGCCAAGCCCGACATCAAGGCCGCGGTCGAGTCGATGTTCGACGTCAAGGTTGTTGGTATCAGCACCATGAATCCGCCTCGCCGATCCCGTCGGGTCGGTCGCTTTGCCGGCAAGCGCGCCCAGGTCAAAAAGGCCGTGGTGCGCCTGGCTGAGGGCAACGCCATCCAGTTGTTCCCTGAATCCTGAGGGGTAGAAATCACATGGCAATCCGTAACTACCGCCCCATCACCCCCGGCACCCGCACCCGTGTCGCCAGCGACTTCGCCGAAGTCACAGGCCGCGGCCGCGAGCGGGGCCTGGTCGTGGCCAAGCACCGCCGCAAGGGCCGCAACAACCGTGGTGTGATCACCTGCCGTCACCGTGGCGGCGGACACAAGCGCCTCTATCGCATTGTCGATTTCCGCCGTGACAAGCACGGCGTGGTCGCCAAGGTCGCAGCCATCCACTACGACCCCCACCGCAACGCGCGGTTGGCCCTGCTGTTCTATACCGACGGCGAAAAGCGCTACATCCTGGCCCCCGCTGGCATCGAGATCGGCCAGCAGGTTGTCTCCGGACCCGATGCCCCCATCGAAAACGGCAACGCCCTGCCGCTGTCGGCAATCCCCCTGGGCTCCAGCGTTCACAACGTTGAGCTGTATGCCGGGCGCGGCGGACAGATGGTGCGCACCGCCGGCGCCAGCGCCCAGGTCATGGCCAAGGAAGGCGATTACGTCGCCCTCAAGCTGCCCTCGACCGAGGTTCGCCTGGTGCGCCGCGAGTGCTACGCCACCCTCGGCGAGGTGGGCAACAGCGAGGTCCGCAACACCAGCCTGGGCAAAGCCGGACGCAAGCGCTGGCTGGGACGCAGGCCCGAAGTGCGCGGCTCGGTCATGAACCCCTGCGACCACCTCAAGACCCGCAAGCGGAACAAGCCCAGCAATCGGTTTGTGCTGCGGAAACGTCGCCGCACCTCCAAGCGGAGCCGTGGCGGACGCGATTCCTGATGAACCACACCGCTTTGCTCACCGCCTGAACCGCTATGGGACGCTCACTTAAAAAAGGCCCTTTCGTCGCTGACAGCCTGCTTCGCAAGGTTGAAAAGCAAAACGCCGCCGACGACAAGTCGGTCATCAAGACCTGGTCGCGGGCCTCGACCATCCTGCCGATGATGATCGGACACACCATCGCCGTTCATAACGGCAAATCGCACGTACCGGTGTATGTGACCGAGCAGATGGTGGGCCACAAGCTTGGGGAATTCGCCCCCACGCGCACCTTCAAGGGCCACATCAAGGACAAGAAAGGAGGACGCTGACATGGCCAACACCACCGCCAACCAGGCCCTGGCCCACGGCCGCTTCATTCGCGGCTCGGCCTCCAAAGTGCGCCGGGTGCTCGATCAGATCCGCGGCCGCAGCTACCGCGAGGCGCTGATCATGCTCGAGTTCATGCCTTACCGCTCGACCGGGCCGATCACCAAGGTGCTTCGCAGCGCCGTGGCCAATGCCGAGCACAACCTCGGCATGGATCCGGCCTCACTGGTCATCAGCCAGGCCTGGGCCGACATGGGTCCATCCATGAAGCGCTATCGCCCCCGGGCCCAGGGCCGGGCCTACGCGATCAAGAAACAGACCTGCCACATCAGCATTGCTGTGGCTCCCACCACCTGACCCCCGAGGACACCGACCGATGGGACACAAGATCCATCCAACCGGCCTGCGCCTGGGGATCACCCAGGACCACCGCTCCCGCTGGTACGCCCCAAGCAAGACCTATCCGACCCTCCTGCAGGAGGACGATCGGATCCGCAAGTTCGTCCACAAGAAGTACGGCGCCGCCGGCATCAGCGACGTGCTGATCGCCCGCAAGGCCGACCAGCTTGAGGTTGAGCTCAAAACGGCACGCCCGGGCGTGCTCGTCGGCCGCCAGGGCAGCGGCATCGAAGAACTGCGCAGCGGCATTCAGACCACTCTCGGTGATGCCAACCGCCAGGTGCGCATCAACGTGGTCGAGGTCGAGCGTGTCGACGCCGATGCCTATCTGCTGGCTGAGTACATCGCCCAGCAACTCGAAAAGCGCGTTGCCTTCCGCCGCGTGATGCGCATGGCTGTGCAGCGGGCCCAACGGGCCGGCGTGCTCGGCCTCAAGATCATGGTGGCCGGTCGTTTGAACGGCGCCGAGATCGCTCGCACCGAATGGACCCGCGAGGGCCGCGTGCCCCTGCACACCCTGCGGGCCGACATTGACTACGCCACCAAGGTGGCGAGCACGACCTACGGCGTGCTCGGCATCAAGGTGTGGGTGTTCAAGGGTGAGGTGCTCCCCGGGCAGACCGACAAGCTGCCCGTGGGTGGTGCACCCCAGCGCCGGACCAGCCGGCGGCCGCAACAGTTCGAAGACCGCTCCAACGAGGAGTGATCAGGAGGCCTGAACCATGCTGAGTCCACGACGCGTCAAATTCCGCAAGCAACAGCGAGGCCGCATGCGCGGCATCGCCACGCGCGGCAACACCATCGCCTTTGGGGAGTTCGCCCTGCAGGCCCAGGAGTGCGGTTGGATCACCTCGCGACAGATCGAGGCGAGCCGCCGTGCCATGACCCGCTATGTCAAGCGGGGCGGGAAGATCTG
>RGUW01000360.1 GCA_010027605.1 Synechococcaceae bacterium WB9_2_112 | reverse complement strand
CCCACAGCATTGACGGCAACCGGGTGAGCATCAAGGTGGGCGACACCCGCCGCGGCTGGGTCGACAGCTACCAGCTGCTGCTCAACCTGTGCAGCGATGCACGTTTTGACGGTGACATCCACATCAGCGTCGATCTCTCCGATGTGCGCCCCGTCGGCGAAACCCTGAAGGGCTTCGGCGGCATGGCCAACCCGGTCAAGCTCAAGGACCTCTACCCCCGGGTCGCCCAGATCCTGGGCAAGGCGATCGGCCGTCAGCTCACCTCGGTCGAGTGCTGCCTGCTGATCGACGAGGCCGCTGTGACGATCGTGGCCGGCAACATCCGCCGCAGCGCCGGCATGCGCCAGTTCGCCGCCGACGACACCGCGGCCGCCAGCGCCAAGGACAACCTCTGGCAGCAGGACAGCGACGGCAACTGGCGCATCGATCCCGAGCGCGATGCCCTGCGCATGGCCAACCACACCCGGGTGTTCCACACCAAGCCGAGCCGCGAGACCGTGCTCGAGGCGGTGACCAAGCAGTTCCACAGCGGCGAGGGCGCGATCCAGTTCGCCCCCGAGGCGATCGCCCGCTCCAACGCCGACCTGCTCCCGACCCCTGAGCTGCGGGCCGAGTTTGTCGACATCTACTGCGACCAGGGACGCGAGGAGGCGGGCCGCTGGCTCACCCTGCACCACAGCGAGATCAGCCCTGCCGAGCTGGAGCACCGCCTGGGGCGCTACGGCCTCAACCCCTGCGGCGAGATCCTCGGCGCCGACTTCCACTGCAACCTGGCTGAGATCCACCTCAACCAGATCGACCCCGCCGACCACCAGGCCCAGGAAGACGCCTTCAAGGCCGGGGGCCTGGCGGTGGCCTGCCTGCTGAACCACCGCTTTGAGGTGGAGCGCTATCGCCAGAGCCGCGCCTGGGATCCGATCGTGGGGGTGAGCTTCACCGGTCTGTTCGATTTCTTCGTGCATGCCTTTGGCACCCCCTGGCTCACCTGGTGGGAAGCGGGCCGCCCCGACACCGCTGAAGGCCGCGCCTTCAAGGCCCAGGAAGCGGCCTACCTGAGCCGTTGGAAGCAGATCGTCAACGAGGCGGTGTGGGATTACTGCGATCGCCACGGTCTGCGGCGTCCCAACCGCTGCACCACCGTGCAACCGGCCGGCACCAAGAGCCTGCTCACCGGTGCCTCCCCCGGCTGGCATCCGCCCAAGGCCCAGCGCTTCATCCGCCGCATCACCTTCCGCAAGAACGATCCGGTGGCCCTGGCCT
>RGUW01000359.1 GCA_010027605.1 Synechococcaceae bacterium WB9_2_112 | reverse complement strand
GAAGGGCTGAGCAGCGCCGAGCTCAGCAGTGGCCGACCGATCGATGGCAGACAGCTCGACTGGCCAACCTGGCTGCTGCGCGGGGGGTTCCCTGAGCTGAGCGCCGATGCCGCGATCAACGCCAGTGAATACTTCTCCTCCTACGTGGCGACCTACCTGGAGCGCGACCTGCGCAGCCAGCTCCAGGTCAGCAGCCTGCGCGACTTTGAGCGCTTTCTGCGGGCGGCGGCGCTGCGCTCGGCCCAGGTGCTCAACAGGGCCGAGCTGGCCCGCGATGTCGGCATCAGCAACTCGACAGCCGGCATCTGGTTGTCGCTGCTGCAGCGCAGCGGGCTGGTGGTGCTGCTGGAACCCTGGTTCAGCAACGCCACCAAACGGCTGGTCAAGGCGCCCAAGCTCTATGTGGCCGACAGCGGCTTGCTGGCCTTTCTGATCGGCCTCAGCCGTCCCGACGATCTGCTGCGCTCACCGCTGCTGGGCGCTGTCTGGGAAACTGCCGTGCTGATGGATCTGCGCCGCCAGGCAGCTGCCTGCGGTGATGGGGCACCCCTGTTCTTCTGGCGCGATCGCAACAAGGAGATCGATCTGTTGCTGCACCGGGGCGGTCGCTTCTGGCTGGCCGATGCCAAGTGGAGCGAACTGCCCCAGGCCGCCGATGGCCGCCGTCTGCGGCAGTTGGCCGCCGAGATCGGTGCCGATCAGGTGGCCGGCCTGGCATTGATCTGCAGGACCCCCAACCGCTTTGGCCTGGGGGACGGTGTTGAAGCCCTGACCCTGCAGGAAGCGGGACCCTGGTTCGGCTTTGTGCCAGGGCCCCCGCCCAACCTCACTCGTACAGACCCGAGCCGACCACCAGGATCTCGCCCTGGGGGGTCTTGACCTCGCGCACGTAGGTGAGCTTGGCCACCGGCTTGCCGGGGTCACTGGGGCGCGGCCACTGGTAGCGGACCCAACCCGAACCCTGACTTGTGGCCAGGCGGATGTAATCGCGCACAAAGAACTGGCCGCTGCTGTCGCGGTTGGCCGAAAGGTTCTTGCCCTCCAACGCCGGAAAGGCGGGGTTCACCAGCTCAACGCCGGCGGTGTTGTTCACAAACACGTAGGCATCGTGAAAGACGAACCGGCCTTTGGGGTCGCGCAGCTGGGCAAAGGCCTTGCGCCCCTCTTGAGCAATCAGCGCGGCGGCGGCCTCCACCTCATCGACGGCAAAGGCCTTCTCGAGCCGCGAGTCCAACAAGCCACTGCCCACCAGGTACACCTG
>RGUW01000358.1 GCA_010027605.1 Synechococcaceae bacterium WB9_2_112 | reverse complement strand
CAGGGTCGTCCGCAACGGCCCGGTATCGCCGAGGGACCGCTGGTGGTGAGCAACCTCACAATCGCCACCTCCCTGATCGGCACGCCTTGGCTGCCCGATCTGCGCGGCACGGTCCTGGTGCTGGAGGACACGGGGGAGGCGCCCTACCGAATCGATCGTCAGCTCACCCAGTGGCGCAGCAGCGGCCTGTTGCGCGGCGTCGCCGGCATCGGCCTGGGACGCTTCAGCTGGGCCCGGGATGATGTGTTGCCCGGGGACTTCAGCATGGAGGAGATCCTGCTGGAGCGTCTGGGCGATCTCGGCATCCCATTGATCAGTGATCTGGCTGTGGGTCATGGTGCGCCAAACCTGGCCTTACCCCTGGGCCGGCGTGCGCGTCTGGATGGCACTACGGGCCTGTTGCAGCTGCTGCCGTCCTGACCCATGAGCAGAGACAAAAAAAGGGCCCGCCAGGGCCCTTTGCTGCAGCTCCAGATTGAAGCGACTGAATGAGCAGTGGGTGCTCAGTTGACGGCGGCGAAGAACTCCTTGCTCTTCACGGGGTCGGGGTTCATGGTCTTCTCGCCGGGGGTCCAGTTGGCGGGGCACACCTCGTCGGGGTTGTTGCGGATGTGCTGGAAGGCCTGCAGCAGACGCAGGGTTTCATCAACGCTGCGGCCCACGGGCAGGTTGTTGATGGTGCTCTGCATGATCACGCCATCGGGATCGATGATGAACAGACCGCGCAGGGCCACACCGGCCTCCTCGTCGAGCACCTCATAGGCGCGGGCGATGTCCTTCTTGAGGTCAGCCACCAGGGGGTAGGCGATGTCGCCGATACCGCCGTTCTTGCGGTCGGTCTGCACCCAGGCCAGGTGGGAGAACTGGCTGTCCACCGACACGCCGAGAATCTCGCAGTTGCGGCTGGAGAAATCGCTGTAGCGGTCGGAGAAGGCGGTGATCTCCGTGGGGCACACGAAGGTGAAATCGAGCGGATAGAAGAACAGCACCACGTACTTGCCGCGGTACTGGGACAGGGTCACCTCCTTGAACTCCTGATCCACCACGGCGGTGGCGGTGAAGTCGGGAGCTTGCAAGCCAACGAGCCGGGACATAGTCGCAGAAAGAATGGGTGCAGAGCACTGGCAGGATCCAACTCAAAGGCGGACCGACTACCAGTTGCTACCGCAACAATTTATCACGGTTCCCTCGGCAGCCGTGGCCCCCTAGGGTGATGTTCTTCTGGACGACGCCGGCTGAATGGCCTGGGACCCAACGCTGC
>RGUW01000357.1 GCA_010027605.1 Synechococcaceae bacterium WB9_2_112 | reverse complement strand
CATCAAGTCCACCACCAAGGCCCAGCAGGGCCTTTACGAGTACGACGCCGTGAGCCGCCTGCGCGACTCGCAGCTGGCCGATGTGGACGGCGGCGAGCGTGTGAGGGACATCCACAACTACATCGTCAAGGGCGTGTTGTGGCAAGCCTTCACGTCGGAGCAGCCGGTGGCGCTGCTGATCGATGAAATCGACAAGGCAGACATTGAATTCCCCAACGATCTGCTGCGCGAGATCGACCGCATGGAGTTTTATTGTTACGAGACCCGGCAACTGATACGGGCCAAAAACCGGCCGCTGGTATTACCATGCGCAGCATCGTCGACGTGCACTTCCCCGGCTTGAAGAAAGAGCTGCTGAGTGCCGCGATGAAGACCTTTTACGAGGTGCGTGGCCTGCCCGGCCTGAAGAAAAAGCCTTCCACCAGCGAGCTGTTGGACTGGCTCAAGCTGCTGGTGGCCGAAGACATCCCCCTGGAGGCACTGCAGAGCAAGGACGACAAGATTGCCGTGCCGCCCCTGGTGGGTGCCCTGCTCAAGAACGAGCAGGACGTGACGCTGTTTGAAAAACTGGTGTTCATGCAGCGGCACAACCGCTGACCCCGGAGCGTACCCGTGGACAAATCCCCCTGGGTGGAAGGGCTGGCCGATGCCGTCGGCTTTGTCGGTGGCGCCCTGCTGGGCTTCTGGCTGGGCCGTCTGCTGGGCCTGGATATTTTCAGCCAAGGCTACAACAATGCCAGCATTGGCGGCATCGTGCTGGTCGGTTTGGGCGGGGGTCTCGGGCTGCAGTTGGCCCGGCGTTGGCACTCGGCCCGGCAGCGCCGCAAAGAGTGAACATGCACCTCTGCCAGCCCATCACCCTGAGCGGGCGAACCGCGACGCTGGTGCCTTTGTCGGCAGGCCACCACGATGAGCTGGTGCAGGCCACCCAGGATGGCGAGCTGTGGCGCCTTTGGTACACCGCGATTCCCGACCCGGCCGGCATGGCCGCCGAGATCAGGCGCCGGCTCGATCTGCAGGACAAGGGAAGCATGTTGCCGTTTGCCGTGATCGACAACGGCAGCGGGCAAGCGGTGGGCATGACCACCTACATGAACATCGACAGTGGCAACCGCCGACTCGAGATCGGCTCCACCTGGTACCGCCGACGCGTGCAGCGCACTGCCCTCAACACAGAATGCAAGCTCATGCTGCTGGGCCATGCCTTTGAGACGCTGCACTGCATCGCGGTGGAGTTCCGCACCCATTTCTTCAACAAGCA
>RGUW01000356.1 GCA_010027605.1 Synechococcaceae bacterium WB9_2_112 | reverse complement strand
CAACTGGTGCAAATGTACTGGTCTTGGTGTGGGGTGGCTTGAGTAGCACTGCTCATGGCCTGACCCCATGGCGTGCCTAAAGCGGGGATAGCCGCTTCCCCTGCCATGGCCCCCGAAGCAGTGGTGATGATCGTGCTGTGGCTCGTGCTCAATTCCCGGCTGGTTAGCCTCCAGCGGTAAGCCAGTGGGCTGTGTCGCGGGAGCATTTGCAACGGTTTCTGGCGGCGGTGCAACGGGATCCGGCGCTGAAGCAACGGCTGGTGGATGCCATCACTGCCGATGAAGTGGCGCTGCTCGCCCAAGACATGGGCTATGCCGTGTCCGGCAGCGACATCCTGCGCTTCAACGGCCAGAGCGCCTCGGGGGTGCGGGTGACCCGCATCGACCACCCCGGCGAATACCCCGGTCGCTACGTCTGAGGCGGACCGCATCGGGCATGACCAGGTCGACACGCGAGGTCAGGCCCAGCCGCAGATCGTTCAGGAGCGCAAAGTACGCCTTGCGGATCGTGGCCATGGGTCAGGGGGCTAACAACTCGCTAACCACCGCTCGCAGGGGCGGTAGATCCGTGACCACGGTGCGCCAGACCCGTGCGAGATTCACTTTGAGGTAGTCGTGGATCAGAACATCGCGCATTCCCGCGATCTGTCGCCATGGAATCGCGGGGTTGGCGTCGCGTAGTTCGCTGCTGAGATTCTTCGTGGCCTCACCGATGACCTCCAGGTTGCGAATCACACCGTCTTGGATCAGCCGCGAAGCCATGAAGGCATCCTCGCCGTTAGCTGTGTATTCGGCGATGCGCTCCATGCAATCGCGAATGCTTTCGAGGTAGAGGCGGTCTTTGTTCACAAGGCCAGGGCCTGCTCGAGGATCTGGGCCCGAATGAGGGGATGCAGTGTCGCCGCTTCGGTCACGTCCACGGAACAACCCAGTAGATCCTCGAGGTCCTGACGCAGGCTGATGACCCCGAGCAAGGACTGGTCCTCCGGGAGGTCGACCAAGAGATCCAGATCACTGGCGGCATGCTCATGGCCCGTGGCGATCGATCCATAGATCCGCAGGTTGGTGGCTCCATGGCGCATCGCCACGGCCAACAGCTGCGGCCTGAGGGCATCCAGCCGCTGGCGGATTGTGGTGGCCGCTGAGCTGGTCATGGCGCCTGTCCGATCTGCTCAGTATCGGCCGTTTCAGCCGCTACGTCTGAGGCGGCGTGCCGTCCGTGCGCGTCCAATACCTGTAGAGCCACACGCCACCGCCGCCCCAGAGCAGGCTCCAGAGGATGA
>RGUW01000355.1 GCA_010027605.1 Synechococcaceae bacterium WB9_2_112 | reverse complement strand
AAGGCTCTGCATGACGTGACCCCCTTCATTGGACCAGGCGCAATGAGAGTTGGTGGTTATGCAGCAGCTCGTTGAGCTGCCTCCAGGGGTGTACGCCCCTGGAGGGCCGAATGCGGCCTGAGGGTGTTGTACTCCCAGCGCCACCGATCAGCCAAGGCCTGCGCCTCGGCCACGGTGGAGAAGAGCTCCGTATTAAGGAATTCATCCCGCAAGCGGCTGTTGAACGATTCGGCAAAACCGTTCTGCCATGGCGAGCCTGGTTCGATATAGGCCGCTGTCGTGGTGCTGCTTTCTGCCCAGCGTTTGAGGGCGTGGGCAATGAATTCGGGCCCGTTGTCGCTGCGGATGTACGCCGGTGCCGGGTAAAGGCCGGTCAGCTCTTCCAGCACCGCCACCACGTCTTTGGCCTTGCAGCGTCGGCCCACCCGGATGGCCAGGCAGAGGCGGCTGTGTTCATCGATCACGTTGAGGAACTTGAGCCGCCGCCCATCGGCAGTGGCGTCGAACTGGAAGTCCATGGCCCACACCTGGTGCGGGTGTTCGGCCTGATGGCGCCGCACCGAACCGTCTGCTGGCCTGGCCCTCTTCTGCTTACGAGGAGTGGGGCGCTGGAGCCCTTCCTCACGCCAGAGCCGGTGCACCCGCTTGTGATTCACCAGCCAGCCTTCTCGCCGCAGCAGGCGGTAGGCCATGCGTCGGCCCCAGCGGATGTGCTCTGCAGCGATCTCGCGGAGACGATGCCTCAGCTTGGCCTCCTCAAGATCGACGACTTTGCCGCCATGGCGCTGGGTGCTGCGGTGCTGGCCCACCACCCGGCAAATGCGCCGCTCAGATGCCCGGTAACGCTCCTTGAGGACCGTGATGGCCCTGCGGCGGCGTTCCGGGCTCAGAAGTTTCCCTCGGCAAGGTCCTTGAGCATCGCCTTCTCCAGCTCAGCTTCTGCCAGAAGCTTTTTGAGCCGGGCGTTTTCCTTCTCAAGCTGGGTGAGCCGTTTGGCCTCTTCTGCCTTCATGCCTCCGTAGAGCAGGCGCCAACGGTGATACGTGGGCTGAGCGACCTCCAGGACACGGCAGACATCGGCAACGGTCTTGCCCTGGGCGATCAGCTGATCAGCCGTTTTGAGCTTGCGGATGATCTGCTCGGGCGTGTGACGGGTTCGTTTCATGGTGGAGTCCCCGGCCCAGTCTGGCCGGATGAGGACTCTCATTCACCGTGGACCGATTCCCAGGGGCCACGTCAGTTTGGAAGCGGAGTCAGCGGCGGGTGGGCATCCAACCGAGGAGGCTGTA
>RGUW01000354.1 GCA_010027605.1 Synechococcaceae bacterium WB9_2_112 | reverse complement strand
GGTGGATCATGAATTTCTTGAGGCTCTCGAAAGCGGCATGCCTCCGGCGGGTGGGCTGGGTTTGGGCGTGGACCGGCTGGCGATGCTGCTTTCGGGTGCAGATTCGATCCGGGAAGTGATCTTTTTCCCGCTGCTGCGGCCGCGGGAGGCCGGGGCGTGAAAGACGGCGGGCTCGTCCGGGGGCCCCTCCTGAACGCGTTCCTGTTTCAGGTTTTCAACACCAGCTCCTTCTACCTCGTGATGGGGCTGCCGATGATGCTCTATTTCAAAAAGCTGGGTGCCTCCGCCACGGTGCTGGGTGTGCTGGCTTGCCTGGCCGCGCTGCTGAACATCTTCCAGATTCCCGCGGCCCGGTTTGTGGAGAAGGTGGGGTATCGGAACTTCGTCCTGCGCGGTTGGACTTCCCGGAGCGTGCTGATTGCCGGGCTGGTGCTGGTGGCGGCGTTGCCACTGCCGATCGACAATTTTTCCCGGCAGGCCCTGATGCTGTTTCTTCTCTTTCTGTTCAACACCATCCGCGGGATTTCCCTGAGCGGATATCTGCCCTGGATCAGCGCGATTGTGCCGGAGCCGGTGCGGGGCCGGTTTCTCGCCCTCGATCAGGCCGCCTCCCAGGCGGCGTTGCTTTTGACCGTTGCCCTGACCGCCTGGTTCCTGAGCCAGACGGACGAGCCTGCCTCCTTCGGGGTTTTGTTTGGCGCCAGTCTCCTGCTGGCGGGCGCCTCGCTGCTTTATCTGCGGAAAATTCCCGATGCCCCGACCCAGAGTTCCACCAGCCCGGAGGAGGTTCCGTGGAAGGCGATGCTCGGCCATCCTCCCTTCCGGCAGCTGATCATCTTCCATGCGGTCATGATGCTGGCGATGGCGGGCGGCGGACTCTTTTTCGTGCCGTTTGCGCGGGACCAGTTCCAGTGCTCCGATTCCATGTTCATGGTGCTCCACCTGATGTGGGGCACGGTCTTTGTCCTGACCTCGCTGCGGGCGGGCCGCTGGCTGGACCGGATGGGCAGCCGACCGGTTCTCAGTTTGTCCGCGGTGATTTTGGCTATCCACTGGTTGGGTTGGGGGGCGGTGGCGGCCCATCTTCTGCCTTTCACTTGGGGAACCTTCGTGCTGCAGCAGGCCACGGCAGGCGTCGGGCTGGCCCTCTACAGCAGCGCGCATTTGCGGCTGCTGATGGGAATTGTCCCCGCGATGGGGCGGAGCCACTTTTTCGCCCTGTTCAGCGTGGCGGGAAGCCTGACGGCCGGGCTGTCACCGTTGGGCTGGGGGCTGCTGACGGATACGCTG
>RGUW01000353.1 GCA_010027605.1 Synechococcaceae bacterium WB9_2_112 | reverse complement strand
CGATGGTTTGGTTGGAGCTGAACAGCGCCGTGGTGCTCAGGTCGCCCTGGATGCGGGACAGATCCTGGGCACCGGTGACCCCGGTGAGGGTCAAGCGTGGCTGGGCCTGACCCGTGGACACGGCGCCGGCAATCACGATGCCTTGGAGGTCGTTGGCGAGCAGCTGGGCGGCGCTGATGGTGAGGGTGGCGTCGGCGGCCACCACCAGGCGGTCATCGCTGAATTTGAGAGCATTGTTGGCATCCACCGCATCGCGGCGCTTGGCCTGATCGATCAACAGACCCAGGATCGCGTCACTGCCAGGGGTGGTCAGGTTGAGGGCACCCTCCACCTGCACCGTGAGGGCCTGGAAGCTGCTGGGGAGCTTGTTGAGGGCGTCATTCACCAAGCGCAAACCATCGCTGGTTCTCAAGGTGTCGAGACCGGGACGCACCGCCGTGACCACCAGCCTGCCCTGGCCCGTGAGCAGGGAGTTTTCAACGCTGCCCTGGGTGAGCTCGGCCAACTGGTCGATCGTGAGCTGCAGGGTGCGATCGGCCGGCAGGTTGTAGGGCTTGGTGATCAACGCGCGGATGTTGGCCAGGGTGTCGTTGAGGATCACCTTGCCTTTGAAGTCGGCAGGCAGGTTGAGCAGCTGGCGGGCACCGAGGGTGAGCTCCGAAACGCCGATCGTCTGCACCGACACCACGCGGGCATCGAGGCCGCGGATCAGTTCGTTGACAATGCCGCCGGCGTTGTCGCGCAGCACCACATCGCCGCTGAAGGCCGCATCCAGCTCGCGCAGCTGGGCACTGGTGAGGGTGAGGGTGGGGATGGCCGGGCTGGAGACCACCTCCACCCGGCTGTCCTGGTCGTCGAGGATGTCGGCGATGGCCACCTCTTCGCCGGCCAGGCCGCGCAACTTGAACGGTCCGGAGAGCAGTTGCTGGCCCAGACGCGCCTCAATCGCCTGCACCGACTTGAACTGGGCAGCGCTGAGGGTGATTTCGGTGCCATTGATCAGGTCGAAACCGCGAACGCGCTGATCCAGGCCCGTGCCGTTGGCCGGGGTCAGGCTGGTGAGAATGTTGCTGACGCTGTCAGCCACCACGATCGGATTGGTGAAGCGAGCCGGCAGGTTGGCCACCTGGGCCAGCGACAGGGTGAGGCGGTCGCTGTTGGTGGGCTGCAGGGCCGCAATGCGGGCATCGAGCGGGCGGTTGGGATCGATGTCGATCAGGCCGGCCAGGTCTTCGGCGGTGTCACGCACGGTCACGGTGGTGGCTGGGCCTTGGGCGGTCACCAGCTGGG
>RGUW01000352.1 GCA_010027605.1 Synechococcaceae bacterium WB9_2_112 | reverse complement strand
CGGCATGGGCGCTGAGCGCAGAGCAGTGGCCCCAGGCGCTGATCGAGCTGGCGGATCTGGACCCGGCGGCCCTCAACTGGGCGCGGCAGCAGACCCCACAGACCGCCAAGGCCCTGCGGTTCGACGATCCCTTCGAGATCAACCAGGGCCACATCGAGCGCTTGGCCGCAGGGTTCCTCTGCGGCCAGCCCGGCCAGCTGGTGGTGCCGTACCTGCAGGTGGCGGGCTGATGGCGACGGCAACCAAGACCAAGCGCAAGCCTGCCCCAGCAGCGGCTGCTCCCGCCAGCGAGAAGAAGGCGGCGGCGGCGGCAAAGCCTGAGACCCCCAAGCAGGCACGCAAGGCGAGCCCCAAACCCTCCGCCAAGGCGAAGGCCGAAACCCAGCCCCAACCAGCGGCGCCATCCGCCCAAACCAGGCCGAAAGCGCCCAAGACCAAGCCCAAAACCAAGGCCAAGCCGAAGGCCCCGGCCATCCCCACTTACCGCAGCGATGGCCTGATCCGTGGCCCCCTGATCAGCGACACCCTGCAGGCGCTGCAGGGGTGGGATCTGGAGGCCAGCAAGCGCGCCAACCTGGATCAGCTGCGCCAGAGCAACAGCATCGGCGCCCCCACGCAGGCCTGGCTGAAGAAGGTCTGCAGTGCCCTCAGTAGCCGCTTCGATCCAGCCGAGCGGGATCGGGCCCTGGTGCTGGCTGCCCGGACAGGCACCGGCCAACGCCACTGGAAGCCGCTGCTGCTCTGGCACCTGGCCAACAGCGACCAGTTGCTGGGCGACGGCTTGCGCTGGAGTGCCCAGGTGTACAGCGACGGCGGTGATCTGCTGCAGACCGACCAAGCCCTCAGCTGGCTGGAGGGCATGGGATCCCAGGGCCATCCCGAAGTGGCCGACTGGAGCGAAGCCACCCGCAAGCGCGTCGCCGGAGGTCTGCTGAAGGCCGGCGTCGATTTTGGGCTGCTTCAAGGACGGGTGAAGCGCCGCTTCACGGCGTACTACCTGGCCGATGAACCATTGATCTACGTGCTGCTGCAGGCCCTGGCCAGCAACCGCACCACGGCAGCGGCCCTGAGCGATCCGCGCTGGCTGTGGTTCCGGCTGCCGGAAGCGGAGCTGGAGCATCGCTTGCTGCTGCTCCATCAAGCCCAGGTGATCAGCTACTACCGCGCTGGTTCGGTGGTGGACCTCAAACTGCCGGCCAGCAGCGCTGAGGCCCTGGTGCAGGAGGTGTGGACATGAGCCAGAAGGAATGGCAGCGCTGCTGGCCGGCAGTTTGAGGTCCACCACCGAACC
>RGUW01000351.1 GCA_010027605.1 Synechococcaceae bacterium WB9_2_112 | reverse complement strand
ATGCCGCTGCTGGCCTGGCTGATCCTCGCCGGCCGCCGCGGCCAGGTCTTGCTCTGGAGTCTGCTGCTGGTGCTGGTGCTGGGCTGGCGCGATGGCCTCGCCCTGGTGACCCTCGGACTGGCCCTGGAACAGCTGGTTCGGCGCCGCTGGCAGCTCGCGGGGCTGGCGGCGGGGTTGTCGCTGGGCTGGCTGTGGCTCCTGGTTGCCTGGATCCAGCCGCCTCTGCTGGCTCGCTATCCCGGCCTCAATGCGGGAGCCTCGCGCTACGGCTACCTCGGCGATTCCCTGCCCGAGATCATCCGCACGCTGCTGCGCGAGCCCTGGCGTCTGCTGCACCACGTCGACTGGGGCGGAGCCGTGGTCTATCTGCTGCTGATCAGTGTGCCGCTGCTGCCTTTCTGGCGTCGTGCCTCGCTGCCGGCTCTGGTGGCTGGGGTGCCCCTGATCCTGGTGAATCTGCTCTCAGAGAGTGGCGCCCAACGCTCGCTCGTGCACCACTACAGCCTGCCCCTGGCCGTGATCGGCGTGGTGGCGGCCATCGATGGACTGGCGAGCGCGAAGGACAACAGGATGTCGTGGCGGCGCCTGGCCTGGGCGGCCGCCTGCTGGGTAGCCCTGGCCAAGCCCTGGTTCTTCACCGGCCCCTATCTGGATCGGCTGGGCCTGACGGCCGACAGCCGCGTGGCGATGCAGCGCATCGCCAGCGATGCGGCGGTGGCGACCACCAGCTATCTGGTGCCCCATCTGAGCCACCGGTCGATGGTGATGTTTCCCTCCGATCCCGCCCTCGGCCTCCACGCTCTGGAGAAGGAAAGGGGCATCTCGGTGTTGTTGCTGCATCCCGGTGAGCCGGGCTGGGCATCCCAGACAACCTTGCAGGAAAGGTTGTTGCAGGAGGCAAGGGACCAGGGTTGGACGTGTGATCGGTTCAACAGCGGACTGACACTCTGCCAGCGGGCGCCGGATTGAACATTGGTTCCAGGAAATGCGAATCAAACAGAGGCCCCATCAAAAAAACCCCCTCGTGGGAGGGGGTAGGAAGAGGAAAGCGAAGAAGAGCGCTCAAAGAGCGTTGCCGCGGGGCAGAACCTCTTCAGGGAAGACGAAGTTTTCGTGAGGCTGGTCAGCCGGGGCCATCCAGGCGCGCAGACCTTCATTCAACAGAATGTTCTTCGTGTAGAAGGTCTCGAACTCGGGGTCCTCAGCGGCGCGGATCTCCTGCGACACGAAGTCGTAGGCACGCAGGTTGAGGGCCAGGCCGATGATGCCGATGCTGCTGGTCCACAGACCC
>RGUW01000036.1 GCA_010027605.1 Synechococcaceae bacterium WB9_2_112 | reverse complement strand
CCAGCCTCTTGACCATGACCAGTCCAACGCAAGTTATTGCATGGCTGCCTCTTGATCAGCCTGAGCCCCCCTTGATGTTGTCGGTAGGACATCCGACTTTCTTCGCAGCGAACCCATCTGAAGTGAACAACTTCCCTGGAAGGATGATCAGAACCCTACGTTCTGAGCTGCCGTCGTTGTTCGCAATCTGATCAGACCGATAACGCATGAGTTGATTTTGATCTGTACTAGTGGCCCACGACTATTGATCCTCATGCCGCCAGACACAAGTAACCGCTACATCGAGATGGAACTCTGTTTTCACGACGGCATCGAGCAGACTTCAGCAACTGCGGCAGCAATACCTTGGATGGTTCTTAAGACTCTGTTTCATCCTTGCTGATGATTAGGGTGTTATAATGGAGATTGAATGTCTTCTAATGGGTGAAGTCGTCATTCAGTAAGACATCGCGGTTGCCATTGATGGCGCCATTACATCACAACACCTTGCAGTAAGCAATCATGCCGGCACTTCAAATTTCATCTGCAAACTGGATGGCTGGAATTCCTGATCGGACAAGGCTTTTTGACCTTTACATTCCTGGAAGTCATGATGCTGCGACGGGATATTTTGATCGTAGAGATTACTCAAGCAACATAAATGTGCAGCCGGCGCAAGGTGTTATGACTCAGGATAAGCGTGCTTCTTATCAAGCCCAGCTCGAGAATGGCATTCGTTATTTGGATCTCAGATTCAGGAAAGAAGGAAATTCAATGAGTTACTATCAACTATATCATACCTATTTCTTGCAGACCAATCTTGGAGAGGCAGTCGATGCTGTACGAAATTTTTTACAAAGGAATCCTACGGAAGTCGTCTTCATTTCGTTGCAACCTGATGACGGCAGCGTGGTCAGACCGGAGGATGTTCGTGATGATATTTTCCGATATTCAAAGACGAATAGTAGTCTCTCTCGCTATGAAGGTCTAGGCATAAGCTATCAGGCTTCTCCGGACAATTTGTGGATTGAGGGTTATAAAGACTTTGACACCATTAGGTTATTGCGAGCCCATCGTGGTCTTGGAAACCTCGGTCCTAAGTTTAACTTAACAACCGGTGGCTACAGTGACAGCTTGACTATTGGCGACCCAAAGGCGAAGTCTGGCTCGGCAAGTAACCCCAAGTTGGATTATTCAGGTCTTGCACTTGGCGATGTTCGTGGAAAAATCGTTCTCGTTGAGAGCCTTTTCAGTGGCTACTCAGGTAATGGTTGGGATCAGCCTGGAACCGCCGTCGACCCCCTCGATGTTCAAGGTATTTACTCAACTGGAACTGTCGAACAGAATAATTACGCAGCACCATATTATTCAGACAAGAAAACCGATATTCTTGATTTCGCAAAAAGAAAAGAATATACTAAATTCGCTAACGATGGAAGCAATAGGTCTCTGCCGTTAAACTACACCAGTGCCGGCCCAACAAAGGGCTCTTATTTACCCGCAAGAATGCCTGCCAGTTATGCGGTTACAATGAATGCTGGTAGCATCAATGATTCAAATAATTATACGACTGATGGTACCGGTACAATCGCTCATTGGTTAAACCGGAAGCAGCTTGATCCCGCTGCCGCAGATGGACCGCTTGCACAATATAATCTCTCTTCGAAGCTAAACAATAGCGATTCTGGTCTTAAAGGAGTCATGTTAGGTGACTACTATACGACTTCATATGCTTGGTATTCTGAGTTCTGGAATGCTCCTTGGTATAAGTTTTACGCTCGTGATGGTGCTTTGCCCAATGTCAACTCTGACGACTATCCGGTGAGTGATTGGTTGACGCAAAAAATCTGGCGCCAAAGCGCTATTGTAACACCAACTCTTTACACTGTAAAAAATAAAGATCCGCTAACTGGCCTTGTCAGTGTCAAAGAGGGTGAATCTTTCGAGTTGTCCTGGAATGACTACCTTGGTGTCGAAAAAACAGGTGAGACAAATTCCAGCTTCAAGATTAACGATGGTACGTCCACTTGGACGCTTCAGTACAAGGTCACTCAAGTTAATGGGGTTAATGAACTGGGTCTCGCCGAATCAGATTCACGGTCTTTAGGGCTTTCAAGCTCTACTATATTTGCAAAAACAGCAAGGTCAAAGCGCCTGTTTAACGGTGTTGGAAGTCAAGTCCAAAAGGGATTTGATTTTGACCAAAATCAAAAAGCATTCGTTGAGACCTTCAGCATTGCTCCGAATTCAGGAGTGCAGGGTGACCGATTCTTCCGTATTGATCTGATGGCTAGTCTTCAAGGAGATCAGTGGAACAGTGTTGGTACACCTATTTATTTCATGGTTACCGATGGTTGATGCCAGGTGTGAAAGGCAAGCTTTCTCCTGACTTCGAGAGGTGCCTGTAGAACAGACGCTGCAGCGACGTTGCCACTCCCGGGCTAATAGCCAAATGCGCTTTTGGCCTGGCTGATGTTCAAGATCAAGCGGGCTTTGAGGCTTGCTGTGACTGACCACTGGTTTTTGCAAGAAGGTCAGCTTCCAGAATCCTGTCTGCTGAAACTGGCCAACTAGAGTGTTCCCTATCCCCTTCTGAGTGTTGAGACTGTGATGAACAGACCTGTCTTGTCCGTCATGGCGGTTGCAGCGCTGGTGGCCAGCCCCTTCGCCTCTGCCAACGCCCAGAGCATGATGGATCAGATGATCCTGCAGCGTTGCTCGGCTGCCATGCAATCGGATTTTGACAAGGCTGGCCAGACTCCAGCTCCTGGATTGATCGAAAAGACCTGTTCTTGCGTTGTGAAGCAGGTGAATGTTACGCACAATATTGATGTTGCAAAATCAATCTGCACGAAACAGGCATTGTCGGGACCTTGATTGTCGGACAGGTTCAGTCAACAGATCTTTGCTGTGTTGGTCTAAGTCTTCTGCTGGATTTCATTGCATCCTGATGCTACCTCAATCCAATGCCATGTCAGCGTTTTTCGTCGTGTTTCAAGGGGTAGGAGGCTTCACGTTGGGACATGTGGCTCCATTGAAGCGTGACGCAATCCGCTGAGAGCCTTCCTGATAAATAGTCTGGGCTTTCTGAGTATCTCCTGCCGTTTGGGCCGCGTTCAGTTTGCTCGCAAAGCGGCTGCACGCCTGTTCAAGACTGATGGCGCGTGCCGACACAGGCATGAACAAGGCCATCAAGGCTGTCAGAGCAATGGCAGCTGCTGAGCGCACGGTGATCCCCATCAATCCATTCACTATGGACTTGCCGGCCATCACCCACAACGGGTGTTCACCTTTGGTTGTGAATCGGTCAGGACCAACGCGGCACTTTTCCTTGTTGTCCCAGGAACTGCTTTGGATTTGCTGGTTGCGTCACGACGGAGACCGCTCGTGGGCTCTTCGACGCCTTTGCCGGCTGTGGCGGCTCAGTTTGGGCTTTTGCCACAAATCCAGTCTCCACAGCGTCTTTGCTGTACACGACAACGCTGCCTGGTTGATGAAGCCCGGGTCGCCGGTCACGACAGCCTTGACCAACCCGACGCGAACCCGCTGAACGCTGGTTCAGGGGACTGGGTGCGAAGCCGCCGCGCTTTCACTGGCTGGGGCGGGAGGGTCAGTTCAGCCCCTCCTGTCGCAGCATGGCATCAAAGCCTTTGGTCTGATTCGCGTTCGGGAGACCCAGTCTCTTTTTCTGCTGCCGGATGAAGGCCCGGGCTTCATCCGCAGTGATCGACTTGTTCTTGATCAACAGGACCAGCTCCGTGCGGATGGCAGCCAGTTCTTCGGCGTTCTGTGGCTCGTAGTTGAGGCTGACGCCCGGTTTGAGTTGCAGCTTCATGCGTGCACCTGGCTGGGCCGCTTCCGGGGGCTTGGCCGAGGGTTGGGGTTGACAGGCGACCAGCAGGCCGATCGTTGCAGCGCTGCACGCTGCACCAACCAGGGGAGCCAGCACTCGGCCAACGCGTCTGGTCTGGGTCATTGTGAACATCGGTATGGGCGGTTCTTCAAGTATGGACAGCACGTCCTCCTTCGACCACACCATGCAGCAACGGCGCTGCGTCGCGGTGCTGCATCCAGTAGGCTCATTGACATCAGGGCATGAGCCTGAGACCAGGAGTTGGCATTGCCTGGTCGCCGGCACCGCGCCTCTGCCTCAGGGACGTATCGACCGGCCATTTCACTTCGCTCTTCTCCCCGGTTGACTTCTGGGCCGTCGACCTGAGACCGACCGCCCAATCGGCAGCCTTACCCAGTGAGCTGGCCAAGCAATCCGTCAGTTCCCTGATATCCCTCTCAACAGCTTCAGAAGCAACAACCTGTTTGACCCTTTCCTCTCCCTGCCCGGCTGCAGAGCCTGTGAGCGCTCTGCACCGCTGCTGGCGCCATCTCGGCCATCGTCATCTCCCCGGTCCTTTTGTGATCGAGGCATCTCCTCTCGATTCAGCACAGTCGCGTCGTTGGCGCAAATTTCTGGCTGACAGTGCCACGGGGGACATCTGATCCGTCGTTTTCTTCATGGGTTGGGTCCCGTGTTCATTGGCCTGGCCCACCTGGGCTGCGGCCTCCTGATCGTGACGGGACTGGGGCTGGGTGCAGCACTCTGGGCACTCGTTCTCTACGGCGTTCGCATGTTGGCGATCACCGCCATCGTGCACCGCCTGATTGCCCATCGCAGTTATCAGGCACCGCGCCTTGTGATCTGGATCGGAGCACTGGTGGCGACTTCGGCCGGCCAGATGGGCCCCAGCTGGTGGGTGGCCCATCACCGCCAGCATCACCGACACGTCGACACAGCTGCCGATCCCCATACCCCCCTGCAACCCCAGGCGGGCTGGCGCGGGTTGTGGCGATCCCAGCTTGGATGGCTGCTCACCGACGATTTTCATCCGGCTCGGTTGCCCGCCGACATCGAGGCCGACCCCGTGCTGCGCCTGATGGACCGCGCCCAGATCGTGCCACCGCTGGCTCTGGCCTGGCTGTCGTGGCAGCTGGGTGGTCTGCCCTGGTTGGCGGCGTTCTGCCTCAGCACCACGTTGCTGTTCCATGGCGTGGCGAGTGTCAATTCGCTGGCCCACCTGGCGGGTGAGCAGCCCTTTGCAACGTCTGATGCCAGCCGCAACAACCGCCTTGTGGCCTGGCTGACCCTGGGCGAGGGTTGGCACAACCTGCACCATGCTTTCCAGGCCTCGGCCAGGCAGGGGTTCACACTGCGCCACGGTCAGGTGGTGCTACTCCCTGATCCCACCTATCGCTTCATCCGTCTGTTGGCCGCCGCGGGTCTGGCCAGGAATCTGCGGATCCCCAGTCTCCGCGCCCTGCAGGCCAGGGCACGTGTGGTCTCAGCGGATACGCTCGAACACCAGGGGTGAGCGCGGTTCGAGTTGCAGCCTCCAGATGCTTCCCGCCCCGAGCGCTGCCAGGTCTTCGATCAGCCTGGTGGTGTCGCCACCATTCAGCCAGGCGGCCTTGAGCTCAGGCAATGGACCCGTCAGCGACGCGATCGGCAACTCGGCCAACAGCAGGCTCATGTCGCCGTCGGCGCGCTGCAGCGGTCCGCCATCGCTGCGCTGCCAGACCCGCAGCAGCAGTTCCAGCGTCTGACGGCGGCCGACGTCACCCGGATCACCATCTGCCGGGATCGCGGTCGGCAGCGACTGGCCCTGCAGTGGCATGGCACGGCGGCCGTTCTGCTCCAGCAGCGCCATCGCGATCAGATAGGGGGCCTCGGCCATGCCAGCGGTGTCGCAGTCACCACAGTGCACCCTGCGGGGCGCGGTTGGCTAGTGCTGCTCCGCCGAATCAGCGCCAAATCGACCGGTCAGCTCGGCCTTGGCCAGCACATGGCCTTCCATGGCCCGCTGCAGCTCCTTGAGCGTACTGCCGGGATGCAGTGGCAGGCGGGTGTCGAGGGCGTGCAGCACAAACCGGTAGCGGTGACTGGGTCCAGGGGGTGGCTGGGGCCCTTGATACCCGAGCCGCTCAAAGCTCTGAACCCCCCAGCAGCCACCGTGCCGGGCGCCATTGGCGAGCTCGGCCTGGCGTTGCAGACCCGTGGGGAGGCCATGAAGATCCCGGGGAATGTTGAACAGAATCCAGTGCACCCAGGGTCCCCGGGGGGCGTCGGGGTCGTCGACCACCAGGGCATAGCTGCTGGTGGCACCCGGTTCACCCTGCCAGCGCAGAGGCGGCGACAGATCGAGGCCCTGGGCTGTGTGCAGAACAGGAATCGCCGCACCATTGGCAAAGGCCGGCGATTCGAGTCGAAAGGCGGTTGTGGTCATGGTCATCGCGATGCTCTCTTCAGCCTGGAGCGATCGCGAGGGGATCAGGCGCTGCGCTGCAGATCAGGCTTCTCTTCCGGCACGATCGCCCCGGCCACCGGACACACCTGCAGACAGATGCCACAGTCGATGCAGGTGTCAAAGTCAATCCAGTAGAAGGCTGTGCCCTTACGGTTGGCTCCCGCACCTGGATGAATGCAGGCCACGGGGCAAGCGTCGACACAGTCGGCGATGCCCTCGCAGATGTCGGTCACGATCGTGTGGGCCACGGTTCACCAGTCAGGCTGCAGAAGATCGTAAGAAGCAGACAACGTCGATCGGCTCAGGAGCCGAGCCAGTGCACCCCTCGGCAGCCCCGGTGGCCGGCGTGTTCGTCGGCCTCGGCCTTCGTGGGCACAGCCTGGCCGAGCAGTTCGGCGGGCTGATCTTCGGCATGCAGCCGTTCGAGCTCGTTGAGTGCATCAGCCAGCTGCTCGGGTCGGTTGTAGGCCACCAGCACCGGGGCATGGCCTTCGTTGCCGACCTCCAGCAGCTCACGCAGGTTCTCCACGTCAAAGGCAAAGCCCACACCGGCAGGCGCCATGCTGCGCAGGCTGGCCGGGGTGCTGAAACGCCCCACCAGCCCGTCGTAGCGTCCGCCGCTGGCGATCGCCAGCGGTACCTCGCTGCCCTGGCAGACCAGTTTCAGCACCAGACCGTCATACAGGTTGAAATGCGGTTGGAAGCTCGGATCGAGCTGCAGAAGTACGCCCTGCCTTGCGGCCGACGGGGCCACCAGGCTGAGCATGCGGTCAAGCTCATCGAGCAGCGCCATCGGCCCCAGCAGGCGACGCAGTTCGGCCAGCACCACCGAGGGTTCGCCCCGCAGCTGCAGCAGATCCTGCAGGCGCTGGCGTTCGGTGGCCGACAGGTCGAGCGCTGCCAGGGCCAACGGGTCGTAGGTCGTCAGTGCAGCCTGGGCCTGCTCCCGGATCGGCGTTGGCAGGTCACCGATCAGGGCCTGAAGCACCCCGTGATGGCCGATCAGCAAGGCAGGTCTGTGCTCAGCCCTGAGCCCGAGCCGGCCCGCGGCAGCGATCAACAGCCGCATCAGCTCCACATCGGCGCTGAGTGAGGGATCGCCCAGCAACTCGACACCGCTCGTGATCTGTTGGTGGATGCGCTGGCGACCGGCATCGCCCAGCGAGCAAGCGAAACAGTTGCCATCGGCCCACAGTCGCAGGGGCATGGGCCGATCGGCCATGCGGGTGCAGGCAGCCCGGGCGATCGATGCCGTCAGCTCGGGTCTCAGGCCGAGGGGATCGTCGCTGACCAGGTGCACCAGTTCCTGGCTGGGAATACCCCCACCGGCCGCCAGGGTGTCGAGTCGCTCGACCGTGGGGGGATCAACTTCCTGATAGCCCCACAGCCGGTAGAGGCCGGCGAGTTGTTGGCGGATGCGGCGGTTACTCTCCACCTGGCGTGGGTTGAGGTCGCGGGCACCGGCAGCGGGTTGCAGCGCCATGCGGCAGCAAAGCTCAGGTCGTGCGCTGATCCTATGGAGCCGTGCCGTCGAGCTCGGGTGCCCCGTAGCTGGCTCCGCTCAGAGGCCTGCAGACGGCCAGACCCGCCACAAGCTCGTGGTGCAGCCCGCGGCTGCAGGCAATCAGGCGGCCGCTGCCAAGCTCGAAGGGACCGCCCGAATAGCTGCTCACCACACCTCCGGCCTGCTCTACCAGCACAACGCCGGCGGCCAGATCCCACGGGCTCAGGCCCCGCTCCCAGTAGCCATCGAGACGTCCGGCGGCCACATAGGCGAGATCGACTGCGGCTGCACCACCGCGACGCACGCCATGGGTGCGGTGGGTGAAATAGGCGAATTCGCTGTAGTTGTTGTCGAGCCGTTCGGTCCGGTCATAGGCAAACCCTGTGACCAGGAGCGCATCACGCAGGTTCTGACACCCGCTCACGGCCAGCGGTTCCCCATTGCACCAGCAGCCGAGGCCAGGCGCTGCCCAGAACAGCTCATCGAGCCGCGGCACGGCGATCGCCCCAAGAAGGGGCAGCCCCTGCCACAGCAACCCAACCGACGTTCCAAACAAGGGAAAGCCATGGGCGTAATTGGTTGTGCCGTCGAGGGGATCGACGCACCACTCCAGATCGCCCGTGCCCGCCTGACGGCCACTCTCTTCGGCCAGCACCCCCAGCCCCGGGCTGCGGGCTGCCAGCAGGCTCAGCACAGCCGCTTCGGCGGCGGTATCGGCCGTCGTGACCAGATCGCCGCTGCGGCCCTTCTCCCGGATCTGAGCCAGGTTGCCGAAGTGGCGGCGCAGCTCATTGCCGCCCGCCGCTGCGGCATCGCGGGCGATGGCAGCCAGGTCGGCGAGTTCAGCAGCGCTCAGACCACTGCCTTGCGCCGCGCTCTCTGAGACTGAGGTGATCAATGGGGTACTCATCGGCTGGAATCACTCCTCGTCGAGGGGCAGTCCAGCCCTGACACGCCCCCGCCCGAAATGGCGTCCGAACTGCAGGTCATAGACCTCATCCTCGTCTTGGGTTTCAACCACCAGCGGCCCGGTGGCGCGGGCGACGCACAGCAGTCCGTAACCCCGCTCACGCAGCTCCCGCGACAACCCCAGGGCCTCACGCTGGTCGATCTCGCCGTCGAGCACACGCACGGCACAGGCTGTGCAACAGCCATTGCGGCAACTGAACGGCAACGGGTCACCCTGACGCTCAAAGCTCTGCAGGATGTACTCACCCTCATTGACCTGATGGGTGATCACCCTGCCCTGCTGGCGCCAGTGAATGGTGATGGGATGGCTGGTCGAAGGCGTGTGGGTCATGCTGCTACATTGCCATCTGCCCCAATTGTGCCGCTGGAGAGGTGGCCGAGTGGTCGAAGGCGCAGCACTGGAAATGCTGTATAGGGGCAACTCTATCGAGGGTTCGAATCCCTCCCTCTCCGTACAAGCAAAGCCGGCTCATCGAGCCGGCTTTTTTTGTGCTGACTTTTTTGTGCTGACTTTTTTATGTTGACCGTTTTGCGCTCTGTCGTCTCTCCAGCCAGCCCAGATTGAAACGGTGAGTTCCGAGTTGTCGTGATCAGCCGAAACGGCCGCTCACATAATCCTGGGTAGCCTGCTGGTTGGGCGCATTGAAGATGCGTTCAGTGTCGTTGAATTCGACGAGATAGCCCACCTTGCCGCTACCACCTTCGACAGCTTCGGCGTTGAAGAATGCAGTCATGTCGGCAACACGAACCGCCTGCTGCATGTTGTGGGTGACGATCACAATCGTGTAGCTGCGCTTCAGTTCATGCATCGTCTCTTCGATCTTCAGCGTTGAGATGGGATCGAGAGCCGAGCAGGGTTCATCCATCAGGATCACTTCAGGCTCGGTGGCGATGGCGCGGGCGATGCAGAGGCGCTGCTGTTGACCACCCGAGAGAGCCAGACCGCTTTGCTGAAGTTTGTCCTTGCACTCGTCCCAGACGGCCGCCTTGCGCAGCGAGCGCTCCACCAGTTCGTCCATGTCGCCCTTGAAGCCGTTGATCCGGGCACCGAACGCGATGTTTTCGTAGATGGTCTTGGGAAACGGATTGGGTTTCTGGAACACCATGCCGATACGCCGGCGAACCTCGACCGGATCAATGCGCTTCTCGTAGAGGTCATGCCCGTCAAACAGCACACGACCTTTCAGGCTGCAACCGGGGACCAGATCGTTCATGCGGTTGAGCGCTCGCAGCACGGTCGACTTGCCGCAACCCGACGGACCGATGAAGGCCGTGACCTTGCCGTGGGGGATGTCCATGAAGACATTGCGCACGGCCTCGAATTTGCCGTACGAGATGGTGACGTTCTGCAGCGACAGGCAGACGTCTTGTTGATTCGTGGTGTCGGGCGTGCTGGTCATGGTTCAGAAGGACGGAGGTTCGAGGAGGTTGTGGTTGAGCTTGAGGACAACAATCAGGTCGGTCAACAGCCAGGTCGGTCAACAGTCAGATCATTGCCATGTCACTGCTTGCCGTTCTGTTTCATGGGCGGGCCATCCTGCTGATCCAGCGAGCAAGAAGATTGGCAGCCAGAATCATGATCACCAGCACGAAGGAGGCTGCCCAAGCCAGTTCGTTCTGGGCTTCATAAGGCATGATCGCGAAGTTGAAGATCAACACCGACATCGACGCGATCGGGTTGAACACACCTTCCGGCCAGAACGGTGAAAACAGCGCGGTGAAGATCAAGGGAGCCGTTTCGCCTGCAGCCCGGGCAACGGCCAGCACCACACCGGTTGCGATCGGAGTGAAGGCGGCGGGCAGGGTGATCTTCAAAATGGTCACCACTTTCGAGGCTCCAACCCCGTACGCACCCCAGCGCAACTCCTGGGGAACGAGTTTGAGACCTTCGTCCGTGGTCTTGATCACGGTCGGAAGCATCAGCACCGACAAGGCGATACCACCTGCCATGGCGCTGTAGCTCTGACCGGCGATGATCCGGGTGGCCACGATGATGCCGTACACGAACACACCGCTGATGATCGACGGCACGCCAGAGAGCACGTCGTTGGCAAAGCGCACCGCCTGGGCAAACCAGCCGTTGCGTGAGTATTCACTCAGAAAGATGCCCCCACCGACGCCGATCGGAATCGAAATCAGCGAGGCGACCAGGGTTACCACGATCGTGCCCAAAATGGCATTGCCGATGCCGCCGCCCTCGAGGCCGGGCGCCGGGGGAAGGTCCAGAAACAGCCTCAGGCTGAGCAGCTTGCCCCCCTGGATCAACACGTAGATCAACACCAGGAAGAGCGGCAGCACGGCAATGGCTGCAAACACCCCGGCGAGTCCGGTGAGAGCCTGGTTGAACCGATTGCGAGCCAGGTTCGGGCTGTAGGTCAACGGCCGCCGTTCAAACAGCGGGCTGTTGTCGTAGGTGATCGGTGAGTAGCTCATGGTGGATCAGTACTTCAGGCTCAGACGGCGGACAATCCACTGGGCGATGACGTTGACCACCAGGGTCAGCACCATGAGGATCAGGGCGGCAAACATCAGCGCCGACACCTGAATGCCATCGGCTTCGCCGAACTGGTTGGCCAGCATCGAGGCGATGGTGTTGCCGGGCGCCAGCAGAGACAGATCAAAGTTCAGCGAGTTGCCGATGATCATGGTGACGGCCATCGTTTCACCCATGGCCCGTCCCAGGGCCAGCATGATGCCGCCCGTGATGGCTGAGATGGCTGCCGGCAGAATGATGTTGAGCAAAGCTCCCCATCGGGTTGTACCAACGCCGTAGGCCCCCTGACGCAGCTCAACCGGGACCTGGTTGAGGGCGTCTCGGCTGATGGCCGTGATGATCGGCAGGATCATCACCACCAGAATGAGGATGGCCGGTGCCATGCCGGGGCCCTGGGCCTGACCGGCAAAGAATGGGCTCCAGCCCAGGAACGTGTGCAGCAGGTTGAGTGCGGGCCTGATGGCCGGCTCCATCACGAAGATGGCCCACAGACCCAGAACCACCGAGGGGATGGCCGCCAGCAGCTCGACCATCAGGCCGATGGCATTGCGCAGCTGAGCCGGAATCAGGTCTTCGGTGATGAAGATCGCCGTGCCGACGCCAAGGGGCACAGCAATCACCAAGGACAAAAATGAGGTGACCAGGGTGCCGTAGATGGCCACGAAGGCCCCGTACTGGTTGTTGACGGGGTCCCACGACGACGTGGTGATGAACCGGGCCCCGAAGGTGTGGATGGCCTCGCGGGATCCCTGGAAGACCGTCAGCACGATGGCCAGCAGCAGGATCCCGACAAACGAGGCCAGGGCCAGGGTCAGGTAGTGAAAACCTTGATCAAGCAGCTTCTCGGAGGCCGGTCGGCGGCGCAGGGTGAAGGCTGCAGCGTCAGAAAGAGGGGGTGGGGCCGACGTCATGCGTGGAGGGCCGCACCCGATGGATGGGTGCCATGCCAGACATTTCGGACTCTAAAAACAGCCTCTGGAGAACCGTTTAAGCCATGATTAACCTCGGTGCGGTCCAGACAGTCGATCCTGGATCCACGACGTCACGGGGAAGTCAGCGGCATGGGCCGAATCGTCGGCATCGATCTGGGTACCACCAATTCGGTGGTGGCGGTGCTCGAGGGAGGTCGCCCCACGGTCATTGCCAACGCCGAAGGCGGTCGGACCACCCCCTCGGTGGTTGGCTTCAGCCGTGACCAGGAGCTTCTGGTGGGTCAGCTGGCGCGTCGTCAGCTGGTGCTCAATCCCCGCAACACCTTCGCCAACCTCAAGCGGTTCGTCGGCCGCAACTGGGATGAGCTCGAGGATGGCAGTCTTTCGGTGCCCTACACCGTGCGGGCCAACGATGCCGGCCTGGTGCGGGTCGTCTGCCCTGCCACCGAGCGGGAATATGCCCCTGAGGAGCTCGTGGCCAGCGTGCTGCGCAAGCTCGTCGATGACGCGGCCACCTATCTGGGTGAGCCCGTGGAAGCGGCGGTGATCACCGTGCCGGCCTACTTCAACGACGCCCAGCGCCAGGCCACACGCGATGCCGGACGCCTGGCCGGTCTGAGCGTCGAGCGCATCCTCAACGAACCCACCGCCGCGGCCCTTGCCTACGGGTTCGACCGCAGCACCGTCAAACGGGTGTTGGTGTTTGACCTGGGCGGTGGCACCTTCGATGTCTCGATCCTGCGGATCGCCAACGGTGTGTTTGACGTCAAGGCCACCAGCGGCGACACCCAGCTCGGCGGCAACGACTGGGACCAGCGCATCGTCGATTGGCTGGCCGATGCCTTTCAGCAGCAGCATTCCCTCGACCTACGCCGCGATCGCCAGGCTCTGCAGCGGTTGTCGGAAGCGGCGGAGAAGGCCAAGATCGAGCTGAGCGGCGTCCAGAGCACGCCGATTTCGCTGCCGTTCATCGCCACCGGAGCCGACGGCCCGCTGCACATCGAAACCACCCTCGAACGCAGCACGTTCGAAGGCCTCTGCGTTGATCTGTTGGATCGCCTGTTGCGGCCCGTTCAACGGGCCCTGCGGGATTCAGGCCTGGCCGCCGATGACATCGACGATGTGGTGCTGGTAGGGGGCTCGACCCGCATGCCGATGGTGCAGCAGCTGGTGCGAACCCTGGTGCCGAGGGACCCCTGCCAATCGGTCAATCCCGACGAGGTGGTGGCCATCGGTGCGGCGATCCAGGCCGGAATCCTCACCGGTGAGCTGCGCGATCTGATGCTCAACGACGTCACCCCCCTCTCGCTGGGTCTGGAGACCATCGGTGGCCTGATGAAGGTGCTGATTCCTCGCAACACGCCGATTCCAGTGCGCAAAAGCGATCTGTTCAGCACTTCTGAGGCCAACCAGAACGCCGTTGAGGTCCACGTGCTGCAGGGCGAACGCCAGATGGCGTCCGACAACAAGTCCCTGGGCCGTTTTCGTCTGTCGGGCATTCCCCCAGCCCCCCGCGGTGTGCCCCAGATCCAGGTCTCCTTCGACATTGACGCCAATGGCCTGCTGCAGGTGTCGGCCAGCGACCGCACCACCGGCCGCCAGCAGAGCGTCTCGATTCAAGGCGGCACCAATCTGAGCGAGGAGGAGATCCAGCGTCTGATCGCCGAGGCCGAACAGAAGGCCGCTGAAGACCGTCGCCGCCGGGCCGACATCGATCGCCGCAACAGCGCCCAGACCCTGGTCGCCCAGGCCGAGCGGCGGCTGCGCGATGCGGCCCTCGAGCTGGGTCCCTATGGGGCCGAGCGCCAGCAGCGCTCCGTCGAGCTCGCTCTGCGCGATGTGCAGGACCTGATCGCCGCCGAGGCCGCCGGGCGGGTTGACCCTGCCGAGCTGGAGATCGCCTCCAGTCAGCTGCAGGAAGCGCTTTATGGCCTCAACCGTCGCCTGTTGAGCGAGCGCAAGGCCGACCAGGGGCCCTTGCAGGGCCTCAAGAACACACTCGGGTCGCTCAAGGACGAGCTGTTTTCTGACGACGAGTGGGACGACTGGGAGCGACCGGGCAGCGATCCCTGGTCGTCAACGCCCCGGCGCCGTGAGCCGGAGCGCTGGGAGCGCTACGACGATCGCCCCATGCCGGCCCGCCGCTCTGGAGGGCCTCGCGCCAGCGCCTGGGATGACGACGATCCCTGGGGTCAGCGCTGAACACCGTGACCACCACAGCAGCTCCTGCCGATTACTGGGCCGTGCTCGGACTCGAGCCCGGTGCCGACAACGCCTCGCTCAAACGGGCCTTTCGCACTCAGGCCAGGCGCTGGCACCCCGATCTCAATGGCAATGATCCCGTTGCCGAGGAGCGCTTCAAGCTGGTCAATGAGGCCTATGCGGTGCTCTCGGATCCGCGTCGCCGTCAGCTGTGGGAAAACGGCATGCCCGCCGGCGGCACCCAGGGCTCGGCCCCAGAGGACCCGTTTGGCAGTGGCTTCCCCGATTTTG
>RGUW01000350.1 GCA_010027605.1 Synechococcaceae bacterium WB9_2_112 | reverse complement strand
ACGCCGAGCTCAAGGTGTTTCTCACCGCCACCACCGCCGAGCGGGCCCGTCGCCGGGCCCTGGATCTCGAGCAGCGGGGCTTTGCCGTGCCGGCCCTGGCGGAGCTGGAGGCCCAGATCGCCGAACGCGATCACCTCGATTCCACCCGGGCGGTGGCGCCCCTGATCCAAGCCGATGACGCCGTTGCGCTGGTCACCGATGGTCTCAGCATTGAGGCCGTGATCGACCAGCTGGTGCACCTCTTCCGCCAGCGGGTTCCCCACGACGCCTGGCCGGATCCCCGGCCAGGCGTCTGAGCCCGGCTCAGGCCTTCCTGGAGCGGCTGCGGGGCTTGGGGGCCTCCTTGTGCGCGCTGGTGTTGGCGCTGGCTTCACCACTCACCACCACGCTCACCACCTTGCCGCCCTGGCGGATCACCCGCTGCAGGGCTTCGTTCATGCGGCTGAACGGCACGCGGGTGGTGTAAGCCCCATGGCGCACGAAGCCATTGTTGGCGATGCCGGTGGCGGTGATCGTCACCACACGGCTGCCTTCACCGGCGGCACCGGCGCTGGGGCTGGACACCAACAGCTCCTGGCTGCGGAAGCCATAGGCCGGCGTGCCGTCGATGCGGCGGTTGCTGGGCAGCTCACCGCTGGGCAGCTCACTGCCGGCCGCCACGTCGGCGCGGAAGGGGCCGTCGGTGCTGATGTGGGCGTACTGGGCCGCCGTGGGGGCCTTGGCCCAGCTGGCCGGGGAAGCCGCCACCCGTACCGCACCGCCGGAACCGGGCACTGCGATGGCACGGTCCTGATGCAGGGCCTGGCCCAACTTGAACTGGGTGCCGCTGCCATCCCCTTTCACGGAGGCGGCGGCGCCACGGGCCAGCTGCATCAACCAGGAGAACTGACGCCCCTCATGGCCCACCGCATAGGTCCAGCCATGCAGGTGGGGGACGCTGTCGTTGCCGAAGTTGGTGTTGTACTCAGGGCTATCGATGTAGGAATCGATCTCCGCGTCGTAGCCCTGCTCCTGCAGGATCGTGAAGTGGTGCAACATCTCGGCCTTGTTGTGAGGCGCCCGGCCCAGCAGATGCTTGTGGTTGAGCTCGATGAAGCGGTAGGGATTGCAATTCTCGAAGAAACGCGCCCGGTACAGCGAACTCTTGGCCACGGTGCGCACCAGCTCGCGCACGTTGAGATCGCCGTTGCAGAACAGGGATTCAGCCCCCTCAAGCCGCTCGCTGGCCATCAGGTACTGGCCGCCGAGCAGCTGCTGATACACCGCCCGGATGATCACACGCTTGTCCTGATCGGAAGCATGACTGCG
>RGUW01000349.1 GCA_010027605.1 Synechococcaceae bacterium WB9_2_112 | reverse complement strand
GGGACATGCCGAGCTGATAGCCCTGCGTCAGGCGGCCCTGCTCCGGGGCAGCTGGCGGTTCAACGACTGCACCCTGATCGCGACCCTCGAGCCCTGCCCGATGTGCGCGGGAGCCCTGGTGCAGGCCCGCATGGGTCGGGTGGTGTTCGCCGCAGGTGACCCGAAGCGCGGCGGCCTCGGAGGTTGCCTCGACCTCAGTCAGGATGCCAGTGCTCACCATCACATGGAGGTGATCGCTGGAGTGCTGGGGGGGGAAGCCCGCCAGCAGCTGGAGCAGTGGTTTCGTCAGCGACGCGGTTGAGGCCGTGGCTCAGGCCACTGCTGCGGCAACCGGAGCCTGGCCAGGGGTGAACGCGGGCAGTTCATCATCCAGCAGGTTGAGAAGGCGGTCGACGTTCTCAGGAGTGCTGTTGTAGCCCATCAGGCCGATCCTCCAGACCTTGCCGGCCAGGGCGCCCAGGCCGCCACCCACCTCGATGCCGTGACGATCGAGCAAGTGGCGGCTGAAGGCCTTGCCGTCAACGCCGCTCGGGATGCGAACGGTGGTAAGGGTGGGCAGCCGCAGTGGTTCGGGCACATGCAGCTCCAGGCCAAGGGAGGTGAGACCGGCCCAGAGGCGTTCAGCGTTGCGGCGGTGCCGCATCCAGGCGTTCTCGATTCCCTCCTCAGCGAGCAGGCGCAGGGCCTCACGGATGCCGAAATTCATGTTCACGGGCGCGGTGTGGTGATACACCCGATCGCTGCCCCAGTACTGGTTGAGCAGCGAGACATCGAGATACCAGTTGGGAACCTTGCCCTGACGGCCCAGCAGCTTGGCCTCGGCCCTTGGACCCATCGTGAAGGGGCCCAGCCCAGGGGGGCAGCTCAGCCCTTTCTGGCTGCAGCTGTAGGCCAGGTCGACCTTCCAGTCGTCAAGAAGCACGGGGACACCACCCAGGGATGTGACGGTGTCGAGCAGAAGCAGGCAGTCGTGGCGGCGACAGGCCTCGCCGATGCCCTCCATGGGCTGACAGACGCCAGTGGAGGTTTCGGCATGCACCATCGCCAGGATGGTGGGCTTGTGCTCCGCGAGGGCCGCCTCGATCTCGGCCAGTGTGAAGGCCTCACCCCAGGGACGCTCGATCGTGACCACCTCGGCGCGGTAGCGGCCGGCCATGTCGACGAGGCGTAGACCGAAGTAGCCCATCACCGCCACCAGCACCTTGTCGCCGGGTTCCACAGTGTTGGCAAGGGTGGCCTCCATGGCGGCGCTGCCGGTACCGCTCATCGGAATCGTGAGGCGGTTATCGGTCTGCCAGGCGTAGCGCAG
>RGUW01000348.1 GCA_010027605.1 Synechococcaceae bacterium WB9_2_112 | reverse complement strand
TGCGTGAAGCCCTGGCCAGCGGCGAGCACCGCGTGACCTACGAGGGCAAGAGTATCGAGTACCGCAGCGTGGCCGATCTCAAGGCCGCGATTGCCGAGGTCGAGGCCACCATCGCCCGTGAGTCCGGCGCAGCGAAGTCACGTCAGATCCGCGTGACCACCAGCAAGGCGCTCTGATGGCCTGGCTCAAAAAGCTTCGTCACCGCATGTTCGGACGCACTCCGGTCTATGACGGTACCGGTGGTGGTCGCCGGGCGCTGGCCTGGATGCCAGGCAACCCAGGTGCCGTGGCCGCCTTGTCGCTGGCCCAAGACGAACTGCGCGCCAAAAGCCGTGACCTGGTGCGGCGTAACGCCTGGGCCGCTGCTGGGATTGAGGCCTTTGTGGCCAACGCCATCGGTACCGGCATCAAGCCGCAGAGCATGGTGCAGGACCAAGGCACCCGTGAAGCCATCCACAGCCTGTGGTGGGACTGGTGTGAGCAAGCCGATGCCGCAGGCCTGACCGACTTCTACGGTCTGCAGGCCTTGGCCACGCGGGCCATGCTTGAAGGCGGTGAAGCGCTGGTCCGGCTCCGCTACCGCCGCACTGAGGATGGTCTGCCGGTGGCACTGCAGATCCAGGTCCTGGAAGCGGAGCACTTGCCCACCACGATGAATCGGGATCTGCCCGGCGGGAATGTTATTCGTGCCGGCATCGAGTTCGACCGCTTGGGGCGTCGTGTGGCTTACCACCTGTACCGATCTCATCCCAACGATGGATTATTGGCCCCGATGTCCAGCCAAGGTGGGATGGACACCGTGCGGGTGGATGCCAGTGAAGTCATTCACCTGTTTCGTCCCTTGCGCCCTGGCCAGATCCGAGGCGAGCCTTGGCTCACGCGCGCACTGGTCAAACTCAACGAGCTCGACCAGTACGACGACGCTGAACTGGTGCGCAAGAAAACCGCCGCCATGTTCGCCGGCTTCATCACACGTATGGCGCCCGAGGACAACCTGATGGGCGAGTCGGCGGCCGATGCCAATGGTGTCGCCTTGGCAGGGATGGAGCCCGGGACGCTGCAGATCCTGGAGCCGGGGGAAGACATCAAGTTCTCGGCCCCCGCTGATGTTGGCAGCTCCTACGCCGAATTCATGCGCCAGCAGTTCAGGGCGGTGGCCGCTGCCATGGGCATCACCTACGAGATGCTCACCGGGGACCTGACGCAGGTGAATTACTCCTCCATTCGTGCGGGCCTGCTGGAATTCCGCCGCCGCTGCGAAGCCTTGCAGCACGGCGTGATCGTGCACCAACTGTGCCGACCGATCTGGCG
>RGUW01000347.1 GCA_010027605.1 Synechococcaceae bacterium WB9_2_112 | reverse complement strand
GAGCGGCGACGCCGACGGCGCCATCGCCGCGGCCACGGTCACACCCCGACGGGTGCTGGGCGAGCGGTGCAGCCCCGCCGAGCTGCTGGTGGGCTTACCACTGAACGACGGCCTGCGCTGGAGCCAGGCGGCTGAGGGGCTGAGCTGGCGAAGGGCTGCAGGCTGAGGCCGAGCTGACCAAGCTGGGGGCCAGAACCAGTGCAGCTCCAAGTCCACCGTGGCCTTCCACGACTTAGCGACCCTGCCTCCGGCTGCCGTAGCGGCCGTGGCCCAAACCTGTGAAGCCCTGATTAGCGGTGAGGGGCAGCAACAGGCCACGCCCCGCGAGCGGCAGCTGCTTGCCGAGCTGTTTCCAGCTCTGTTAGGCCGACCCTGGCCAGCCCATCCAGACGTCACCATGCCGGTGGGGTTATCGGGGCTGGTGCTCAGCCACCGCCAGCGCCAGGAGGTGATGCAATTGCTCACGCTGCTGGCCTTCCTGGAGCCGCGGCTCGATGAGACCAAGGTGCTGCTGCTGGAGCGCATCGCCACTGAGCTGCAGGTGGAAGCTGGGGTGGTGGCCGATCTGGAGGTCGTGTGCCGCGGGCATGTGCTGAAGGCCTTCGGCGACATGTATCGCCGGACCTTCGCTGAGCTCAACAACGACGGCGTGGTGCAGGGCTATGCCCGCTTCATCCTCCCGATGCTGGGGTTGGGCATCGATCGGGAACATGAGAGCCGCTATGCCGCCCTGGCCGTCGCGCCCGCCGGCAGCCTCGGGGCGGGCCTGCACGCCTACTACCAGCACAACGGCTTTCCCTTCCCCGGCAGCCGCAAGGGTCTGCCCTACGCCTATGTGGCCATCCACGACGTCCACCACGTGATCGGCGGCTACGCCACCGATCCCGACGGCGAACTGCAGGTGCTGGGCTTCACGATGGGACTGTTCCCCGACCATGCCCTGCTGATTGCCCTGCCGGCGTTGCTGCAGTTCCAGATGGGCATCGCCGATCCCCTGGCAGGAAGCGTGGCGCCCAAACTGAAGGATCAACTCGATGCCCCGGCATTCGCCCGAGCCTTGCAGCGCGGCGCGGCCACAACCGGTCCGATCCGCGATACCCACTGGGACTTCTGGCCCTGGATCGACCGGCCCTTGGCTGACGTGCGGAGCGAACTCCATGTGCTGGAGACCAGCGGCGCTCCGTAAGATCCGGCCTACGACAAAGCTTCACTGCCTCTCTCGATGCCTACCTCCGCTGAAACCATCGCCGAAAAGCAGGAGGTGAAGGGCTACTTCGAAACCACCGGCTTCGACCGCTGGAACCGGATCTACAGCGAAA
>RGUW01000346.1 GCA_010027605.1 Synechococcaceae bacterium WB9_2_112 | reverse complement strand
GCAACGCCATGATCACGATCAGCAGGGTCTGCACGCCGATGGTGGCGGCCATGATGTTGAGGAAGGAAAACAGATCCACCGCAACACCGCTGCCCCCGCGGCGGCGCCTGGCCATCAGCGCAGCAGGGCCACACGCAGGCGCCGCCACCAGCCGGGGCCGCGGCGGCGCTGCCGTTCCAGCGTCAGCGCCTGCAGGTTGGCGTTGAGCGCTTCGATGGCGCGCCGCAGCTCCACGGTGGCCTTGAGCTGATCAAGGTCTTCCCCCAGCACTGCTGAGAGCTTGGAGGCCGCCTGCAACTCCCGCAACAGCGGCTGCAGATCGCGCACCGATTGGTTGAGATCGGCGGCGACCCCATCCATGCTGCTGCGGATCTCATGGGCTTGCTCCTGCAGGCTCAGGCGGGCCTCGGCCACCCCTTCCACCGCATCCCGCACCACCTGGGTGAGCGGTTCCAGCTTGGTGAGGGTGGCCTCCGTGAGCTGGTCGGCGTAGCGCTGGGCTGGGGCCACCAACACCGAAGGGTCCGGCAGAAACTGCTCAAACGCCCCGGTGATCAGCTCCGAGAGCTCATCGGCCTGGAGATCCAAGGGGCCTGGGGCCTTCGCCAACTGGCCACCGCCAACACCGAACCCACCTCCGCCTCCTGCCCCGCCGGCGCTTTCCCCGCTGGGGCTGAGGGCCATCACCAGGCCCCGCACCTCCCCATCCACGCCATTGAGCAGCTGCTCCTCCTGGCGCTCCATGTAGATCATCGGGAACGACAACAGCACGGAAATCACCAGCGCCAGATAGGTGGTGTCAAAGGCTGTGCCGAGGCCGCTGGTCACACGTTGTCGGAGTTGCCGAGAACGGCATCAAACGAGCCGACCGCTTGCGACATGCCGATCACCGTGCCGATGAAGCCGAGGATCGGGATCGCCCACATCAACACCTTCACCAGGCTGTAGCTGCGCTCCTGGGCCAGCTCATAGAGCTCGGCATCCCCATCAACGCTGCGCTCCAGCTGGAACGACGACTGCGTCGACCCCCACACCGACAGCACCCGCAGCAGCCGCTTGCCGGCCAAGCTCGCGGATTGCTCGGCCCGCCGGCCGATCGCATCGAGATCGCCGCTGGCCACCAGGCCCGGCACATCCAGATCCAGCTGCTGCAAACGCTGCTGTTCAGCCCGCAGCAGGCGCCCCTTGGCCACCAAAAAAGCCACCACCATGCCGGCGAACACCAGGCACACCACCTGGGTGGGGCCGCGCTGGTGCAGAAACGCATGCAGCGGCACGGCGGGGGGAGCCGCCAGGGCCCAGAGCACAAAGCCGGAGAT
>RGUW01000345.1 GCA_010027605.1 Synechococcaceae bacterium WB9_2_112 | reverse complement strand
CAGGGTCTCAGCAACCGTGGCTCCCTTGATACAGACCTGCCCCAGCGAGGAGGGATGGCTGCGATCGCCCCGAACTGACCACTGGGGCGCGGCAACGTCGCCCGACGGCCTGAGCTCGAGGCCGCACCCTACGCCGCAGTAGGGACACTGAGCCTTGGCCGGTTCAGGGGGGGCCAGGGCAGGCCTCACCATTTGCGGTAGGGCAGAAACTTGCCGTTCATGGTCACCACAACGCGATCTCCCTTGAGATCGCTCTGGCGATCAACAGTGAGGGTGAAGTCGATCGCCGACATGATGCCGTCGCCGAACTTCTCCTGAATCACATCCTTGAGTGGCAGGCCATAGACCTGCAGGATCTCGTGGAAGCGGTACAGCAGGGGGTCGGTGGGGACCTGGGGATCCAAGGCCCCCTTGAGCGGATAGGTGATCAGTGCCTCCAGCAACGCCGGGGCCTCTGGACCGTCGGCCAGCTGCAGCGCTGTCAGCAAGGCCTCGGCTTCGGCCGGGGTAGCGGTGGCCTGGCCGTGCAGCAGGCTGGCCAGCCATACCTCATCGACCCCCAGTCGTTCGCCCAGCTGGGCGAAGCTGAGACCCACGCGCCGCTTGGCAGCGATCAGCACAGAAGAGTGAGCGGCGGGCGCCATGGCACAGACGGAGGAGCGGCGAGACCCTACGGAGCAGCTGGGCTCCCTCAGGCAGCGGTTGCTACCAAACTGGTGCGCCCCGCTGCCACTGCGCTGCTGCCTGCTGAGCGGCGGGCAGAGCCGCCGCATGGGCCGAGACAAAGCCCTGCTGCCCCACCCGGAAGGTGGCACCTGGTTGCAGCGCACGCTGGGCCTGCTGGCCCGACTGGATGCACCGGTGACCCTGCTGAGCCGCCACCGCCGGCATCTGGAGGTGGCAGCGTGCCTGGGCCACACCGCCCTGGCCGAACCACCGCCCCAAGAAGGCCCACTGCTGGCACTGGCCCGGCTGATGCAGCACCACCCGGATCAGCGCCTGCTGCTGTGCCCGGTCGACATGCCCCAGCTCAACCTGCCGACGCTACTGGCGCTACTGGCGTCAGCTGACCGGGAGCCTAGCGTCATCCATCTGGCCCATGACGGCCAGCGCAGCCAACCGCTGTTGGGGGTCTATCCGAGCACCCCTGGGCTGCGGCGCAGTCTCAACAGCCAGCTGAACTCTGGCGAACGCCGCCTGCAGCGATGGCTGACCGGTCAGCCCTGCCAGGCTGTGGTGCTGGATCGGATGGCGCTGCTCAACATCAACCAACCCGAGGAGCTGCATAACCTGCAGCCATGGTTGTGCCGCAGCCCCTC
>RGUW01000344.1 GCA_010027605.1 Synechococcaceae bacterium WB9_2_112 | reverse complement strand
TGGCTGCAGCGGCAGCTGACCGCTTTGCCCGGCCTGACGCCGATGCCCTCCGCCGCCAATTTTCTGCTGCTGCGTGGGGAGCGCTCGCTGGTGCCCCTGCGCGAGGCCTTGGAGCGGCGCCACCGCATCCTGTTGCGCGATTGCCGCTCCTTTGACGGCCTGGATGAGCGATGGCTCCGCATCGGCTACCAGAGCCGTCGCCGTAACCGCCGCATCGTCTCGGCCTTGCGGCTGGAGTGGCAGGCTTCCGACTCTTCACCCCTGTGACCCTGGTGGGAGGTGCGGAATGCTCAGCTGCCGCTTACCAGTGCCGAGTCTTGAGGATTGTGATTTGACTGAAGGCTTGGTCGGCTGTGAGCAGGGTGCACCCTGCGCTCAAGGCATGGCTTGCGATGAGTAGATCCATGGCGCTGAGGGTCACACCAGCTGCCATCAGCTCGGCTCTGAGGGTCCCATAGCTTTGGGCGGCTCTGGAGCCGAATGGTTCGATGGGCAGAACAGTGAGAAGGTCTTCAACGAGGCTGTGTCGCGCTGCACTCAACCGTCTTCGAGCCAGCCCGAAACGGATCTCGGCAGCCACGATCGCGGACATCGAACAGCGCTCCTCGGCAAACCATTGGTCGAGCTGAGGTGAGCCACGCTCCAGCAGAGCCCGCACCGCATTGGTGTCGAGCATGAACCGGTGCTTCACGGCCAGGGTCGCTCTGATGGGCTGCGTTGATCGTTCAGGTCGTCAAAGAATTCGGCGAGTTCATCTGGCGTTCCAGAGTTGTCGCAGACCTCGCCGCGGCGCCTGAGCCAATCGAGGGGTGTTGAGCGAACGGGACGCAGCCTGACCGAGCCATCCGTTTCATCGCGCTCAATGTCCACTTCAGTGCCCTCAAACCGAAAGCTGGCCGGCAGCCTCACGGCTTGGCTTCGGCCGTTGCGAAACAACTTGGCGCGCATGCCGATCAGCCGCCTTCCTTTGCTGGTATCGACCAGTCTATACCTGGTCGCTGAGCTCCGCCAGCACCTGCGCCAGCAGCTGATCGGCGTCACGCACCGCCAGCCGCTCCATGCCCGCCCGCAGCCGCAGCAGTGGGTCGATGGCCGGATCGCAACCCCGCAGCCTCGGCCCCAGCAGCCGCCAGATCGCCTGCCCCAGGCCGGGGTGCTCGGGCGGGTGTTGCCACACGATCACCGCCGCCCCAAGGGCCGCTGCGGCGCCGGCGTTGGCGTCCTGGTGGCGGTCGGCCGCCTGGGGGAAGGGCACCAGGATCGCCGGGCTGGCGCACACCGCCAGCTCGCTGAGGCTGCCGGCGCCGGCGCGGCTGATCA
>RGUW01000343.1 GCA_010027605.1 Synechococcaceae bacterium WB9_2_112 | reverse complement strand
CTGATCGAGATCGACGGCAATGTGAATTCCTGGGGGCTGCTGTGGAAGCTGCTCAGCGGCAGCTGCGTGTTGCGGGTGGGCAGCCCCCGGCGGCAGTGGTACCACCACCGCTTGCAACCGTGGGTGCACGTGGTGCCCGTGGCGGCCGATCTTGCTGATCTGAACCAGCAATTGCACTGGTGCGTTCGCCATCCCGATGCGTGCGAGGCGATCGCCCTGGCGGGCCAACGGTTGGCGCAGCAGGTGGTGGCAGACCTGGGGGACACCCTGGCGGCAGCCTGCCTGGCCTACGGCGAGCGCTGGCTTGCCCCAGGATGAGCCAATGGCCTGGAGCGCTGCCAACTGGCTGAACCGCGGCGGGGAACTGCTGGCCTCCGACCCGGCCCTGGCGCAACGGCTGCTGGCACGGGGGATCCGCGAGGAACCGCAGCAACCGGTGGCCTACTACAACCTGGGCATCAGCCTGCACCAACAGGGGCGGATTGGTGCGGCCATTCGGGCTTACCAGCACTGCCTAAGGCTGCCGGAGGCGCCGCTGCTGCAGGCCCGCAACAACCTCAGTCAGGATCTACTTCTGGCGGGTCAATGGCCTGCGGGCTGGGAGCTCTACAGGCACCGCTTTGCCCGCAAACCCGGCAATTACCCCCACTTCCAGCGGCTGTTCGGCGCACCGCAACAAACGCCCCTGGCCACGGGCCAAACGCTGCTGCTGATGAGCGAGCAGGGCTTGGGGGACACACTGCAGTTCTGCCGCTTTGGGCTGGAGCTCCAGGCCCAGGGGCTGCAGGTGATCCTGTTGAGCCAACCGGCCCTGGTGGCCTTGCTGCGGGAGGGGAGTGGCCTAGCGCGGGTGGAGCCACAGCTGTGCGCCGACGACCTCGGGCCAGGCCCCGTGGGTTGGTTGCCGTTGCTGGATCTACCGGCTCAGCTGGGCTGCAGGCCCGATCGGATTCCCCACGCCCAGGGCTATCTGCATGCCGATCCAGATCGGGTGTGCCAGTGGCGTGAGCGGCTGCAGCGGGTTCCCGGCCGGCGCCTGATCGCCCTGCACTGGCAGGGCAACCCCGGCCACGAAACCAGCCTCTATTCGCGGGGGCGCTCGATGCTATTTGAGCACTGGCTCGAGCTCAGGGGCCTGGAGGGCGTGGAGTTCGTGTCGATCCAGAAGGGGGCCGGCAGTGAACAGCTCCGGCTCGACGCCGGCTTGCCCTTTGTGGCGGGCCAGGCTGCGGTTGCGGCCTCGATGGACTTCCGCGACACCGCCGCCGTGCTGGCCCAGTGCGACCTGCTGCTCAGCGCCGACAGCGGCGTGGTGCACCT
>RGUW01000342.1 GCA_010027605.1 Synechococcaceae bacterium WB9_2_112 | reverse complement strand
ACCAGCCCCAGGCCCGCCAGCTGGTGATCGACTGCTTCAACGTGCTGCTGCAGGAGCTGGCGGTGCCGATGCCGTCGACCCGCCAGCGTCTCGGCAGCCCGGTCAATCAGGGTCTGCAACTCCCCGCCACCTATGCCCTGGCCGCCGAAGGTCGCCAGCGCTATGTGATGAAACCCCGCATGAGCGGCGCCCAGAAGGCCGAGGTGATTCGCGCGGCCTACCGGCAGGTGTTCGAGCGCGATATCGCCAAGGCCTACAGCCAAATGCCCTGTCCGGTCGAGGCGACCCAGGTGCGCCAGGGCGACATCTCGATGCGCGAGTTCATCCGCGCCCTGGGGCGCAGCAAGGAGTACCGCAATCAGTTCTACGCCCGCTTCTCCAATAGCCGCGCCGTCGAACTGGCCTTCCGCCATTTCCTTGGCCGGGGCATCAGCTCCCGCGAGGAATTCACCTACTACTTCGACATCGTCTCGGCCCAGGGGCTACCCGGCCTGGTCGACTGCCTGGTGAACTCGATGGAGTACGCCCGGGTGTTCGGCGAAGAGACGGTGCCCTACCTGCGCGACCTGGGCGAAGAAGCCCAGGAAAGTGCCGGCTGGGGATCAAACCGCAAGCTGTTCCGCTTCAGCGCTCCGTTTGAAGGAGCACCCCAGTACGTCACCCTCTACGCCTCGTATCGCCAGGCCTTCCCCGATCAACACGCCTATGGCGGAGGCAATGACCCGCTGGCCCTGAACTATGGGGCGATCTTCCCATCGGGTACCGCTTCGGTGGCCACGCGCCCCGCACCGGCTCCTTATGACAGCCGCCGGATTCTGATCGGCAATGGCATGGCCCAGCCGGGGCAAATGGACAGCCCCCAGTTCCGATCGGCCCAACCTCGCCGCGTTGGCCCCAGGGTGGTGCGGCTGCAGCAGATCGCCACCGGGGGTAATTCAGTACCTCGCCGCAGCGGCCAACCCAGCATTCGCAACACCGAGGCCAGCACCCAAGCGGTGATCCGTGCGGTCTATGCCCAGGTGCTGGGCAATGCCGGCTATGCCGGTGAGCGCAACACCGTCGCCGAGATCAAGCTGGAGAACGGCGACATCTGCCTGCGCGACTTCGTTCGCCAGGTGGCCCGCAGCGATGCCTTCCGCCGCCGCTACTGGAGTGGTCTGTACATCACCAAGGCGATTGAGGTGATGCATCGCCGCCTGCTGGGTAGGCCCACCTTTGGCCGCTGGGAGATCGATGCCTATTTCGATACCGCGGCCCGCAGGGGGTTCTATGGGGTTGTTGAGGCGATGCTCAGCAGCCGTGAGTACACCACCTGCTTTGGGGAGGACA
>RGUW01000341.1 GCA_010027605.1 Synechococcaceae bacterium WB9_2_112 | reverse complement strand
GCGAGGGCGACATCCCCTACGTGATCCTGCGCGGGCCCAATCCCTGGACCGATGAGCGGGTCGACGGGCTGATCAGCCAGGGCAAGATTCAGGCCTCCTGGCTGCCCGACATCAGGGCAGCGGCCCCCACCCATCTGCAGATCCAGAACTCCCAGCAGCGCGAGATGCTGCGCTTCAGCAATTCGATCGCCAACACCGGGATCGCAACCTGGCAGGTGCGCCGTGGCACCCCGCTCACCGATCCCGACCAGATCGCCTATGCGGAGAGCCTGGGGCTCGATCCCAAAGAGCTGGCGATCACCAGTCAGGAGCTGCTGGATGCCAGCGGGGCCATGGCTGTGGTCATTCCGGATGCGGCCCTCTCTGAGTTTCATCCGGAGCACAAGCACTTCCATATCGGCGAAACCGCCGAATTCGGCGTGGACCGCTACAACACAGCCACGGGCTCCTGGGATCGCATCACTGGCCTGGAGGTGGTGAAAACAACCTTCTGCCTGATTGATGTGAATCAGATCACCCCCGTGGCCGGAAGCGATCCCGACCACTACGACATCATCGGCTCCCCCGCCAACCAGAAGACCTACACCGATTGCTTTGCTGATGTGCAGGGTGTTTCGGCCGGCTGGATGGATCGCTACAACCATGCCCTGCCGGGTCAGGAGGTGGATATCACCAACCTGGCGGCTGGTACCTACCGGATCTTCACGAACGTGAACCCTTCCGGCTGGTTCATCGAGAGCGACTTCAGCAACAACACTGGCTGGACCGCCTTTGAGCTGAGCCGCGACTCCAATGGCAATGGCAAGCTGCGCGAAATCTCTGGTTACACCGGTGGCATTTGGTTCGACAGCAGCTCCAACGGCATGGGCTGAGAGCCTCAGCCCCCGAACTCGGGCAGTTCCGGTGGCTTTGCCGCCACCAGCTCCGGCAGCGGCAGGGCATTGCCCGCGCTGTCGAACAGGCGCCAGCCGGCAGGGTCCACCTCCAGGTGCACGCTCTGCCCCACCGCCACCGCCTGATCGGGCCGCGCACGCACCAGCACCAGGTGGCTGCCCTCCAGCAGCCGGCAGGTGATCAGCTGTTCGTTGCCGAGTGCCTCGATGTGGCTCACCTCGGCGGCCAGGTTGCGGTTGGCGGCGGGCGCCAGCCTGAGGTGCTCGGGCCGCAGGCCGCCCGTGAGCGCTTCGTTGAGCCGGCCAGCCAGTGCTGCGGCCTGGGGCCCTTCCACCTGCAGCCGCCGCTCACCCAGCAGCACCTGGCTGGGGCCAGCCACCCGCAACGGCAGCAGGTTCATCGGCGGGCTGCCGATGAACTGGGCCACAAACAGATT
>RGUW01000035.1 GCA_010027605.1 Synechococcaceae bacterium WB9_2_112 | reverse complement strand
GGCAAAGGGGCCGTAGAGGAAGAATCCATGAGCCATGCCCACCTCAAGACCCCGACGGTTCGGTGACAGGGAGGGGCGATAGGCGGGCAGCGCGTTGAGGAAGGCCTTGGTGAAGTAGCTGCTGTTGACGGGAGTGGCCAGGTTTCCGACGGTCGGGTCGGCGACGGGTGTGACGGTCATGGTTGCGGTTGGGATCTGCGAGGGAAAGGGCGACGTTGCGTGCTGAACGGGGCTCTCGTCTCAGTCGCGGGCTTCGATCACGTTGAACAGCAGGGCCATCGCCACGGCCGGACCGACGATCCCAACCAGGGGAACGAACACTGACGGAAGCCAGGCAGCAGCAAATTCTCCAGTCATGGCGCAGGCCAATGGGTATCAGGCGTACTGTACGGAGCACGTTCTGAGTGGCTCCGCCGCCTTAGGTGGGGCGACATAAAAGTTCAATCCCATGGGAACCCCCGCCGCCATCAGCGCCGCCGTACTGGCCGTTCTGCTCTGGTTCTTCAGCCGGCGTCGTGCGGCCTTGATGGATCACCAGGGCACAGCGGTCCGAGCTGCTCAGCGACAGTCCTCCACGTCCTTTGTGCAGCCGGCAACGCCTGCAGCGCACTTGCCGGATCCAGCCATGGGTGGGGACGCCCTGGGCAGGGGTGACCTGCAGCGCAGCCGAGCTGCCCAGCCCTTAGGGCGCCGCCAGCGGCTTCAGCGCCTGGCTGGCGAGCTCAATGCCTCGCGGGTGCAACGCCTGGCTGCTGTGGATCAGATGGTCGGCTGGGGCGATCGTGCCGTCGTCCCCCTGTTGCAGCGCGCCCTGCGTGATCCCCACCCTGAGGTGGTGGTGGCGGCGGCAGCGGCGATGGCGCGTTTCAGGGGTCGCAGCTGCGCAGCGGCACCCGCTGTTGTGTTGTCACCCTCGGCAGCCCGGCGCCCCCGCAACGCCAGCCCCAGGTTCCAGAGCGTCTGAGCGCGGCTGACGCAGCAGGGCTCTGACCCGGTAAATGGGCCTGTTCTGGCTTTCGTGATACGTGCGCATCTGCAGTTCAGCCAGCAGCCCGAAGCAGACCAGTTGCACCCCGGTGAGAAAGCTGAGCAGACCCATCAGCAGCAGGGGGCGCCCGCCGATCTCAGCCCCCATCAGCTTTTGGGCGATCAGCCAGAGCACGATCAGGGCTCCAAGCCCGACCGCCGCCAGACCGCCAAAGCCGAACACATGCATCGGCCGGGTCAGGAACCGTTTCATGAACCAGACCGTGAGCAGATCCATCAGCACCCGCACGGTGCGGTCAATGCCGTAGTTGCTGTTGCCGAAGCGTCGGGGGTGATGGCGCACCCTGACCTCGGCGATGCGGGCGCCCTCGATGGAGGCCAGGGCAGGCAAAAACCGATGCAGCTCCCCATAGAGATTCAGATCGTCGAGCAGCTCGCGGCGGTAAGCCTTGAGCGAGCAGCCGTAGTCGTGGAGCCGCACACCGGTCACGCGGCCGATCAGGGCGTTGGCCAGCAGGCTGGGCAGCAGCCGGCTGAGGGCGGCGTCCTGGCGCTGGTGCCGCCAGCCGCTGACCAGGTCATAGCCCTCCTGCAGCCGCCCCAGCAGCAAGGGGATGTCGGCCGGATCGTTCTGTAGATCGCCATCGAGGGTGACGATCATGGCCCCACGGCTCGTATCAAAGCCAGCCGCCATGGCGGCTGTCTGGCCATAGTTGCGCCGCAGCACAACGGCGACGATTTCTGGGACTCTGCCGGCCAGGGTCGCGAGCAGGCTCGGAGTCCGGTCACGGGATCCGTCGTCCACCAGCACCAGCTCGAAGTCAAGGCCCAGAGGCCGCAGGGCGGCCAGCAGCTGGTCCACCAGTGGTTCAAGGCTGGCCTCCTCGTTGAACAGAGGCACCACCACAGACAGGGGCAGATCGTCAGCCATGGCGGCGAACCTACGCGGGCAGGGGACTGCCGTCGTGGCATCGCACCACCCGTCCAGCGCCGCGCAGTTGTTGGCGGTAGTGGGTCGCCACGGCATCGCGGTTGTGGGGGTTGAGATCGTCCACTCCCAGGCCGTTGCGGCCGTGTTCCTGTCCCGAGCTGTGCAGGTAGCGGCCCTGGCCCAGATGCAGACCCACGTGGGTGCAGCGCTGGGGAGGGCCAAAGAAGATCAGGTCGCCCGGCAGCAGGGCATGCAGCACGCCAGGGCGTACCGCCACGGGCTGGCAGAAGCGTTCCTGCAGATAGGCATCCCGGGGGATCCAGATCCCCACCTCGGCAAAGGCCCGTTGCACCAGTCCCGAGCAGTCGAAGTCGGGACCCAGGCTGCCCCCCCACAGGTAGGTGTTGGGTTGCTCGCGTGCCGCCTGGGCGTAGGCCAGCACCCCGGGAATCCGGGCGCTGATGGTGGCGGTGCTGTGGAGCATCGGGCCCCTTGCCGCGCCGACGATGGCCAAGCCCAGCAGATCGCCGGGGGCGATCCAGCAGGGGTAGCCGTCGTCGAGTGTCCTCACCCGCAGGCGCGGGCAGCCACTGGGCTGGTCCAGCAGCCGCAGCGACCGCCCTGGCCACAGTTGGGTGGCCAGATTGCTGCCGCGCCAATGGCTGTAGCCGTTGACAGGGCCCAGCACCTGCCAGACCGTGCCGGGTCTGAGCAGCTCAAGCGCGGCCATGGTCCCTAATCTCACGACATCCGCGGCGGGGAGTGATGGCGTTCTACAGCCCGGATCCGGCCATGGACCAGGCCTTGGTTGATCTGGTGCATCACCTGGAGTCCCGTGGCAGGCCCGGCCTGGGCGAGCACCTGTCGATCACCTGGCTGCGCTTCGCGGGTTCCCAGATCGACCGGGCCGCCCAGCTCGAACCCGCTGCCTATTGGGCGCAGCCCGTTCAGGGTTCGAGTTGGCGCGGTGAACAGCTGCGCTACCCAGCCAGTGTGGTCAAGCTTGTCTATCTGGTGGCGGCCGAAGCCTGGTTGCAACAGGATCGGCTGGCCGAGACACCCGAGCTGCGCCGCGCCCTGGCGGCCATGGTGCAGGACTCGAGCAACAACGCCACCGAGTACGTGGTCGACCGGCTCAGTGGCACCACCGGTGGCCCTGAGCTGGCCGACGACGCGATGGCGGCATGGGTCGAGCAGCGCCAGCTGGTCAACCGTTGGCTGACCGACCTGGCCTGGCAGGAGCTGGCTGGCTGGAATGCCTGCCAGAAGACGTGGGATGACGGGCCCTATGGGCGAGAACGCCAGTTCTATGGCGTCAACAATGCCAACCGCAACCGGCTCTCGAGTCACGGTGTGGCTCGCCTGTTGCAGGCCGTGATCGCTGCCGCGGTGGTCTCGCCGCCGGCCTGTGCACGCATGCGCGCGCTGCTGCAACGCAGTCTTGATGAGGGGGCCCGGGCCGCTGATCCGGAGAACCAGGTCGATGGATTTCTGGGGGCAGGCCTTCCCCCCGAAGCTCGCCTCTGGAGCAAGGCCGGTTGGATGAGCCAGGCCCGCCACGATGCCGCCTACATCGAGCTGGAGGGTTCGGCTCCAACCCTGCTGGTGGTCATGAGCGAGGGCTCTGCCCGAGCGGGCGATGCCGATCTGTTGCCGGAGATCTGCTCCAGACTGATGGCCTTTGGCTGATCGGGGCAGTCGACGATTCAGTGCCTGACGCGCTGTCAGGGCCTGGCCTGCGACCAGAAAATCCAGAACTGTTCAACGGAGAGGGAGGGATTCGAACCCTCGACAGAAGTTGCCTCCTGTAACTCCTTAGCAGGGAGCCGCTTTCAACCACTCAGCCACCTCTCCAGGTGCTTGAAACCACAGAGGATCTCCCAGGGGATCGTCTGGCAGCCGTCACTCCAGTCGCGGGCACTGATCTGCAGGCCGCCGTCGTGACCGAGCAGGGTGACCACCGAGCCCACGTCCAGATCGGGGGCTTCGGTGGCATCCAGGACCAGCTGGTCCATGGTGATCGCCCCCACCTGGGGGATGGCCCTGCCACCGTGGAGCACCGTGATGCTTCCCGAGAGTTGGCGTGGCACGCCGTCGGCGTAGCCGATGCCCACCACCGCCAGACGGCTGGGGCGGCTGGTGCGGAAGCGATGGCCGTAGCTGACACCCACGCCGCTGCCCACCTCCCGGATCAGGCTGACCCGCGCCCGCACCTGCATGGCGGGTTGGAGCGCGGCCGCCCCATCCAGATGCACGGCCGGACTGTGGCCATAGAGGGCCAGCCCCACCCGCACCATGTCGTAGTGAAAGGCTCGCCCCCGCAGGGTTGCTGCTGAATTGGCCAGGTGTCGGCAGCCCGGGTTCAGATCCTGTTGCCGCAGGCTTTCCAGCACGGTGTCGAAGCGGTGCTGCTGGGTGCGGGTGAAGCCGTCATCCTCGGCGGGGGACGCGTCGGCATTGGCGAGGTGGGAGTAGATCCCGGCCAGCTCCAGATGCTCCAGGTCGGCGATGGCCGCCACCAGGCGAGGCCCGTCCTGCCAGTCGACCCCGAGCCGCGCCATGCCTGTGTCGAGCTTGAGATGCACGGGCATGGTGCGGCCGCTCGTGGCGGCGAGGTTCTGGCAGAGCAGCGCTTCGCGCATGCCGCTGAGGGTCGGCATCAGCTGCCAGCGCAGGCAGCTGCGCAATTCTTCGGCATGGATCAGATTGCCGAGCACCAGCACCGGCGCGGTGATGCCGGCACGGCGCAACTGCACCCCTTCGGCCAGTGTGGCGACCCCGAAGCAGCTCGCTCCTCCTGCAAGGGCCGCCTGGGCGACGGGGGCAGCGCCATGGCCATAGCCATCGGCCTTGACCACGGCCATGAGGCTGCTGCCCGGTGCCAGACCTGCTGAAAGGACTGCGGCATTGCGGCGGATGGCTTCGGCATCGACCTCCACCCAGGCTCGCTGGCGGGAGACGCCAGCCTCGTGGGGCTCGGGTTGCGATGCCAGGGAGAAGGCGTTCATGGCCACTGCTCTGCCAGAAGGGTAAGCAGGCGCACCGTGCTGCCGCTGCGATCCCCCTTAGCATGCCGCCAACCCAGGGAGCTGGCATGGGCCAGGTTCTCGTCCTCAATGCGTCCTATGAGCCGCTGAACATCACCACCTGGCGTCGGGCCATGGTGATGGTGCTCAAAGGCAAGGCCGAAGGGCTGGAACATGACCCGACGCGCACGATCCGCGACGACCTGCTCCTGCCCACCGTGATCCGCCTGCGCCAGTTTGTGCGGGTTCCCTACCGGCCGTTGCCCCTGACACGGCGCAATCTGTTTCAGCGCGACGGCCATCGCTGTCAGTACTGCGGCACCGCCAAGGAACCCCTGTCGATCGACCATGTGGTGCCCCGCAGCCGCGGCGGTCGCGACACCTGGGACAACGTCACGACGGCCTGTCTCCCCTGCAATGTTCGCAAGGGCTGCCGTACTCCCCGCGAGGCGGGCATGCCCCTGCGGCGCGAGCCCCACAGGCCCCTGAGCACCCTCAGCTTTGAGGCCACCCGCCAGATGCGGGGCGGTCGCAACGGCGAATGGGCCAAGTACGTGATCGGCCTCACCTGACGCTCAGCCCAGGGCCGCCTGTTGGGCCAGTTCCTCGAGTTGCCGGTTCTGATCGGCAGCAATGCAGGCGGTGATCAGATCGTGCAACTGGCCATCGAGGGTCGGCTCCAGGCTGAAGTTGCGACCCAGGCGATGGTCGGTGATGCGGTTGTCCTTGTAGTTGTAGGTGCGGATCTTTTCGCTGCGGTCACCGCTGCCCACCTGGGCCAGTCGCCCGGCCCGCTCCTTGGCGTTGGCTTCGGCCAGCTCGCGTTCGTAGAGCTTGGCCCGCAGAATCTCGAGGGCCCTTTCGCGATTCTGCAGCTGGGAGCGCTCCTGGGTGCAGAACACTCGGATGCCGGTTGGCTTGTGCAGCAGATCGACCGCCGTCTCCACCTTGTTGACGTTCTGGCCACCGGCTCCACCCGAGCGTGCGGTGCTGATCTCCAGGTCGGTGGGGTCGATCTGGACCTCCACCGGATCGACCTCGGGCATCACCGCGAGTGTGGCCGTCGAGGTGTGCACCCGGCCCTGGGACTCGGTGGCTGGCACCCGTTGCACCCGATGCACCCCGGCTTCGAATTTGAGCTGGCTGTAGACCCGTTCTCCTTTGATGGCCAGGATCAACTCCTTGTAGCCACCCAGATCGGCCTCGGAGGCGCTCACAGGCTCCACCTGCCAGCCCACGCTCTGGGCATAACGCTCGTACATCCGGGCCAGGTCGCCGGCCCAGATGGCGGCTTCATCACCGCCTGCACCTGCCCGGATCTCCAGCATCACGCTGCGATCGTCGCGGGGGTCCTGGGGCAGCAGGGCGATCGTGAGCCGGCGCTCCAGGGTGCTGATGTCCTCGGCCAGGCGCTGCAGCTCCTCAGCGGCCAGCTCCTCGATGGCACCATCGCCGCGGTGCTGTTTCAGAAGCATCTGGGCCTGGATCTGATCGTCGCGGCATTTGCGCAGCCGTTGCTGATCGATCACCAGAGGCTCAAGCCTGGCCCGCTCCCGGGCCAGGCGTTGTAACTGCACAGGATCACCGGCCACCGCCGGATCTGCGAGCTGGGTTTCGAGGGTCTCAAAGGTGCGGCGGGCAGCCTCGAGACGTTCATCGAGCAGTCGGGATTCCAAGGGCGCAGACCAGGCTCAGAGCGTCTGGCTCAGGCCTTGTCGGAGGCCTCTGCGGCAGCAACCGGCTCTGCAGCGTCAGCGGGTGCGGCTTTGGCAGCCTTCTTGGCTCCAGACGCCGAGTCACCACCGCCCATGCCGTATTTGCGCATGAAGCGATCCACCCGACCCTCGGTGTCGAGGATCTTCTGGGTGCCCGTGTAGAAGGGGTGGTTTCCACTCCAGACGTCGACGTGGATCTCGGGCTGGGTGGAGCCTGTGGTCATGACCACTTCTCCGTTGCAGATCACCTTGGCATCGGAATACCAAGTGGGGTGGATATCGGCCTTGGGCATGGCGTTGACGGATGGGGCGGATGGCTGAAGCAGCGATGCAGGATCAGCGCTTCGAGAACTGAGGTGCCTTGCGGGCTTTCTTGAGACCGTACTTGCGACGCTCCTTGGCGCGTGGATCGCGGCTGAGGTGGCCTTCGGTCTTCAACGGTTTGCGGTTGTCAGGAGACAGATCGCAGAGGGCTCGTGCGGCTCCCTGCTTGATGGCATCGGCCTGGCCCGTGAGACCGCCGCCGCGCACGTTGACCAGCAGGTCGTAGTCGGTGGCCAGGCCCAGGGTCTGCAGCGGTGCCTTGACCGCGGCCAGATACACGGGGTTGTAGTTCAGATAGTTGTCACCAGGACGGCCGTTGATCGTGATCTGACCGTTGCCGGGAACCACACGGACGCGGGCAACAGCGGTCTTGCGGCGACCGGTTCCCCAGTAAACGACGGAGTTCGGGCTCATTGGGCGGAAGCGGAGGGGTTGAGGGCGAGAACCTGAGGCTGTTGGGCAGCGTGGGGATGCTCCGTGCCGCGGTAGACCTTGAGCTTGCGGAACAGCTGACGGCCCAGGGCGTTGTGGGGCAGCATGCCCTTGATCGCCTTCTCGACGATGCGCTCGGGCAGGCGGGCCTGCAGGTGGGCAAAGGTCTCGGTCTTCATGCCGCCCGGACGACCCGAGTGACGGCGGTAGAGCTTCTGGGTGGGCTTGTTGCCGCTCACCTTGATCTTGTCAGCGTTGATCACGATGACGAAATCGCCGGTGTCCAGGTGGGGGGTGTAGCAGGGCTTGTTCTTGCCGCGCAGCACCTGGGCCACCTCGCTGGCCAGACGGCCGAGCGTCTGGTTCTCAGCGTCGACCAGATACCACTGGCGCTCGAGTGTGTCGGTGGACGGTAGGGGTGTCTTGTTCATGTCGCCGGATGAAGCTCCGGTCAGTGCCGGGCCGGGAAACGGTTGTCGCTGCAGATCCCTTGGGATCCGGCGGCAGGCCGTGATGGTTTGACCTTACCTGCCGGCCGGTCAGGGCCATCAGCACAGGTCGGGTGGGCCGGGGGCCCTCAATCGATCGTTTCAGGTCGCCCGAGAGCATCCTGAACGTTCAGATCATGCCTGCGCCTGACTCACGGGAGCGAGTCGCAGAGGCAGCTCCGAAGCGGTGTGTTGACGGGTCGGATCAGCAGGCGTTCACTCCGTAGAAGACTTGGCAGCTTGCCCGGTTGGAGCCGGCCACCTCGTGATTCAGACGATTCAAAAGCTCTGATGATCTGAGCCGCTCAGTACATACCGCGGTTGAAGACTGTAACACTCTGCCTCGGCAAACACAGGCCGGGGATAGCCCACCCGCAACAGGCAGAGACCCTGGGCGGGAGCAGCCTCTTTGATCTCTGATCGGCGTTGCTCCCGCCAGCGTTCGAGCAGAAGCGCCGCCTCCAGTCGTCCTTCGGCCACGGCGACCAGCTGGCCCATCAGCAACCGCACCATGCCGTAAAGAAAGCCGCTGGCCTGAACCTCCACGGTGATCAGATCTCCGGTGCGTTCCACCTGCACCTCCTGCAATGTGGTGATGCCGTTGCGACGGCGGCTGCCCGCCCGCATGAAGGCTGAAAAATCGTGCTCGCCGACCATGGTGCGCAGCAGGGTGGCGATGACCTGCTCGTCGACGCGGGCCTGGTAGCGATGCCAGCTCCACGGCTGCAGAAACAGATTGGGCAGGCGACCGTTGTACAGGGTGTAGCGGTAGCGCCGGTAGCAGGCGCTGAAACAGGCATGCCAGTCAGGGCTCACCTCTCGGGCCGCCACCACCCGAATGGTCGATGGCAGGCGTCCGTTGAGCGCCTTGGGCCAGCGATGTGCGGGGATCGGCCCGGCGGCGTCAAAGTGCACCACCTGGCCAGCGGCGTGGACACCGGTGTCGGTGCGCCCTGCGGCCATGCACAAAGCAGGCCCTGCAGGATCAAGCTCCTGCAGGGCCTCTTCGAGGGTCTGCTGCACGCTGGGTGCATTGCGCTGGCGTTGCCAGCCCTTGAAGCCGGCACCGTCATACTGAAGGCAGAGGGCAATCCGCCGCAGGTTGGCGCGTTCAACAGGCTGATCAATCAGCTGCTGCGCAGCCGGGAACGTCGCTGTGTCAGATCGGGTGCCGCTCAGACCAGTTCGATGATGGCCATCTCGGCATTGTCACCGCGGCGGGGCACGGTCCGGATGATCCGGGTGTAGCCGCCACTGCGGTCGCCGTAACGCTCCTGGGCTTTGTCAAACAGCGAGTGGACCAGCTGCTTGTCGTAGATGTAGCCGATGGCCCGGCGGCGTGCGGCAAGACTGCCGTCCTTGGCCAGAGTGATCATGCGCTCGGCTTCGTCGCGCAGGGCCTTGGCGCGGGCCTTGGTGGTCGTGACCCGACCCTCACGAATGAGTTGGGTGGTCAGGCCGCGCAGCATGGCTTTGCGCTGATCGGCGGGGCGTCCCAGCTGGGGAACTCGGCACTGGTGTCTCATGACTCTTGTGGGTGCTGCAGGGCAGGGAGGAAGACGATTCTCAGGCGCTGGTGCGGCTCTGGGGCAGGGTGATGCCGATGCGCTCGAGCGCCTCGATCACCTCATCGGCCGACTTCGAGCCGAAGTTCTTGATCTCCAGGAGATCCTCGTAACTGAAGCCCATCAGGTCCGACACGGAGTTGACCTGGGCCCGCTTCAGGCAGTTGTAGGCCCGAACCGAAAGGTTGAGCTCTTCCAGGGGGATCTGGGCCTCGGCCGAAGGTTCGGGCTCAAGACCCGGCTCGTCGGCCATGGTGAGGCTGGCCAGCGGCTGGAACAGGGCGATCAGCTGATTGGCCGCCTGGGCCATCGCGTCATCGGGTGTGATGCTGCCGTTGGTCTCAATCTCGAGGCGCAACCGTTCGCGCGCCGAGCCGCCCTCGCCCACGGCCGTCTCATCAACGCCGTAGTTGACTCGCCTGACGGGTTTGAACACCGCATCGATCTGAAGCAGGTCGATAGCGCTGGTGTCCTCGGCGTGACGATCGACCGGTCGGTACCCGATCCCGCGTTCGACATGCACTTCCATCTCAAGGCTGTGGCCCTTGGCCACGGTGGCGATCGGACGGTCGCCGTCGATCACCTGCACCTGCGAGGAGAACTGAAGGTCTGAAGCGGTGACGGTCGCCGGTCCGTTGATGCTGAGGCGACCGATCTCGAGGTCGCGATTGCGGCTGTTGACGGCGATCTCCTTGCAGTTCAGCAGGATGTCGAGCACGTCTTCGCGCACCCCTGGGATCGTGGCGTATTCGTGATTGACCCCGGCAATGCGCACGGCGGTGATGGCACTGCCTTCAAGGCCGCCGATCAGCACGCGGCGCAGGGCGTTGCCCAGGGTGGTGGCCTGACCACGGTCCAGGGGGCCGATCAGGAACACACCCGTCTGGGAACGGTCGGCAGCGACCTGATGCTCGATGCGATCGATTTGGTACTGCAGCACGGTCTGATGAATCAAAGAGAGAAAAATTCGCCCAGGACTCGGGCAGAGCCGTCGATCAGACGCGCCGGCGCTTGGCGCGTCGGCAGCCGTTGTGGGGCAGGGGCGTCACATCACGGATCAGGGTGATTTCGAGGCCAGCCACCTGCAGGGCTCGGATGGCGGTTTCCCGGCCTGAGCCAGGCCCCCGGACCAGCACCTCGATCTGGCGCATGCCCTGTTCGAGGGCCCGGCGAGCTGCAGCCTCGGCCGCTGTCTGGGCTGCAAAGGGTGTCCCTTTGCGGGCACCCTTGAAGCCACTGGCCCCGGCCGAACTCCAGCTGATCACTTCGCCAGCGGTGTCGGTGATCGAAACAATGGTGTTGTTGAAGGTGCTCTGGATGTGCGCCACACCGTTGGGCACATTGCGTTTGGCCTTCTTGGGGCCTGACTTCTTGGCGGGTTTGGCCATGGGAGGAACCCTGCGATGGCAGGAGGTGATCGGGAGAACGGAGAAAGCTCTGGTGACGCCCGAGAGGCCGCTGGGCGGTTGTCAGGCGGCAGAGCCGAGGCGAGAGATCGATTGCAGGGGCTGAGGCCAGACCCTGCAGCCGGGAAGGGTTACTTCTTCTTGCCGGCGACGGTCTTGCGTGCGCCGCGCCGGGTGCGCGCATTCGTGCGGGTGCGCTGTCCGCGCACCGGCAGTCCAAGGCGATGACGCCGGCCACGCACGCAGCCGATGTCTTGCAGGCGCTTGAGGGCCATGCCTTCCTGGCGGCGCAGGTCACCCTCGAGGGTGTAGCCCTCGGCGGCACCGCGCAACTTCTGGATGTCGGCGTCGCTGAGGTCCTTGACCCGGATATCAGGATTCACGCCGGTTTTGGCGAGAATTTTCTGGGCTCGTGTCAGGCCGATGCCATACACATAGGTGAGGGCGATTTCGACCCGCTTGTCGCGAGGAATATCGACGCCGGCGATCCGTGCCACGTGGTGTTGATGACGAAAGGTTCAGGGGAGGGGCCGCCGCCTCGGTCGGGCGTGACGGCGTGCAGGCAGGCAGGTCAGCCTTGGCGCTGCTTGTGCTTGGGATTGGCGCAGATGACCATTACCCGGCCGTGGCGACGGATCACCCGGCACTTGTCGCACATTTTCTTGACTGAGGCACGCACCTTCATGGGCGTTGTGCTCTCCGAATTTGCAAACCGCCAACCTATCACACCGGTCAACACCCCCTGCCCGTTAATGCAGCATGGCCTCGATCCGGCTGGCCACGGCATCGACCGTGCCTTCCGCGGCTACCGACTGCAGCAGCTTGCGTTCGCGGTAGTAGGCGATCAGGGGTTCAGTCTGGGCCCGATAGACCTCGAGACGATGCCTGATCACCTCGGCGTTGTCATCGGTGCGACCACGGCTCAGCAGGCGTTGCATGAGCAGCCCATCGTCGAGTTCCATCAACACCACCAGATCGATCGGCTGACCCAGTTCGTTGAGCAGCGCCTCGAGGGCTTCCGCCTGGGCCAGGTTGCGAGGAAAACCGTCGAGCAACCAACCGCAGGGTCCAGCTTCGCCTCGACTCAGGGCAGCCGACTGCTGTTCCAGGCGGCTGCGAACGATGGCCAGTACCAGGGCATCGCTGACCAGTTCGCCGCGGTTCATCACAGCCTGGGCTTCCAGTCCGAGGGGGGTGGCTGAGGCCACTTCGGCCCGCAGCAGATCACCGGTCGACAGGTGCAGCAGGTTGTGGCGGCTGGCGAGCTGCTGGGCCTGGGTGCCCTTGCCGGCACCAGGGGGGCCCAGGAAGAGAAGGTGTTGCTTGGTCACGGCAAGTAAAGGCTCAAGGCAGGAGATACGGTCGATGGGCAGAGGGGCTACTGGCGCACCATGCCCTCGTACCGCTGGGAGATCACATAGGTCTGAACCTGCTTGGCGGTGTCGATGGCAACACCCACCAGGATCAGCAGAGAGGTGGCACCCAATCCCTGAAAGGTGCGCACCTGGGTGGCACCTTCCACGGCCGAGGGAATGATCGCGACCGCCCCCAGAAACAGCCCGCCGAGCAGGGTGAGGCGATTCTGCACAGCGCCCAGGTAGCGCGCCGTGGCGGAGCCTGGACGGATCCCTGGCACAGCCACACCGGTGCGCTTCAGGTTGGTGGCGATGTCGACCGGGTTCACGGTCAACGAGGCATAGAAATAGGAGAATCCGCAGATCAGGGCGAAATACACCAGGGCATAGAGCCAGGGTGTGCTGCTGTTGGGGTTGAGATAGCCGGCGGCCTTGATCAGCCAGGGACTGCCGGTGATGTTGGCGATTGTCAGGGGCAGGAAGACCACAGCCGACGCAAAGATGATCGGCATCACCCCGCCGGCATTGAGTTTCAGGGGCAGATAGCTCTGGCGTGCCGAGAGTCTGGTGACGCCGCCGACCTGACGCTTGGCGCTCACGATCGGGATGCGTCGGTTGCCTTCCTGCACGAAAATGATGCCGACGATCGTGATCAGAAAGACCGCCGCCAGTACGACGATGCCGCCCACGGTGCTGCGATCGCCGCTCTGGGCCAGTTCGATCGTCGAACCCAGGGCTTTGGGCAGGGTGGCCACGATGTTGACGAAGATCACCAGGGAAGCTCCCTGGCCGATGCCGCGCTCGGTGATCACTTCGCTGATCCACATGACGACCATCGAACCCGTCACCAGAGCCAGGCTGGTCTGAACCACGAACACCGCTTCTGAGGTTCCTGCGGTGGCGTACTGGCGCAGGATCAGGGCGAACACAGTGCTCTGCAGAATCCCCCAGCCCAGTGCCACATAGCGGGTGATCTGGGCGATCTTGCGCCGGCCGGCCTCGCCTTCGTTCTTCTGCAGTTCTTCAAGCTGGGGCAGGGCCGCCGTCAGCAACTGAATGATGATCGAGGCATTGATGAACGGCAGGATCCCCAGGGCGAAGATTCCCAGGGTGGAGATGCCACCGCCGGTGAAAATGTCGAGAAAGCCGATCAGCTGACCGCCCCGTTGCAGGAAGTCCTGAAAGGCCACACGGTCAATGCCTGGCATGGGGATATAGATCCCCAGTCGCACCACCAGCAGCAGCCCGAGGGTGATCAGCACCCGTTCGCGCAGTCCTTTGGAGAGGATTAGCTGGCTGAAGATTTCCCCGGCGCTCGGGTTGCGTCCCCGGCTGACAAGCATGGTGTTGGGTGGCAGAGGGTCTGGTCTGGAGCGTGAAGATCCGCGCGAGGTCCGATTGGAGGGCGCTTGATGTTGGTGGGAGCTTGACTGAAGTTGGTACTTGACTGGAGTGGGCGCTTCGCTGCCGCTGCCGTCATGGCATCGAGCTGCAAAAAAGCCGTCAGTCGGATCCAGGGGACCAACTGACGGCTACGACCTTAGGTCGGCAGCAGGGCCGAGGTTCAGTCGGTCAATTCGCAGGTGCCACCAGCGGCCTCGATCTTGGTGCGGGCGCTGGCGGTGAAGGCCGCCGCCTGAACGGTCAGCTTCACCTTGAGATCGCCGTTGCCGAGGATCTTGAGCGGGTGCTTGGGACTGGTCACGATGCCGTCCTTGACCAGGGAGTCCAGGGTCACCGTGCTGCCGGTCTTGAGCTCAGCGAGCTTGGCCACGTTCACCACAGTGAATTCCTTGGGATTCACCAGGGGGAAGTGCTTCAGCTTGGGCACGCGACGGTAGAGGGGCATCTGGCCACCCTCGAAGCCCGGACGGGTCGGACGGCCCGAGCGCGACTTCTGGCCTCGCATGCCGAAACCGCAGCTGGCACCCTGGCCGGCGGCGATGCCACGGCCTTTGCGCAGCTTGCGCCGGCGTGCTCCGGCATTGGGCTTGAGGGATTGGAGATTCATCGACATGGGTGGGACCTCAGGAGTAGATCTGCTCGAGGGAGATGCCCCGCTCCTTGGCGGTCTCCTTGTGGGTGCGTAGTGCTGACAGGGCTTCCATGGCAGCGCGGGCGTTGTTCAGTGGGGTCTTGGAGCCCAGGCGCTTGGCCAGCACATTCTTGATGCCGGCGAGTTCGAGCACCGTGCGGATCGAACCTCCCGCGATCACCCCGGTACCCGGAGCTGCGGGACGGATCAGCACGCTGGCAGCGCCATCGCGGCCGTTGCTGATCGTCGGGATCGAGTTGTGACGGGTGAGAGGCACCTTGACCAGGTGCTTCTTGCCGTCAGCCACGCCCTTGCGAACGGCGCCGATGACATCGCCGGCCTTGCCGACGCCGACACCGACCTGGCCCCGCTCGTTGCCGACGATGACGATGGCCCGAAAGCTCATCTTCTTGCCGCCCTTGACGGTCTTGGAGACGCGGCGAATCTGCACGACGCGCTCCTGCCATTCGGAATCGCGCTCCTGGCCACCGCGGCGGTTGTCGCGTCCGCGGCCCCCGCCACGGCGGTCACCGCCACGGCCCTCACCGCGTCCGCCACGGCGCTCCTGCTGCCCTTCGGCGGCAGCAGGCACATCGGAAGCGGCTGGAATGTCGTTCGAGAGAACTTGGTCGTTGGTTTCGGTCATGGTGAGAGCAGGGATCAGAACTGAAGGCCCGCTTCCCGGGCGGCATCAGCCAGGGCCTTGACCCGGCCGTGGTACAGGTTGCCGCCGCGATCGAAGACCACCTGGGAGATGCCCTTGGCAAGGGCACGCTTGGCGACCAGCTGGCCCACGGCGATGGAGGCATCGCAGGTGGAGCCGGTC
>RGUW01000340.1 GCA_010027605.1 Synechococcaceae bacterium WB9_2_112 | reverse complement strand
CACCTGCAGGGTGTCGAGGCTGCGCTGGCTGATCACCTTGTCGATGATCACCTGGATCAACAGGGGGTTGGCCAGGCTGAACAGCTGCACCACAAACGAGGCCAGCAGCACCTGGCTGAGGATGCCGCGGTAGCGCTTGAGCACTGGCCAAAACCAGCTGAAGTCGAAGCGCTGCTCGGGGGTGCCGGTGCGCCGCTCCAGCAGCAGAAATTCAATGCCGTCGGGGAAGGCTTGCTGCAGCTCGCCCGGGGCCACCAGCACCACGCCATCACGGGGTGACGCCAGATGCAACCCCTGGGCATTGGAGGCCCGCACCAGGGCGAAACCCTGCTTCCAGGGGAGCAGCGCTGGGGTTTGCAGCCGAGTGCCTTGGCTGGCCTGCACCCGCACGCCGCTCACGTGCAGGCCCATCATTGCGGCGATGTTGCCGCACAGCTGCAGATCAGGCATCTGGCCACGGCCGAGCGCCTCCCGCAGGATCTTGTCGATCGCATCGCGGCGGAACGGCAACTTGAGTTCGGCCGCCAGCATCTGGAAGCAGGCGAGTGTTTCCTCCAGGGGGCCCTCACCGCGGAGCAGCCGGAAGGGGCGCTGATCCCGTTGGCCCAAATCCAGGCTGGAGGCCAGGGGCGCCGCCGCGGAGGCGGGCACCAGGGCCGATGCGGGGGCGCTGGCGGGCTCTACCCCTGCGCCACTCTCGCTGAGGGCGGCGAACCACTCCAGTGGCACCACCACCAAGCGGGGCGGCAGTGGTGGGTTGGCAGCCGGCACACCCGCCTGGGGATCGAGGCGGGCGCCGATCAGATGGTCCAGCAGGTTGTGGCTGGCCGCCAGCAACACCGCATCGGCCCCCAGGCTCGCCAGGGCTTCGGGGCGGGGCTCCACGAGCCGGGCCATGGACCGCAACCGGGGCAACTCGTCCACCACCCGCACCCCCTGGCGGGGCGCCTTGGCCAGCAGCAGCTCCAGCAGGGCCAGCAGTTCGGCGCTGAACAGATGGCCCTGGCACCAGCTGGCGAAGCTGGGTTCGGAGGCGAGCAGCTCGAGCAGCAGGCCATCGGGGATCGCCCAGGCCTGGAGGGGGCCCGCCGCGGTCACGGCCTCACAGGCCTGGGCCCGCAACAGGGAGGCCAGCCCCACAAAGGCCCCCGGCATCAATTTTTCGGCGGTGCTGAGGCGGCCGGCATCGCGGCACACCAGGCGTGCCTGGCCCTCCTCCAGCAGCAACACCTCACTGGAGATCTGATCGGCGCTGCTCAGCGGCTGGCCGGTGGTGTAGGCCCGCAACACGGCGCCACTGAGGAGCCGTTCGCGGCCCAAGGCCGACAGGC
>RGUW01000339.1 GCA_010027605.1 Synechococcaceae bacterium WB9_2_112 | reverse complement strand
CAGGCGGGCGATCGAACGGCCATCACAGCGCAGCAACACCCGCAGGCGCGGGGGCTGGCGATCCAGGGCGCGCTCGGCGCCCTGGATCAGACCCACCAGCAGCCAGAAGCCGCTGAGCAGGTAGGCCACCAAAGCCCCGCTGGCTTCGGCCAACAGCAGAGGTGAGCTCTGCGGCAGCCCCCGGTCCAGCAGGCCGCCGCTGTTGCGGTACACCAGCCAGCAGAGCAGATTCAGGCCGCCCAGGATCAGGGTCAGCGCGATCAGCACCCCGGCATGGCGGCGAAAGCCCTGCCAACCCTCTTCAAGGGCCCGGCGAATGGCGATCGGCTCATCGCTTACCGGTCTGAGCAGGACCATTGTTGGCGCTCTCAGCTCAGGGGGCCAAGGCTGCTGAGCAGGCGTTCGGCCGTGGCCTCGGGCACCGGCACAATCGACAGGCGGTTGCCGCGGCGCACCACGGCCAGTTCGTCCCCGTTGAACTGCTCCCGCAGTTGGTCGAGGCTCAGCAACGCGGCAAACCGACCCAAATAGCGCAGCCGGGCGCAATCCCAGCGGGGCGCATCTGCTTTGGAGGCGGGATCGAAATACTTGGAGGTCTGGTCAAACTGGCTGGGGTCGGTCAGGCCGGTCTCGATCACCTCCATCAGACCGACGATGCCAGGCGGCTTGGCATTCGAGTGGTAAAAGAAAGCACGGTCACCGGCCTGCATTGCACGCATGAAATTGCGGGCCTGGTAGTTGCGGATCCCGTCCCACAGGGTTGTGCCCTCCCGCGCCAGATCCTCAAGGCTGTAGGCATCCGGCTCGCTTTTCATCAGCCAGTACGCCATGGAGGCTTCAGGTCACAAGGCTCGCAGCCATGCTAAACGCTGTATCACTTACTACAGCCATGCTTGACGGCGGCGCTGCAGTGCGCAGAATCGACCCGATCAAGTTGTCCTTCCCGATGCAATACGGATCAATCATTCAGAGCGGTGCCCGAGGTTTCGGCCGCAACGCGGTTGTTCTGATCGGTTTTTCGATTCTTTACGCCATCGTGCTGGGCCTGTTGGTGCTGGCTGACCTCAAGCTGACTGAGGTGCCAACTCCCAGCGCAGGGGTGGTGGGTCTGATCTGCTTGATCAAGCTGCTGCAGGTCGCTGTGCACCTGATCGGCAATCTGGCCCTGATCAACGGCGGTCTGATGGCGGCCCGCGGTCAGACCTTCAAGTTCGGCCAACTGTTCAGCGAGACCAGCCAGCTGTTCAACCTGCTGGGTCTGCATGTGTTTGCGGCTGTCGCCATCCTGCTGGGTCTGCTGGCCTTTGGCATTCCCGGCATCTATCTGTCGGTCGG
>RGUW01000338.1 GCA_010027605.1 Synechococcaceae bacterium WB9_2_112 | reverse complement strand
GAGCAATCTGCGCGGGCCATTTGCTTTGGAGACCATAAATGACTGATCACAGCCCCACCGAAACCGACGCCGCCATCATCTTGCGACCCGACGATCTGGACGACCTGCTCACCCGCGCTGCTGAACGCGGAGCGGAGCGGTGCCTGGCCCACCTCGGCCTGGAAAACGGCCATGCCGCACGTGATATCCGTGAACTGCGCGACCTGCTCGAAGCCTGGCGCGAGGCACGTCATACCGCCTGGCAGACCATCATCAAGGTCGCCACTACCGGGTTGCTGGCCGTCATCCTGGTGGGTGCTGCCATCAAGCTCAAACTGATGGGCGGTGCGCAATGAACCCGCTCTTCACCACCCTGGCCCCCGGCTTGTTCGAAGCCGGTGCACGCCTGATTGACCGGCTCATCCCTGATCCGGCCGAGCGCGAGAAGGCCAAACTGGCGCTGCTCCAGGCCGAAGGTCAGCAAGCGCTGCAGGAAATGCAGGTCAGTCTCTCTGCCATCCTGGCGGAGGCCAACTCGGCCGACCCATGGACCAGCCGGGCGCGGCCCACCTTCCTGTATGTGATCTACGGCGTGATCCTGCTGTCGGTCATCGGCAGCATCATCGGCATCTGGTGGCCCGCCGAGGTCTTCCAAGCCGCCGAAAACCTGTCCAAACTGCTCAACGCCGTGCCCGAGAGCCTGTGGTGGCTTTTTGGTGCGGGCTACCTGGGCTACACCAGTGCACGCAGTTTCGACAAATGGCGAGGCGCGCCACGCTGACAGTCGCAAGCACCACTCAATCGATCAAGACCCCGTCTTCTTCATCTGCCTTCCTCGGCAGGTGGGGAGGGCGGGGTCTTTTGTCGTTTGTGGCGTGCGTTTTATGGAGTGGATTTCTGCAGCATTGACTTGGCTTTCCTGGCGAACAGCGCCTTCATCGGAGCATGCAGAACAAAGATGCCAAGCCAAGCAACCACCCATCCCAGGCGCTCACCGCCGCCCAAGTCGCCGACCGAATGGGGCTGACCACCCGTCAACTGCAAGATCTGCGGCTGCGTGGCATCGGGCCGCCGATCGTTCAGCGAGGGCTGTCGATCCACTATGAGCTGGCCGATGTGTGCGAGATCGAGCGGCATGAGGCCATGGCGATCATCGACCAGGTGCTGGCCAGTGACCGGCCGTTGACCTTGCTGCGGGCAATCGCGGAACATGGCGGCTTCAAGCTCTCGCCGATCCTGCAGCAGGTCAGAGTGCCAATACCGTCCCCAGTCACGGAGCCCATCCCGTTGCCTGAAACTCCGGAGCCATCCGAATTGCCCGAGCCGGCAAGGGATGTGAACGCTCCGGCGCCGGCATCAGAGCCGCTGCCG
>RGUW01000337.1 GCA_010027605.1 Synechococcaceae bacterium WB9_2_112 | reverse complement strand
CGGAGGCAGGTGGATCGTGGATGACCAACCTACGAGCGAGTTCGCAGCGCTCTGGCTGGGGGAGGGTGCGGATCCCACCCCCGGCCGATGGGCTGCGGGTTGCGGCTCGGGTCGGGGGCTCTTGGCGACTCGCGACTCAGGCGGCCAGGTAGGCCTGCAGCTGGCGGGAGCGATGGCGAATGTCCTCCAGGGCTCTGCGCTCGAGGCTGCGAGTCTTGTCCCGGCTCATGCCCAGGTGCCGGGCGATCGAGGTGAGACTCATCGGGGTTTCGCCCTCCATGCCGTAGCGCAGCCGCAGCACCTTGGCCTGCAGCTCGGGCAGCTGCTCCAGCAGCGCCCGCAGATCCCCCCGCAGGCACTCGCTGGCCACCAGCTCATCGGGGCCGGCCCCATCGCCGGCCAGCAGATCGAGAAGCTCGGTGTCGTCGCCATCGCCCACCTTGGTTTCCAGGCTCACCGGCTGGCGGGCGCGGCAGAGCAGATCCTTCACCTCCTCCTCCGGCAGCTCCACATACACCGCCAGCTCGGTGACGGTGGGGGTGCGGCCCAGCTCCTGGCTGAGCTCGCGCTGACCCTTCTTGAGCTTGTTGAGGGTTTCGGTGATGTGGATCGGCAGTCGGATCGTGCGGCTCTTCTCGGCGATCGCCCGGGTGATGCCCTGGCGGATCCACCAGTAGGCGTAGGTGGAGAACTTGTAGCCGCGGGTGGGGTCGAACTTCTCGACACCGCGCACCAGGCCGATCGTGCCCTCCTGGATCAGGTCCAGGAGTTCCATATTGCGCTTGGTGTACTTCTTGGCCACGCTCACCACCAGGCGCAGGTTGGCGGCCACCATGCGCTCCTTGGCCCGACGGCCGGCCTGCAGACGACGCTTCAGCAGGGGCACGCTGATCCCCGCTGCCTCGGCGAGGGAAGCCGGGGAGGGCTCGCTGCCTCCGGAGCGGAGGAGGAGCTCTTCGCGCAGCTCCTCGATCGCCATGAGCTCCTGCACCTGGCGGCCCAGGGTGATCTCCTGCTCGTGGCTGAGCAGCGGCACCCTGCCGATGTCGCGCAGATAGGAGCGGACCAGATCGCCATCAATGGAGGGCAGGGCGCGCATCCTGGGTTCAGCGGTGACGCGATCCGAGGCTCCATCGGGAGGCAGATCGTCCGCGGGATCGGCGCTTTGGGCGCTGGGGCCGAGGGGGAGGGCGAGGACCACGGCGTTGGAACTTAACGTTCCATGAAGCATACCCTGAAGAAGTGTGAACCTCTCTCAGGTTCGCCGCAATCGGCCCGGAACCCTCAGGCAGGCCCGAAGCGCCCGAGCAGCCAGCCCGCCGTCTGCAGATAGATGAACACCCCGGCCAC
>RGUW01000336.1 GCA_010027605.1 Synechococcaceae bacterium WB9_2_112 | reverse complement strand
TTCTGACCCGGCAGATCGGTGTGCGCTCCAAGGGCCTGCGGTGGTATGAGCAACGCTTCCTGCCCCGGATCGGACCGCTGGCTCTGTACGGCCTGCTGTTCACGATCGTGCTGATGTTTGCGCTCCAGGGCCAGGCGATCACGTCCAATCCCGCTCAGGTGGTGCGGGTGGCGCTGCCGCTCTTGCTTTACTTCGTGCTGATGTGGAGCATGGCGTTCTATCTCGGAACACGCAGTGGGCTCGATTATGAGCGCACCTCGGCGTTGGCCTTCACGGCGGCCGGCAACAATTTTGAGCTGGCGATCGCCGTCTGCATCAGCGTCTGGGGCATCAGCTCCCAGCAGGCCCTGGCTGGAGTGATTGGGCCCCTGATTGAAGTGCCGGTGCTGGTCTCGCTGGTGTACGTGTCGCTGTGGCTGAAACGGAGCTTTCGCCGCGACAGCTGAACGTAATAGGGCACACCTGAGCTGAAATTCGGCCATGACAGCTGTGCTTTCAATGGCGATGGCGATGGCGATGGTGAGCATCACTCACATGCGGGTGTGCATGCTCCAGCTCGTCGTGCCGATGCTCATGGGCATGCCAGAAGGGTTGATCGGACGCGACACCTTCCAGGTCGTCGGGTTGATGGCGATGCTCGTGATGGGGATCGCCGCCGCGCGGATCGTGCCGGTGTCGATGGGCATGACGCAGCACGTCATGGTGATGCCAGTGGCTGTGCTGCTCCCGCAGCAACAGCAAGACCCCTGCCGCCATCAGGCCAGCGGCCACCAGCAGCTGGGGTGAGGAGGCCTCGCGAAGGAAGAGCAGGGAGAAGAGGGCGCCCACGAATGGCGCGGTGGAAAACAACACCGCCTCGCGGGCCGCTCCGAGATCGCGCAAGGCCAGCAGGTCCAGCCAAATCGAGATCCCATAGCCCAGGGCCCCGATCGCCAGCAGCGCCAGCGTCACCGGCAGAGCCGGGAAGGACTGCCCGAGAAGCAGCGCCAGGGCCAACATCGGCAGCGAGGCGCCGGCCGCCTTGAACGTGGCGATCTGGATCGGATCGCGCAGGCTGAGGCGCTGGCTGAGGTTGTTATCAATCCCCCAGGCCAGCGTGGCCAGAGCGATCAGGGCGCTGCCCCCGGCAGTGGCTCCGCTGAGGGAACCCTCCGAGAGCAGCACCGCCCCGGCGATGGTGAGCAGGGCCGAGACCAGCCCCTGCCGGCCGACGTGCTCACGGCCCAGCAACACGGCAATGGCCAGGGTGAACACGGCCTCGAGGTTGAGCAGCAGTGAGCTGGAGGCCGCCGGTAGGTGGGCCAGGCCCAGCACCAGGGCCACCGGTCCCACCACGCCGCCGAGCAGGGTGAGG
>RGUW01000335.1 GCA_010027605.1 Synechococcaceae bacterium WB9_2_112 | reverse complement strand
ATCGAGATGGGCAGCCTGATGGCGGCGTTGCCGGGCTGAGGGCTGGGGCTGGAGGCTTCAGGGTCCACCCATGGTGTGGATAACCGTCTTGCACCGCTAGAGGTAGTGCCACCAGCCGACAAGGGTGGCATGATGGCATCGCTGGATGTCGCCATGTCCTGCGATCAGGGGTGTGTGCTGCACCCCTGTTTTTTTCTGCCAAGGCCTGTGGCAGGATCGGCCCCATCTTGAGCTGAGCTCGTGCAGTGAAGGCCCAGTGCAGGAAAGGGATTGTGCTGGCCGGTGGCAGTGGCACGCGCCTGGCCCCGCTCACCAGTGCGGTCAGCAAGCAGTTGCTGCCGGTTTACGACAAGCCGATGATCTATTACCCGCTCAGCACGCTGATGCTGGCTGGGATTCGGGAGGTGTTGATCATCACCACCCCCCATGATCAGGCCGCCTTTGAGCGTCTGTTGGGGGATGGCAGCGCCTGGGGGATGCAGATTCGCTACGCCGTTCAGCCCAGCCCGGATGGGTTGGCTCAAGCGTTCTTGATTGGAGCTGATTTTTTAGACGGCAACTCCGCTGCACTGGTGCTCGGCGACAACCTCTTCCACGGTCACGAGCTTGTGCCTCAGTTGGCGTGCAGTGCCGCTGCTTCAGGGGGTGCCACGGTGTTTGCCTATCCCGTCCGCGACCCTGAGCGTTATGGGGTGGTGGAGTTTGATCCTGAGGGTCGCGTGTTGAGCATCGAGGAGAAACCCTTAAAACCCCGCTCCCGTTATGCCGTCACCGGCTTGTATTTCTACGACCACACCGTGGTGGAGCGTGCCCAGCAGGTGCAGCCTTCCGCCCGAGGCGAATTGGAGATCACCGATCTCAACCGCCAATACCTGGAGGAAGGCCTGCTGCGGGTGGAACTGATGGGTCGTGGCATGGCCTGGCTCGACACCGGCACCTGCGATTCATTGCACGAGGCCTCGAGCTACATCCGCACGTTGGAGCACCGTCAAAGCCTCAAGGTGGGCTGTCCCGAGGAGGTGGCGTGGCGCCTGGGCTGGATCACGGCCGAGCAGCTGTCCGTCTTGGCCCAGCCCCTGCGCAAGAGCGGCTACGGCGACTATCTGCTGCAACTGCTGGAGCAACCTGATGCGGGCTGAACGCTTGCAAGGGTCGGGCGGGATGGCCTTGGCCGGTCCGTTGCTGATCACGCCGCAGGTCCATCCGGATCCAAGGGGTTGTTTCTACGAAAGCTGCAGCCGTAACCGGTAATTCTTTCTGGAGTATTACCGTATCTCCAAAAGCAAATCGCAAGGTTTCATTCAATGGAATCGATACGATGTGGGTACGCCGTGCTGCAACAGGGCATAACGCCGGGCAATGGCAGTATCA
>RGUW01000334.1 GCA_010027605.1 Synechococcaceae bacterium WB9_2_112 | reverse complement strand
GCGGGGCCTGTGGCGCCTGTTGGACCCTGCGGGCCAGCGGGGCCTGTTGCGCCTGTGGCTCCAGTGGCGCCCGCTGGACCCTGTGGACCCGTCGCGCCAGTGGCCCCGGTGTCTCCACGCGGGATGATGAAATTGAAAACCGCGGCGGAGCTGGTGCCTGCGTTGGTAACGCTTGCGCTTGATCCTGCTGCGCCTGTGGTGACCGTTCCAACGGCCACCGTGGCAGCTGCGCCGTTTGTGCCGTTGGTTCCTGCTGCGCCGGTGGCGCCGGTCGCTCCAGTCGGTCCCTGCGGGCCCGTTGCTCCGGTGGCTCCGGTGGCTCCGGTGGCTCCAGCCGGGCCCACCAAGCTGGTCGCCGCGCCCCAGGCGCCGGATGCCTTCGGGCCGTAGATGTTCCAGGCAGTCGTGTCGATGTAAACGTCGCCATTGGCGCCAGTGCCGTTTGATGGCGCACCGCTGCCGGTCAGGATCGTGGCACCGCCACTGCCGGTGGAGTAGTAAGCCAGCGCGTTCCAGGCGCTGCTCCCGTTGCCGATCTTGAGCTTGCGCGTGTCAGTCTCGAAGCCCCATTCGCCGCTGAGCAGCACAGGGTTCGCAGCGGTCCACGCTGCTGCCGTGTCGCGGCGAATGACGATACGGGCGGGGATGGTCTGGCTCATGCTCCTCCGCCGTCGTAGATGGTTCCAGCGGCCACAGCAGCGCCGCCGTCGAGGATGTAGTCGATGGCCGGATCAGGATCGGCCTTCACCAACGGCACCCGGCAGAACGCGCCATCATCGAAGCGCTGCGGCTGCGTCTCCGCCTTGTAGCTGACCCCATCGACGGTCACGGTGTCGCCGTAGGTCAGCCCGCCGAACTGATCGGTCCGTACGGTCAGCAGATAATCGATCACCGTCAGCTCGCCGCCGAGGATGATTTCGCTGTTTTGATCAAGGATCCACAGGGACGCCGAAGCCGTTGAGGTCAAGGAAGACGGTGAGATCCTCGGTGAACATCAGCCCTCCTTTGCCTTGCGGTTGGGCTTGGGTTCAGGCGGCAGCTCGGTGGTGGCCTTGCCCAGGCGGACAAGGATCGCCGCGTCGTCGTCGCTCACGTCGTAGACGGCTCCAGCCTCAAGGGCCTGGCCGCTGGCGATGGTGTTACGGGTGACGAGGATCTTCATGTGGGAAAGGGGCGGCAGATGCCGCCCCGGTCAGGGTCGGGAGCCTGAGCCCCTATCAGCTGGTGGTTACGTCGAGGCAGGCGGCGAAACACTTGGGATCGCGCACCGCCACGTCGTAGGAGACGATGCCCCGGACGCTGGTGAGCGCCTTGGAGAAGTCGTCCTGGTCCTCGCCCACGGTGATCTCGAGGCCGTTGCCCCAGAGGCCCACCATGGCC
>RGUW01000333.1 GCA_010027605.1 Synechococcaceae bacterium WB9_2_112 | reverse complement strand
GTGGCGATTGCCTGGCCCTTGGCACAACCGATCCTTTCCGATAAGGATGGAGTTGCACCCCTGTTGGCTGCGTTGCCGGCAGAAGCTCTGTTTGCCTGAACTTCAGACCCTTGCGCCAGAGCCATGTGTTACGCCTGCTTGCTTGAGACCGGTCAGAGCGAACTGCTGAACGCTGAGCACGGGCTCGACTCCGGCGCCAGCGTGGCCCTGGCGACCGAGGTGCGCACGGTGCCCACCAGTGCCCTGATTTCTGCGAGCTTCAGCAACTTCACCCGCACCACGGTGGCGGCCGATGGGGTGCTGTCGCTGTACATGAACACCAACGGCGGGCCTGTGGCCGTGGGCGGTGGCTCCTACGGGGCGCAGACGATCCAGGCGCTGGCGATCGATCCAGGCCTGCAGGAGTTCTATCGCAGCACGGTCGCCCGGCTCGACAGCCTGATCGACCTCGATTTCGTGACCGTCAGCTCCCAGGCCCAGGGGGAGGTGAATCTGTTTCTCGACCAGGAGATCGTGGTCGACAGCAGCGGCACCACCCTGGGCATCGCGCTGTCGAACAGCAGCAACCGGCGCAACTGGTGGGAGCTGGTGATCAACGGCCCGGCCCTCTCCAACCAGCCCGACTATCTGCGCTATGCCCTGATTCACGAACTGGGCCATGCGCTGGGGTTGGAGCATCCCTTTGATAACAGCGACGGTGATGTGTTTGTGAGCGCCAATTCGGGCGCGAGCGCCTATCCCGAAGAAACCGTGATGGCCTACCGCCAGCCCCTCAATGGCAGCTGGCCCACCTGGTATTCGGATGCCGACATTGAGGCCATGGTGCAGTTGTGGGGCGGCGGCCCAGGGCGACGACATCATCAACGGTGGCGGCGGGAACGATCTGATCCGCTGCGGCAAGGGCAACGACTGGGCCAACGGCAACACGGGCAACGACACCATCTACGGCGATCTGGGCGATGACACCGTGCGCGGCGGCAAGGGCGACGACATCGTCTACGGCGGCGGCGGCAACGATCTGGTGACGGGCGACCTCGGCAACGACCGTCTCGATGGCGGCGATGGCGATGATGAACTGTGGGGCGGTGCCGGGGCCGACGTGTTCGTGCTCTCGGCCGGGGCCGACCGCATCAAGGATTTCGACTGGCAGGCGGGCGATCGGCTGCAGGTGGCGGCTTCGGTGGGCTATCGGCTGGCCGCCGGGTCCGATGGACTGTTGGTGCAGACCGCGCTGGGCTCCACCGTGCTCGAGAACGTCGCGCTGGGCAGCTTCAACACCGCCGCGATCACACTGGTTTGACGGGCAGATCCAGTGATCAGGTGACCCAGGGATCGGTGACCCAGTGATCAAGGTTCTGCTCACGGGCCCTGGCGGACAGCTGGGTCAGGC
>RGUW01000332.1 GCA_010027605.1 Synechococcaceae bacterium WB9_2_112 | reverse complement strand
GCGCAGCCCGCGCAGGGGCTGGGCGCGCAGCAAAAAGGGGTCGGTGTAGTGCAGCAACACCCCCCGCGCTGGCAAGCCGGCTTGGGCCAATGACGCCTGGAGGCCTTGCACGGCAGGGTCTCGTACCTGAACGCTGCTGCTACTGCCACCGTTAAGGCGCGGACCGGCCTGGATCAACCCGGGCTGCTGCCAGAAGGGCTGAAACGCTCCGTAGTGAAACAGCAGCGCCATGCTCATCAACGCAGCCCAACCAGCCGTTCAAGGACCTCATCGTCGTAAAGGGCCTGCACTTCAGGGCTGCTGAGCTTGATCAGGGCTTGCTCAAGCTGGGCTCGCTGGGCTGTGGAAGGGTAGACGCTGTAGGCGAGATGGGCGCGGCTTGCTTCAGCCTCAACTCGAGATCTTTGAAGTTGCGCAGCTTCTCGTCGAGCAGCGCGTTCTCGCGCCTCAGCTGCTCGGTCTCTTTCCTCAGCTGCTGTGCGCGCATCCTCGATTCGGCGATCCTCCTCTCGACGTCGGGATCGCGACGCCAGTTGAGCATCGACAAGAACAACCGCCAGCGAGGCAACGATGCACCAGATGCCCCATTGCTGGTTGAGGGAGAACCGGTGGGAGCCGAAGTTGATGTGGTCATAGGAGGAATACAGAGCAATCAAGCCAACCACCAGGCCACCCAGGAGCTGAACCCAGGCGGGACCGTCGAATCCGAGGAAACGGAACTGTCGATGCAGCAAGTCTGGCGCAACCGCAGCAACCTGGCCGGCCAACGCCGCTGACTCGCCAGAGCGATCCTCAGAACCCAACCCGGCCACTGCAGCCCGCGAATCCAACGAGACCAATACTAGTACACCTGTTCGCCAGTCAATCTGGGCGCCCTGCAGGTAGGGCAGGCAACCACGCACCACAGCTGGTGTCTGGAACCACCATTTTCGGATTCGTTCCGTAAGGAGCATCACAAGACACGCCCCGCCATACACGTTCCAGCGGCAGCGGTGTTCACAAGGCCCGGATCACCAAACACCACCTGGGGCACACCAGCCGCCATCACCTCAAAGAAGCGGTGGTTGAGGTCGTGGTTCAGGGGCACGTTCAGCACCAGGGCGTGCTGGGCGTAGAGGGTTGCGGCCAGCTCGCGCCGGCGAGGGTGATGGGTCCCCAGGCTGCCCACATGCAGCAGCTCCAGCCGCGGCTGCGCCACCCGTTAAGCCGCTGGATAGCGAAAAAACGTGGGCGGCAACGCCCGCACAGGCACACTCAGCCGCTGCTGCACAGCGCTGAGCATCGCCGGATTGAACGTCAGCAGCACCGCGTCATGCGGCTCTGCCTCCAGGTAGGCCAGAGTGGGCTTCCCCCGTTTTTGTGGACAGTGGCTTAAGCAGCTTTCTTGTTGATCATACCGTTTTTTAAAGC
>RGUW01000331.1 GCA_010027605.1 Synechococcaceae bacterium WB9_2_112 | reverse complement strand
GCGAGCCTTATGGCCGTGAAGGTCTGCCGTTGGCGCAGGCGCGGGCACAGATCCTTGAGGCTCTGTTGCCCCTGGGGCTGACGGAAACGTTGCCGCTCAGCCAGGCCCTGGGCCGCACCACCGCGGCGGCGCTGTCGGCTTATGAGGCGGTGCCGGGCTTTCGCGCCTCGATCATGGATGGCTATGCGATCGCCGGTGATGCCCAGCCGCAGCTGGGAGATGTCTGGCGGCTGGTGGGCAGCTCGGCGGCCGGCGTGCCCTACGGCGCAGCCCTGGAGTCCGGTGAGGCCGTACGCATCCTGACCGGTGCGGTGGTGCCTGAGGGCAGCGGGCGGGTGCTGCCCCAGGAGCTGGTGACGTTGGAGGGCACACGGCTGGAACTGGTCAAGGTCTGTGGCTCCAACCCCTGGATTCGTCAGCCCACGGAGGAGGCGGAGCCAGGCCAGGAGCTGGTGGCCGCTGGCCAGCGTCTGGGGGTGGCCGATTTGGGCCGCCTCGCGGGTTGCGGAGTGCAAGCGCTCACACTCACCCGACGGCCCCGGCTGGGTCTGCTGATCAGTGGCGATGAATTGCTGCCTCCAGGGCAGCCCCGCGGACTCGGCCAGATCTGGGAGAGCAATGCCACCTTGCTGACGGCCTTGCTCAGACAACTGGGCTATGGGGTTGCCGATCAGCGGGTGGTGGCCGACCAACCGGAGCCATTGCGGCTGGCACTGCGCGAGCTGGCGGAGGCGTGCGATGTGGTGGTGAGCACCGGCGGCGTGTCTGCGGGCGACAGCGATTGGATTCGCCCCCTGGTGGCGGAGCTCGGAGAGGTGAAGTTTTGGAAGCTGTTCCTCAAGCCGGGGCGACCCTTTGCCTGGGGGCAGGTGGCGGGCACGCCGTTCTTTGGCCTGCCCGGCAATCCGGTGGCCGCCGCCATCACGGCGCTGCAGTTGCTGTGGCCGGCGCTGCAACGGCTGGAAGGTGCTGAGATCCAGGTGGTGCCGCGGCTCAAGGTGCGTCTCGAAACGCCAATTCGCCGTGGCTCCGGGCGCCCTGAATTGGCCCGAGCCCGGATGGTGGTGGGTCAGGAGGGTGAGCTGTGCGCCCGGGTGGAGGGCACCCAGGCTTCATCCCGGATCGGATCGCTGCAGGGGGCGGATCTGCTGTTGGAGATCCCAGCGGACCAGGGCGATCTGGAGGTGGGTGCGGAGCTGTGGGCGCAGCTGCTGCGGTTACCTGTGCTTTGAGCCGGTGCTGCGCCCTTCACCAGGGGGTGTTGCCGGTGATCCAATGGCCGCTGCCGTCGGCCCGCCATTCCCGTTTCCAGAACGGAGCCTCATGTTTGAGGGCCTCCAGGAGTTCCTGGCAGCAGCGTTGGGCGGTGCCACGGCGGTCAGCGGCGATGGCCACCAGCACGATCGCCTC
>RGUW01000034.1 GCA_010027605.1 Synechococcaceae bacterium WB9_2_112 | reverse complement strand
TGGTCATGAGCCGATCAAATGCAGGGCGATATGCCGCCGGTGCGGCGTATCGCGATGCTCCCACAGGTACACCTCCTGCCAGGTACCTAGCTGCAACCGGCCGCCGTTGATCGGCAGGATCAGGCTCACGCCGGTCAATGCAGTGCGGATGTGAGCCGGCATGTCGTCGGGGCCTTCGTCATCGTGCTGGTAAGGGCGCGTGCGGGGCACCAGATCGCGCAGATAGGCCTCAAGATCAGCCAGCACCCGTGGGTCGGCGTTCTCATTGATGGTCAGTGAGCAACTGGTGTGCAACGCCAGGGCTACACACAGCCCCTGCTGCAGAGCAGCTTCGGCGATCACCCGATTGATGGCTGCACCCAGGCGGGTGAACCCGGGCCCTTGCGTGGTGATCGTCAGCTCCTGGTTCAACTGGCGCAACATGGTTCAACTGGCGCAACAGGCTTCAAATCGTGCAACAGGCTTCAACTGATGCCACTGGTTCAACTCGCACGCGATCGTCGGGGCCCGTCCATCGGGTCGTCCCTACGATCAATCTTGGTCTGATTCAGTGTTGGCCTTGATGATCGATCCTGCACCGATGGGGCGCCAGGCCCGGTCCCAGACCCAGGCACGAGCCCGTGGCCTGGATCTGCTGGCCAGTGTTGTCCTGGCAATGGCATCTGCCCTGCTCTGGTTGGATCCACCTGCCGCCCATGCCCAGCGCGTGGTGCGCAAGATCGGCGACCTCTGTCCGATGGGCTATGTCGACATGCTCAACGGCAATTGCAGCACTCTGGGACTGATGCGCTACACGGTGCAACCCACCAACGGCCAGCCCTGTCCATCGGGCTGGATGAATGTGGGTGGTGGTTACTGCCGCAGGAAATGAGTGATGGCGATGACGGTTGGCTCTGAATCCAGGCTCAGAACCAGCGCCTGATCTGACCTGTGGCGATCTGGACCTCCCGCAGGAACAGCACCACCGCCACCATCAGACACACCATCGCCAGGACAAACAGTGGCACCACCAGCAGGGCCAGATCCAAGCTGGCCACCGCGCTCACGAACACGATCGCGACCACCAGGGCCACCAGCAGGATCGTCACCGTGGCCAGCTCGATCGCCTTGAGCATGAGCCCCATGCGTCGTTTCTGCAGCTGCAGTTCACGCCGGGCGTCGCGGCTGATCGCCACCGAGGGGTCGCTGGCCTGCACCTGAAGCTGGCGGCCGCGGTCGATGATGCGCGCCAGCCTGTTGCTGAGCACCCCAAGCAGCCCGCTGATGCCCGCCAGCAGAAAGACCGGCGCCACCGACAGTTGAATCGCCTTGGCCAGACCCTCAACGGGAGCCATCAACAACACGATCGACAACGGCATGGCTGAGGCCCCAGCCGGGCTCAGAGTGGCAAGGCAAACCTATCGGCCAGGAGTCCACCAACCATGACCACCATGGCTTGCCGTTACGACGGAGCGCTGCGCTGTCATGCCGTCCATGGCCCTTCGCAGTCGTGCCTCGAGACCGACGCCCCCACCGACAACCAGGGCCAGGGAGAACGCTTCTCGCCCACCGATCTGGTGGCCACGGCTCTGGCCACCTGCATCCTGACGATCATGGGCATCACCGCTGATCGCCATGGCTGGCGGATCGACGGCACCACCGCGCGGGTCGAGAAGACGATGACCAGCGGCGGCGTGCGCAGGATCGCTCTGCTGGAGGTCTGGGTGACCCTTCCAGGTGAGCTCGGCGAGGATCAACGCACCCTGTTGCAACGCTCTGGCGAAGGCTGTCCTGTCAAGCGCAGCTTGGAAGGAGCCGTGCCCATGCAGATTCACTGGCTCTGAACGGCGGCGCCCCTGTTGGGCAGCACCCGTTTGCGGTTTTCAAGGCTCTGCAGTTCCAGGGCGATCCCCTGGATGTAGGCGCTCACATCGGATCCTGAGCGTTCCAGCCCCTTGAGCACGGTCAGATCGTCAAGCAGATGGTCGATGCGGTTGTTGATGCGCTCGAGCTGCGGGTCTCGCATGACGTGGCTCCAGTTGCTGAACGGTTGCTGTCCTGATTCCAAGCGTGGTTGTGCCAGCAGCGGCCGCCGTGCTGCGATCGCTTGCGAACCTGCGGCGGATCGGCTGCCATCGGCTGCATCCGGCCGATCATTCCAGGATCCGGTCGGATTTCCGTCGTGACGCGTTCCTCTCCGCAGACCTCTGGCGAACGCCGTGGCTTCCGGGAGCTGCAGGCTGATCTGCAACCGCTGTGGGGCCAGGTGACCGCGGCCCAGGGCCCCGATGTCGATGTGCTGATGGTGCCGTCGTTGTCGATGGAACAGGGCCAGATGGCGCAGATCAAAGGGGCCCACCACTACGAGGAGCGCCAGCTGTTCTCATTGATCCGGCTGCGGGACCCCGGCGTGCGCATGGTCTATGTGACCAGCAAGCCCCTGGCCGATCTGGTGGTCGATGCGGTGCTCGAACTGCTGCCAGGGGTGCCGGCTTCCCATGCACGGCGGCGCTTGCATCTGTTTGACACCGATGACGCCTCCGACCGTCCGCTCACCGCCAAGTTGCTGGAGCGGCCTGCTCTGCTCGCCCGGATTGCCGAACAGCTGCGGCCGGATCGGCGCTTCATCCACTGTTTTGTGGTGACCGCGCTCGAGAAACAGCTCTCCGAGTGCCTGCAGATCCCGCTGCTGGGAACTGATCCCGCGTTGGGGTACTGGGGCAGCAAAGCGGGCAGTCGAGATCTGTTTGCCCGTTGCGGGGTGCCCCATCCACCCGGTTCGGCGTTGGTCCACAGCGTCGATGACCTGGCCGAGGTCACGACCCAACTGTGGGAAGCGCACCCCGAGCTTCGCCGTTGTGTCGTCAAGCTCAATGAGGGGTTCAGCGGCGAGGGCAATGCCCGGTTCGACCTCGAGCCCCTGCAGCTGGCCGAGCTCAGCAGCGGCGAGCGCCGGCGCCGGGTGCGTCAGGCGCTCGAAGGCCTGGCCATGCCTGCCCCCGACTGGCAGACCCTGGTGTCGCAGCAGGGAGCTCTTGTGGAGGCCTGGCTTGAAGGCGGTGAGGCCATGGGTTCCCCCAGCGTGCAGGGCACCATCCATCCGCCGGCCCTGGGGGGCCGCCCCCAGGTCGAGCTGCTCTCGACCCACGAGCAGGTGCTGGGCGGGCCCAGCGGCCAGACCTACCAGGGGTGTCGCTTTCCCTGCGATGAGCCCTATCGGCGCGAGCTGCTGCAGCACGGTCAGGCCATCGGCGAAGCCCTTGCCGCCGAAGGCGCTCTGGAGCGCTATGCCGTTGATTTCATCGCCCGGCGGTTTGGCGAGCGTTGGGATCTTCAGGCGATTGAGGTCAATCTGCGCCAGGGCGGCACCACCCACCCCTACCTGGCCCTCAGCGCCATCACGGCGGGAGCTCTGGATCGGGCCTCAGGCCTCTATCGCTCACCCACGGGGGTTCCGTTGTATTACGAAGCCACCGACAATCTGTTTGATCCGGGGTTACGAGGACTGCTGCCGATCGACCTGATCGACATCGTCGCCGAAGCCGGCCTGCACTTCGATCCGGCCCGTTTGCGCGGCAGCGTCTTTCACCTGCTGGGATGCCTCTCGGAATACGGCAAGCTCGGCATGACCTGCATCGGTCGTTCGCCCGAGGAGGCTGCCGTGGTCTATCGCGACACCCAGCAACAGCTGTTGCGGGGGGCAGCCGCCAGGATTCCCTGACCCCCAGCGCCGCTTCCATGGCTTCAGCGCCATCCGCCTTGGCCCAGCTCCACCGGCACCTGCACCAGACCCGCCTGCTGGGTTCAATCAGCAGCACCCTGTATTACGACCAGAACACGGTGATGCCCGCTGCCGGAGCGGCCTGGCGGGGCGAGCAGCTGGCCCTGCTGGCCTCCCAGTTGCATGAACGCCAGAGCAGCGCCGCCTATGCCGAGCTGGTGGCGTCGGCCGAAGCCGAGCTGGGCCCCGACACGCCACCCCTGCGCCGCCGCAACCTGCAGCTGCTGCGCCTCGAACTGGAGCGGCAGCGCTGCCTCGACCCCGACCTGGTGAGCGCCCTGGCCCGGGCCCAGTCGCGCGGCAATGCCGTCTGGCAGGACGCCCGCAGCCGCAACGACTTTGCAGCCTTTGCGCCGGCGCTCCAGGAGCTCATCAGCCTGCGGCGCCAGCAGGCCAGCCAGCTGGCGGCGGCCGAACCCGTGGCCCGCAGCCCCTGGGAGGTGCTGGCCCAGCCGTTTGAGCCCGATGTGAGCAAGGCGCGGCTCGAGCAGCTGTTCGCCCCGCTCAAGGCGGAGCTGCCGGCCCTGCTCGAGCAGGCTGAGACCGCTGTTGCACCGGCCAGCGAGCCGACCGCGGGCGTGCCTGAGGCGTTGCAGGAGCAGCTCTGCGCCGAGCTGCTCGAGAGCTGGGGCTACAACGCTGAGCGCTGCCAGCGCTCCCGTTCGGCCCATCCGTTTTCGTGCACCGTGGGCCCCCAGGACTTCCGCATCACCACCCGGGTGGTGCCGGGGCAGCCGCTTTCAGCGTTCCTGGCCACGGCCCATGAGTGGGGCCATTCGCTTTATGAGCAGGGGCTGCCCCGCGGCGATGACCACTGGTTTCCCTGGCCCCTGGGGGAGGCCACCTCGATGGGGGTGCACGAGTCGCAGTCGCTGTTCTGGGAGTGTCGGGTTGCCCGCAGTCGCGCCTTTGCCGAGCGCTGGCATGCCCGCTTCAGCGCCGGGCTTGGCAGCGATCCTTGGGGTGGGACCTTGGGCTTCTGGCGTGCCCTCAACCCGCTTCGGCCTGGCTTGATCCGGGTCGAGGCCGACGAGCTCAGTTACTGCCTCCATATCGTGTTGCGCTACGAGCTGGAGCTGGCCCTGCTCGAGCAGGACCTGCCCGTGGAGGAGCTGCCCCAGCAGTGGAACCGGCGCATGGGCGAGCTGCTGGGCCTCATCCCGTCGACCGATCGCGACGGCTGCCTGCAGGACATTCACTGGGCCGAGGGCCTGTTCGGTTACTTCCCCAGCTATGCCCTGGGCCACCTGATCAGCGCCCAGATCTCGGAGACCCTCGAGCAGAGTCTCGGCCCGATCGAGGCCTTGATCGCCGCTGGTGACGAGGCCAGCCTGCGCGCCTGGCTGAGCCAGACCGTCTGGCCGTTGGGCCGCTCGGTCAACGGCGAGCAGCTGGTGGAGCGGGTGACGGGGCGTCCCCTGAGTGCTGAACCGTTCCTGGCTTACCTGCGGGCCAAGGTTTCCGGTCTAGACTGGTCGTGACCATTTGGCCTGAGAGATGCGCGCCAAATTGTTTCGCAATGGCCGCAGCCAGGCCGTGCGTCTCCCCGCCGCCTGCCGCTTTGACGGCTCTGAAGTTGAGGTGCAGCATGACCCCACGACCGGGGTGGTCACCCTCACACCGGTGCGATCCACCCCGCTGGAGTGGTTGCGCCTCCGCGGGCAGGTGCTGGACGGCGATTCCGAGGCCTCTGAGACCTTTGACGCGCTCTTCGCTGAACTTGAGTCCGCAGATCTGCCCGTTGAGCGTCCCTGGCCATGAAGCGACGGTTCATGCTCGACACCAATGCCGTGCGTCTGCTGTTGGAGCGCAGCAGCCCTGTGCTCGATCAGTGGTTTGCCGAAGAGCGCTGCAGTCTCTCGGCCATTGTGGCGGCCGAGATCAGCTACGGCCTGGAGCGACGGCAACTCTCCCCCGCCCGCACCACGCTCGTGCGGGAGTTGCTGTGCGTCTTGCCCTCCGAACCCTTTGATCTGCAGGTCGCTGCTGTGTATGGCCGTCTACGAGCTGCGCTGCAACGGGCCGGCCGCACTCTCTCGGCCATGGATTTGCTGATCGCCTCCCATGCCTTGGCCCTGGATCGCACCCTGGTCTCGGCCGACCAGGCGTTTCTGGTGGTGCCTGAGCTGAGGCTCTGTTCGCCCGTCGCTTGACCCCTCGCCCAGCGCAAGGTCGGGGCTCTGTCTGAAATGGCCACTCCTTAAGATGCCGGGCTGCTATCGCGTGCCCAGCTCCATGGCCAACATCGACCACGCCCCCAGCCGCACCATGCTCAACCTGTTGCATGTGCTGCCGGCCTTTGCCGATGAGGCCGAGCTGCGGCTCAACGCGATCATCGAGCTCAACTCGATGACCATCAACAAATACGAGCTGATCACCGAGACCGGCCATCTCAAGCTCGATCGCGTCGGTTATTCGTCGTTGGCCTATCCCTTTGCCTACGGCTGCATTCCCCGCACCTGGGACGAAGATGGCGACCCCCTTGATATCGAGATCGTCGGTGTCACTGAGCCGTTGATTCCAGGCTCTTTGGTCGAGGCACGCATCATCGGCATCATGACCTTCGACGATGGTGGCGAGGTCGACGACAAGGTGATTGCCGTGCTGGCCGATGACAAGCGCATGGACCACATCACCAGCACCACCCAGCTGGGTGAGCACTGGCTGAAGGAGACCCAGTACTACTGGGAGCACTACAAGGATCTGAAGAAGCCGGGGACCTGCAAGGTCAACGGTTTTCTGGGTACCGAGGATGCCGTTCGCATCATCAAAGAGTGTGAGCAGCGTTACATCCAGACGATCGATTCCAGATTGGTCAACTGACTGCCCAGCGGACTGCGGACCTCCTGAATTCAGGAGAAAATCCGAAGACGCTCAGCGGGCTTTCTGCAGACTTTCTGCAGATCTGTGCATCAGGGCCCGGTTCGCCGGGCCTTCGCCTTAGGTTGGCCCCTTGATTTGGACCGATCCGTGTCGCCCGCTGCCTTCCCCACACCCAGCCAGCCCAGTGGCTGCTCGCGGGGAGCGGACCATACCGCCCTCAAGTGGGGTTGCGATGGTGAGCTGTCGGCCCTCGATCTGCACCGCATCCTCGAGCGCCTTTCGGCGGTGGATCCCGCGGCCGAGGATCTGCTCAAAGCCTTTGCAGCCACTCAGGATCCGGCACCGTCGTCGGCTCCTGCCTGAGCTTGAGCCGCGCCAGGGCCCGGGCCAAGCCGTCGCGACTGGCCATGCCGAGCAGGTCTGCGATCGCCAGGCCTCCCTGGGGCAGTCCCTGGGGCAAGGCCGCTGCAGCGCCACCGTTGCGGTCAAACACCGGCAGCTGACGCAGTCCATTGGGTTCCAGCTGATCCTCCAACTGGGCCAGTTGGGCTGTAGCAGGCAGCCAGATCAGATCACTGCTGAGGCCCTCGCGCAGGGGTGCTGCCGCGCCCCGGTTGCTGAGGGTGCGTTGCAGATCGGCCAGGGTCACCAGGCCGATCACCCAGGCTCCTTCGATCGCCAGCAGGCAGTGGCCATGGGCGCCCACCAGCCGGTGCAGCGCTTCTGAGACCGGGGTGTCGGCCGCCAGCAACAGGGGGGCCTCGGGTTCAAGGGCTTCGCACACCGGCAGGCTGGCAAGCCGCGCGCGCCGTTGTTCTTCTCGCAGGTCGGGTCCGAGCAGCCCCGGGTCATGCAGGCCGTGCCAGCGCTCCACCAGGGCGGCGCTGAGCCCGGCGGCGGCCATCAACGGCAGCACGATGCGGATGTCGCGGGTCAGTTCAAACAGCAGCAGCAGGGCCGTCAGCGGGGCGCGGGCGCTGCCCGCCAACACCGCGGCCATTCCAACCATGGCGTAGGCCGGCGGAGCTGCCACGGCCAGGTGCAGACCACCATCGCCGAGCAGCTGGCCGTAGCAATTGCCCAGCACGGCGCCCAGCACGAGTGAGGGCGCGAAGCCGCCACCCACAAATCCGCTGGCATTGCTGATTCCGGTGGCCAGCAATTTGGCACCCAGCAGCAGCAGCAGGGTCAACAGCGGAATGCCACCGTCGCTGCCCAGCAGCGCCTCGATCGTGTCGTAGCCCACCCCCAGCACCTGGGGAAATTCGAGCGCGATCAACCCGACCATCAGCCCACCCAGGGCGCCGGCCAACCCCAGGGGCAGCGCCTGCAGCAGCGCCTGCAGCCGGGGGGCGCGTCCCAGTTCGAACAGCCGGATCAACAGCCATGACATCAGGCTGGCCAGCACACCCAGCCCCAGGTACAGCGGTAGCTCCCAGAGGGAGCGCACGTCGTAGGCCGGCAACCTCAGGATCGGTGTGTCGCCCAGTCCAACCTGCACCACCAGGGTGGAGGTGATCGCCGCCACCAGCACAGCCCGCAGGCTTGGACGCCCGCCCAGGCCGCTGAAACTGCCTTCAAAGGCGAAGAACACGCCGGCGATCGGGGCCTTGAAGCCCGCCGCCAGGCCGGCCGCCACGCCCGCCGCCACCAGGGCTTTCTGGTTCTGCTGGGGCAGGCGGGCCCGGTTGGCGAGCCACAGGCCGATGTTGCCGCCCGACTCCACGCTGGGACCTTCAGGTCCCAGCGAAGCGCCACTGCCCAGGCTCAGGGAGGCGGTCAGCAACCGCAGCCAGGGCAGCCGTGGCGCAGGGCTCACGGCCCCATCGGCCATCGCCATCAGGCTGGGCAAGCCCGGCCCCAGTTCGCCGAAACTGCGGCGCAACACCGCGACCAGGGCCCCGCCCAGGGTGGGCACCACCAGCACCGGCCACAGGCCCAGCCAGTCGGGGATCTGCAGGCTGGGCAGTGAGGGAGGCTCGGGTGGTGGTGGTGGTGGTGGCAGGTAGCCCAGACCCCCCAGGCCGATGTGCAGCAGGGTCTGCAGGGGAGCCTTGGGCATCGACGGTTCCGGCACCGGCAGCGGCGGTGGTGCTACGTCGATGTGCTGCAGCGGGTTGCGGCCCACCGTCAGCAGGGTCTCGACGAACGGCCCAAACAGAAAATTGTTGATGCCGCTCAGCAGGGCGTGAAAGCCCACGACCGCCAGCCCGGTGAGGAGGCCCAGCAGGGCCGCCCAGGCCAGCAGATTCCATTGAACCGGAGGTGTCTGAAGCTCCCCTTCAGGCTTCGGGACGAACGGCTGCAAAGATCTCCTCCAGAATCGCTCCGGCCCCTTGCTCCCTGAGCTTTTGGGCCAGGTTGATCCCGATCGCTTCAGGATCGTGCTGGGGCCCCCGGCTCTCGTCGCGGATCAGCCGCACCCCATCGAGGCTGGCCACCATGCCGGTGAGGATCAGATCGTCGCCTTCGAACCGGGTGTTCACCCCGATCGGCACCTGGCAGCCACCTTCGAGCTCCCGCAGAAAGGCGCGCTCGGCCAGGCAGCGGCGGGCCGTGGGCCCGTGTTCCAGCACCTTGATCTGGGCGAGCACCGCGGCATCACCGTCGCGGCACTCGATGCCCAAAGCGCCCTGGCCCACCGCGTGCAGGGAGATGGCCGGGTCGATCAGCTCATGGATGCGATCCCCCAGGCCAAGGCGTCCCAGTCCGGCGGCAGCCAGGATCAGGCAGTCGAATTCACCCGCATCCAGCTTCTCGAGGCGGGTGATCACATTGCCGCGCACATCCTTGAAGGTCAGGTGCGGAAAGTGATGGCGCAGCTGGGCCAGTCGCCGCAGCGAACTGGTTCCCACCACGGCCCCTTCGGGCAGGGTGGCCAGGGTTTTGTCCTTGTGGTTGGCGTGGACCACCAGGGCATCGGCCGGGTCCTCGCGCTCGGTGATGCAGCCCAGCATCAGGCCTTCGGGCAGGTTGGTGGGCAGGTCCTTGAGGCTGTGGACGGCGATGTCGGCCCGATCCACCAGCATCTGGGCCTCGAGCTCCTTGGTGAACAGGCCTTTGTCGCCGATCTTGGCCAGGGCCACGTCGAGGATCTTGTCGCCCTGGGTGGCCATGGCTTCGATCGCAATCTCCAGGCCCGGGTGGGCCTTGGCCAGCTCATCGCGTACCCAGTGGGTCTGCACCATGGCCAGCTGGCTGCGGCGGGAGGCAATGCGCAGTTGGGAACCGGCCATCAGATCTCTTCACAGGCAGCGGCGGCCGCCCAATCACAGCCGCCAAGCCTAGGCACAGGCGGGACCGCCTCCGCTTGCCCCTGGCTGTTCAGTCAAACAAATTCAGTCAAAGAAATTCAGCGGCAGGGGGCCCCAGGTGTCTTCGGCGTCGGGGTCAGCCAGGCTGTGGCCGGTGATCAGCACCCCTTCGCCCAGGCCGCTTTCCGGCCGCAGCTGAAAACGGCCGGTGTTCTGGTTGCCTTTGAGGAAGGCAGTCCCTCCCACATCCTGGGGGTCCGGGGTGGCTGGATCGGGCTCCAGTGCCGACCAACCCAGGGCCGTTTCACAGCTGCGCAGGGTCTGCACGGCAGCAGCGCCGCTGGGTGCCATCACCCCCAGGGTGAACCAGTCGCAGGCTGCCAGCCGTTGTTGCAGCTCCTGGCGAAGCGCGTGGCGCTGGGAGTCGTTCAGTTCAGGAGCTGTGCGCAGGCCGCGCAGATCGCGCAAGGAGGCAGCCATCAGAATCGGGGCGGAACACGAGGTTGCCGTCAGACTGGCAGGCGGGCGGCTGCTCAGGGGGTGTTCCAGACGAACCGCGACGAGGCGGCGTAGTTCCAGACGAACACCACCAGGATTCCGGCCAGCTGGGCCCAGAAGGTGTCGCGGGCCACGAAGCTGTAGAAGGCTGACGCCAGCCCCACATTGGCCAGCACCGGCAGCGAGGCCACCAGCAGAAATTTGAGCAATCCCTTCACCAGGGCCAGGCCCGTCAGCCGCTGAAAGCGAAAGGTGAGGGCGTTGTTGATCAGGTAGTTGGAACTGGCTGCCGCCACCACCGCCACGGGCAGGGCCTGACCAAATGGCAGTCCCGCCAGGGCCATCAGCAGCTGCGTTGCCAGCAGCTGCACCACCACGCCGCTCGCCCCCACCAGGGCGAAGCTGATCGCCCGGCGCGGCAGCAGCCGCAGGCTCAGGCTGTGCAGGATCGAGATCAGGAAGTCCCAGAAGATGGCCAGGTCGAGCTTGGAGCTGCCGTAGTTGCGGGCCTGGAACTGCAATGGCACTTCGGCGACCCGCAGGCGTCCGCGGCTGACCGCCAGAAGCTCATAGAGAAACTTGAACCCGTTGACATCCACCGCCCTGATCAGTGGCAACAGGGGATCGAGCCGCAGCGCGAAGAAGCCGCTCATGTAGTCACTGAGATCGCGGTACCGGGCTGGCAGGCTGAAGCGAGCGCTGGCATTGGCCCAGCTCGAGCCTGTCTCACGGCGGCCGCTCAGGCCGTGGATCTGCGCCTCTGGATGAAAACGACTGCCGATCACCAGGTCGAGCTCTTCGCGCTGCAGCGTGGTGATGGCCTGCAGCACCGAGGCTGGTTCGTGCTGTCCATCGCTGTCCATCACCACCGCCAGATCCCCGGTGGCATCGAGCAGACCTTCCTTGATGGCACTGGCCAGACCTGAGCGACCGATCCGGCGGATCAGCCGCAGCCGGGGTTGCTCCCGGGCGAGGTGCCGCACCAGCTCGGCCGTGCCATCGGTCGAGTCGTCGTCGACGACGAGCAATTCGAGATCAAACCGCTCCTGCAGGGGGAGCAGCTGGGCCAGCAGGGATTCGATGTTGCCCCGTTCGTTGTACGTGGGCAACACGATCGACACCCTGACCGGCGTTGCATCACTCACCACACTGCCGCCGGGCACAGGGGCCTCTCCTGGCCATGCCGCTTACTTGATGTATTCCTTGAGTACCCCGTTGCGGTTGGGGTGGCGCAGCTTGCGCAGAGCCTTGGCCTCGATCTGGCGGATGCGCTCGCGGGTCACATCGAAGATCTGACCGATCTCCTCGAGGGTCTTCATGCGACCGTCATCGAGGCCATACCGCAGCCGCAGCACGTCGCGCTCGCGCGGGCTCAGGGTGGCGAGCACGCCTTCGAGGTCTTCACGCAGCAGGTTCTTGGCGACATCCTGCTCAGGATTCTCGATGTCGGCTTCGATGAAGTCGCCCAGACGGGAGTCCTCCTCCTTGCCGATCGGAGTCTCCAGGGAGATCGGCAGCTGGGCGCTCTTGGCGATGAAGCGCAGCTTCTCGATGGTCATCTCCATCGATTCGGCGATCTCCTCCTCGGTCGGTTTGCGGCCGAATTCCTGGCTCAGGGTCTTGGTGGTCTTCTTGATGCGTGAGATCGTCTCGTAGAGGTGCACCGGCAGTCGGATGGTGCGTGACTGGTCGGCGATGGCGCGGGTGATCGCCTGGCGGATCCACCAGGTGGCGTAGGTCGAGAACTTGTAGCCCTTTTCGTGGTCGAACTTCTCGGCGGCCCGGATCAGACCGAGGGAACCCTCCTGGATCAGGTCCTGGAAGCTCAGTCCCCGGTTCATGTACTTCTTGGCGATCGAGACCACCAGGCGCAGGTTCGACTGCACCATCTTTTCCTTGGCCCGGCGGCCCAGCATCAGGCGCCGACGGAACTTGATCAGCGGCATGTCGACCAGTGCCGCCCACTCCTTGGTGTCGGGGAGGTGGCCGTGATCGCTCTCGAACTGGGCGGCGAGCTCCTCAAGCTGGAGCAGGTCAGCGATCTTGCGGGCCAGCTCGATCTCTTCGTCGGGACGCAGCAGGCGAATGCGGCCGATCTCCTGCAGGTACACCCGGATCGAGTCTTCGGTGTAGACCCCCTTGGGGCCCACCTTGATGCTGGCCAGCGCCTTGGCCGCCTTGTCATCCTTGGCTTCGGCCGAGCCGGCGGCGGCGATCAGGGCATCGGCCGTGCCATCGAGATCCAGGTCGTCGTCACCTTCGGCAAGACCATCGCCGGCCACCGCCGCTTTGGTCTTGGTCTTGGCTGCCGTCTTGGGGGCCGCTTTGGTTTTGGTCTTGGTGGCAGCAGCAGTCTTGACGGCTTTCTTGGCGGCCGGCTTGGCAGCCCCGTCGTTGCCGGCCTCAGTGGCGCGAGCCTCGAGCGTGTTGCTGTCCAGAACTTCGAGGATGGCGGCGGGACTCATGGGCGGACGGGGAGAAGAAACGGCAGAACGTTCAAGAAAGGGGAGCGGAACCCGCGACGCTCCACCACAGGAGTTGGAGCAGCAGGGAGACCAGAGAATTCAGAGAAACCAGAGAATTCGGAGAAACGGTGGGTCAGATTGACCTGGCTCTCCTGTTTCAGGGTGTCGTCTCTGGAGCTGGTCTTCGGCAGTGGTCTGTGGCGGTCGTCTGACCCCGGATTCGAAGCTCGCAGGAACCGCGTTGGCCCCATCAACCAGCAGTGGGAGACAGCGCGATGCCTCGCTGAAGCGTCTGGTCGGAGGACAACAGGAGGACCTGTGCCGGCGAATGTGGTGGAGTCAGGGGTGAAGCGGGTGAATGGTGAGGGCTGGATCGGTGCGGCCGGGGCCGGTGGAGCGCTGTCAGGGGAGGTCGGAGACCGGGAGGCCAGGGTTGGAGATCCTCCGTGTAGGGAAGGATGTCCAGGCGCTCTCTTCAGGTCTTCCCTCTGGACGGAACTCTGCCTCGTTCCGACAGCAGCCGATCGACTGCCCAACGTTTCCATCTTAAGAATGGCGAGACGCCTTTGCAAGGTCGGTGGGCAGGGATTCGGGCAAGGCGGCTCCGCAGTGGCTTCAGGTCTGGCTCGAAGCCGGTCGCGATGGCCAGGTCTTCACCTACGCCAACCCTCTGGCGCTTGCCCTCTCACCCGGTGATCTGGTGCAGGTGCGCCTGCGTGGCCGTCGCCATTCCGGCCTGGTGGTGGAGGTCCTCGAGGAGCGACCCGGCGAACTTGAGGGCCGGCCGGTGCAACCCGTCGAGAGCCTGCTGCAGCCGGCGGCGGTGAGTGCCGCCTGGCAGCAGCTTGTCGACCAGGTGGCGCGCGACTGCCATGCCAGCCGGTTTCAGACCCTCAAGAGTGCCCTGCCCGCGGCCTGGCTCGGCCAACGCCCCCAGCCTCCGGTGCGGGCGGCCCGGGCGGCCTGGCAGATCGAAGGTCCGCAGATGCCGCGCGAGGGGCTGCGGCTCACCTCGGCTCAGGCCGCGTTGTTGGACGACCTGGAGGCGGCAGGGGGCGTGATACCCCTGGCCGAGCTCTGCGGCGACGCCGGTCACAGCCGATCGGTGCTGGCTGCGCTGGAGCGGCGCGGCCTGGTGCGGCGTGCGCCCCTGGCACCGGCACCGATGCCGATCCAGGAGCCCCGCGCCCTCAACGGCGACCAGCAGCGGGCCGTGGCCGCCATCACCGCCGCAGAGCCTGGACAGGCCCTGCTGCTGTGGGGGGTCACCGGGGCGGGCAAGACCGAGGTCTACCTGCAGGCTGCAGCCCGGTGCCTCGCCCAAGGGCGCAGCGTGCTGCTGCTCACGCCCGAGATCGGCCTGATCCCCCAGCTGCTCGACCGGGCCCGCGGCCGGTTTGGGGACGCCGTGCTCGAGTATCACAGTGCCATGGCCGATGGCGACAAGGTCGCCAGTTGGCGGGCGGCCCTGGATCCCGCGACCCCCAGGGTGGTGGTGGGCACCCGCTCGGCGGTGTTTCTGCCCCTGCCGCGTCTGGGCCTGATCGTGCTCGATGAGGAGCACGATGGTTCCTACAAGCAGGACAGTCCGATGCCCTGCTACCACGCCCGTGAGGTGGCGCGGTTGCGGGCCCGCCAGAGCGGTGCGGCGTTGGTGCTGGGGAGCGCCACCCCCTCTCTCGAAACCTGGCTGAGCTGCAGCCAGGGCCAGACGGCACTGCTCAGGTTGCCCCAGCGCATCGGCGCCCGGCCGCTGCCGCCGGTGCGCCTGGTCGACATGCGCCAGGAGCTGGCGGAGGGCCATCGCCGCCTGCTCAGCCGCCCCCTGCTCGAACGGCTGCAGCAGGTCTGTCAGCGCGGTGAGCAGGCGGTGGTGCTGGTGCCCCGCCGCGGCTATCGCGCTTTTCTGAGCTGCCGCAGCTGTGGTGAGGCCGTGCTCTGCCCCAACTGCGACGTGGCCCTGACGGTGCATCGCAGCCGTGAGGGCCTCGAGTGGCTGCGGTGTCACTGGTGTGACCACCGCCAGGGCTGCGGCGATCGCTGCGGTCATTGCGGGTCAACCGCCTTCAAGCCCTTTGGTGCCGGGACCCAGCGGGTGATCGAGCAACTGGGCGAAGCGCTCAGCGATGTGCGGCTGTTGCGCTTCGACCGCGACAGCACCCGCGGACGCGATGGCCATCGCCAGTTGCTCGAACGGTTTGCCGCCGGCGAAGCCGATGTGCTGGTGGGCACCCAGATGCTGGCCAAGGGCATGGATCTGCCGCGGGTGACCCTGGCGGCGGTGCTGGCCGCCGATGGATTGCTGCACCGTCCTGACCTGCGAGCTTCGGAGCAGTCGCTGCAGCTGCTGCTGCAGCTGGCGGGTCGGGCCGGTCGGGGCGAGTTGCCGGGCGAGGTAAAATGCTTCATGTCGCGGCCGGAGCCGGTCATCATCAGCAAGGCCGACGAACGGTCCACGGTCCATCGCGCCGTCATGATGGATACGATCGGCGTCAAAAAATTCGACGCCAAGGGCCGTGTCGTCGGCGAATGCCTGATCGTTGGCCTTTTCACGTCTACGGCCTATTCCTCGAGCCCGCGCGCCATTCCGT
>RGUW01000330.1 GCA_010027605.1 Synechococcaceae bacterium WB9_2_112 | reverse complement strand
GTCGTACACAAAGCCGCAGCTGCGGCATTCGAACCGATGGGTGTCGGGATCGTCTGCTGCGGTGGCGGACTCTGCAGGCTCCTCCGGCTCGCTGCCCACAATCGGGTCGTGTGCTGCTTCGAGCTCCTCGGGGAGGGTCTCCTCACTCATGAATGCGCCCACAGAGGAGCCAAGACTCTAGGAAGCGTCCATCTCGGCCGCAGTTCCAGCGGGCGTTCATCGTTCCTTCTGCGCCACGGGGGATGATTGTCGAAGTATCGATGTAATTCGGGGATGCAACTCCGGCGGCTCACTGCTATTGCTCCGCTTCAGCGGCGGTTGGTGCTGATGGCGGTGGATGCCCTGCTGCTGGTGGGCTCCGGGTGGATGAGCTTTTGGTTGCGACTGGCGCACCCCTTCTCCCCTGCCTTCCTGGACGTTGGCACCTGGTTGCTGCCAGCGGCCCTCGTGCTGGGATTGCCGCTGTATGTGGCCACTGGGCAATACAAGGGTTTGAGCCGCTACGTGGGCAGCCGAGCGCTGTACGACCTCAGCGGCCGCACCGCTCTGCTAACGCTGTTGCTGGTTGCTGTGGGATCCCTGCTCCGCTGGCCCATGCCCCCCCGCAGCAGTTGGGTGCTGTTCTGGATCCTGCTCACCGGGTTCACCGGAGCCGCACGCTTTTTGCTGCGCGACCTGCTGCTCGGTTGGCAACGGGCTCGGCAAGGCCAGAGCATCAAAACGGTGATCTACGGGGCTGGAGCCGCGGGCGCCCAACTGGCGAAGTCGCTGCTGTTGGACCGGCACCATGCCCTGCTGGCCTTTGTCGACGACGACCCGTTGCTCTGGGGGCGAAGCCTGGCAGGGGTTGATGTGGTTTCGCCTCAGGAGTTGTCTCGGCTCCAGGCGGATCGGGTGCTGCTGGCCATGCCCTCCCTGAAACGGGCTGAGCGGCGCCGCATCGTGGATCAACTGCAGGATCTGGGTGTGCCGGTGTTGCAGGTGCCGTCGATCGACGAAATCAGCTCCGGCCGGGCGCGTATCGACAACTTGCGCCCCGTGGCGATCGAGGAGCTCCTCGGCCGCGACCCTGTCCCCCCGAATCCTGAGCTGCTGGGGCCAGGCATCTGCGGCAAAAGCGTGCTGGTGAGTGGCGCTGGTGGCTCGATCGGCTCTGAGCTGTGCCGCCAGATCCTGCGCCAGAAGCCCCGCCGTCTGGTGCTGCTCGAGCGCAGCGAGCCCAGCCTCTATGCCATTGATCAGGAGCTGGGGCGGTCGCTCCCCAGTGGCATCGCGCTGGTGCCGGTGCTCGGCTCAGCGGCAGATCCTGTGTTGGTGGAGGCCGTGCTGCGCGAGCAAGCCGTGGAGGTGATCTTCCATGCCGCGGCCTACAAGCATGTGCCGATGGTGGAGGCCAACCCGCTGGCGGCC
>RGUW01000329.1 GCA_010027605.1 Synechococcaceae bacterium WB9_2_112 | reverse complement strand
CAGCTGCCAGACAAAACCGACACCGATATCAACGAATGCCACATACAGGCTGAGCAAGGAGATCAGGCCTGTCCAGCTCTGCCACCCGCGGGCGATGCCCAGGGCACCGAGGGCGCCGCTGACCAGCGCCGCCGCAATCGCGATGCGGAAAAAGCGCATGCTGGGGATCAGATGGCTGAGGCTGCGTCGTTTGCGTTCCCGTTCTTGCTCAAGCGGGATGGAGAGCAGCAGCATCAGCAGCAGCAGCAGCAGCGTGCCGGGCTGACCCAGCAGCTGCAGAGGACTCAGCGGCTGCAGGACGAGCACGATGGAATACAGAACAGGATCAGTCAACAAAGCACCGCTGCGCTGGATTGGGGCTGACTACCAGGCGGCCCCCAGCAGTTCAATACCGGCCCAGAAATAGGGGTTTTCAAGGCCCCCGGCAACCCGGCGTTGCTGGGTGCTGGTCAGACCGGTGAGCAGGGTCTGACCATCGGGGCCCACAAGCCGGTCGCCGTCCAGCCGCACCAGACCGCGGCTGAAGGCCTGCCGGGTCAACTGCAGGGCTTCGGCCTTGGGGATGCCAGCCTCGAGGTAGCGGTACATCTGCACGAAGTAGGCCGAGGTGGCCACATCGTCGACGTACCACAGGGTGCCAACCGCACTGCGGGCCCCGGCCTGCAGGGCCAACCCGGCAAAGCCGAGCTCGCTGTCGGCGTCACCCAGGGCCGTGCGGCAGGCGCTGAAGCTGATCAGATCGAGAGCAGCCCCCTGACGGGCGCGGCGCAACTTGACGAAATCACTGAGGGGAATCGGCACCGTGCCCGAATACAACCGCGAGGCCGCGGGCCCACCGGGCAAAAACTCGGCGTGCGTGGCCACATGCACCCGGCTGTAACGGGGGTCGGCCGCCTGCTCGAGCAGGGTGCTGGGGGTAAAGGCCCGGTTCAGGGCCTTGTCCTTGTGATCAGCCTGACCCACCTGCTCGAGCTCGGTGGGCACCAGCGGCAGCGGTGCCAAGCCGTCAAAAACGGCCGAACCTGCAGCCAGCAACCGCCCCGTGGACTTCTGGGGAGGATCCATGCTGGTCAAGGCCAGCGAGGGGGTCAGCGAAAAGGCGTAGGCGTCACCGAAATAACGGCGACCGTCATGCAGAGCGGCGAACGGCACCCCCTGCAGACCGCGGTCAGCCGAGATCAACAGGGTGGTGATCCCGCGCTGCTGCAGGGCCGCAGCGATCGGGGCCACCAGCAGCGCATGCAACCGTCGGCTGGCCGAGGCGGCGTCGGCCGTGTTGAGCGACTCCTGGCGCGAGAGCTGGGTGTACAGCTGCTTGAGCAGGGCTGCAAACTCTTGTTTGGAGACCTCAACCCGCCGTCCCTCGACCTCACCGGCCAAGGGCACCAGCGTCAGATCCAAAAAGGCATCGGTGTCGGGACGCAC
>RGUW01000328.1 GCA_010027605.1 Synechococcaceae bacterium WB9_2_112 | reverse complement strand
AGCATGCACCACCGAGGTGCCCGAGGTCAAATGGGGCTCGTGGCCTGGCCGATGCGCTGACCGTGGTAGCCGGCCCGGGCCCGCACCTGGCTGCACCAGTCTTGGTGCTCCAGATACCAGCGCACGGTGGCCTCCAGGCCGGCCTCAAAGCTGTGGCTGGGCTGCCAGCCCAGCTCGCTGCTGATGCGGGCCGGATCGATGGCATAGCGGCGATCGTGGCCGGGGCGATCCGTCACCGGCGTGATCAGGCGGGCATGGGGGGCACCGGCGGGCAGCAGCTGATCGAGCAGGGTGCAGATCGATTCCACCACCTGCTTGTTGGTGCGCTCACCGTGTCCCCCCACGCAATAGCTGCGGCCCAGCTCACCGCGGGTGGCCGCCAGCAGCAGGGCATCCACGTGGTCATCCACGTAGAGCCAGTCGCGCACGTTGGCACCGTCGCCGTAGAGCGGGATCGGCTCGCAGGCGGCGGCCTTAAGGATCACCACCGGGATGAGTTTCTCGGGGAACTGCCAGGAGCCGTAGTTGTTGGAGCAATTGGTGAGCACCGCCGGCAGGCCGTAGGTGTGGTGCCAGGCGTTCACCAGGTGGTCGCTGGCTGCCTTGCTGGCCGAATAGGGGCTGCGCGGGTCGTACGGGGTGGTTTCCGAGAAGCGGCCTGTGGCACCCAGCGAGCCGAACACCTCATCGGTGGAGATGTGGTGGAAGCGGAAGCCATCGCGACGCTCAGCCGGCAGGCCCTCCCAGTGGGCGCGCACCGCCTGCAGCAGGTGGAAGGTGCCGCTCACGTTGCTGTCGATGAAGGCAGCCGGCCCATCGATCGAGCGGTCCACATGGCTCTCGGCTGCCAGGTGCAGCACCAGATCGGGATCGGCCTGACGCACGGCCTCGGCGGTGGCCACCGCATCGGTGAGGTCCACCCGCAGCAGGGTGTGGCGCTCCGCAGCCTGGGGCAGCGCCTCGATGCTGGTGAGGTCGCTGGCGTAACCCATCTTGTCGAGGTTGAACACCTCGGCCTCGCTGTCGGCCAGCAGGCGCCGCACCATCGCCCCGCCGATGAAGCCAGCGCCGCCGGTCACCAGGATGCGGCGGCGGTTGGCGAGGAGCTCAGCGGCAGAAGGCATGGGGGTCATGGACGCTGGAGAGTCGTTAGGGACGAGAAGGAGACTGTGATGCGCTGGCCTGAGACGCTGCTCAGCCGGTAGCAGCAAGCAGCTGGCGCAGAGCCGTGCGCCAATGCGTGGGCTCCAGCGCCAGAGCCAGGCGTGTGTCCGTGCAGTCGAGCAGGGAGTAGCTGGGGCGCTGCGCTGGGGTGGGGTAGTCGACCGTGGTGATGGGATTCACCACGGCAGCGCGCTCCAGCAGACCAAGATCCACAGCTAGCTCCCCCACCGCCACGGCCACGTCGTACCAGCTGGCGGCACCGGCATCGCTCCA
>RGUW01000327.1 GCA_010027605.1 Synechococcaceae bacterium WB9_2_112 | reverse complement strand
TGCGGGAGAATGGGCCAACGGCATTAAGTGGATGCGCGGCCAGCAGGAACGCACCGGTCCCCTGTTCTCGTACATCTCCACAGAAGACCGCATCCCGGCCAGTCATCCCCTGCGGCAGGTGCGGCGGTTGGCCGATCAAGCCCTCGATCGGCTCAACCCCGCCTTCTGCAAGCTCTACCCTGAGAGCGGCAGGCCCTCAATTCCGCCAGAGCAGTTGCTGTTGGCCCTATTGCTGCAGGCGATCTACGCCATTAGCTCCGAGCGGATGCTGATGGAGCAGCTGGACTACAACCTGCTGTTCCGCTGGTTTGTGGGGCTCAACCCGGACGATCCCGTTTGGCACCCGACCACGTTCACGAAAAACCGTGACCGGCTGCTCAATGAGGACCTCATGGCCAAGTTCCTGGAGCTGCTGCTGGAAACACCCGAGGTCAAGCCACTGCTCAGTTCCGAGCATTTCTCAGTGGATGGCACCCTGCTGCGGGCTTGGGCCTCCCACAGCTCACTGGAGAGGATCGATGGCCTCGACGACGATCCACCACCACCCAGCGGTGGCAAGGGGTTTGGCGGCAGCACCTCAGCTGGCAAGAAGCGAGCCAGGGGTGACTTCCGCGGCCTGCTGCTCTCCAACCAGACCCATCGTTCCAGCAGCGATAGCGAGGCCCGGCTGTTCAAGAAGGCTCCTGGTGTTGGTGCCTTTCTGAGTTTCATGGGCCACTGCGTCATGGAGAACCGCAACGGGCTGGTGGTTGCCAGTGAGGTCACCCAGGCCAGCGGCACCGCTGAGCGGGATTCAGCCCTGCGGATGGCCCGTTCGCTCAAGGGTGCTCACCAGAAAACCCTGGGTGCCGACAAGGGCTACGACACCAGGGATTTCGTGGCCGACCTGCGCATCAGCGGCATCACGCCCCATGTGGCTCAGAACATCCAGACCCGCCGCAGCTCAGCCATTGACGGCCGGACTGTCCGCCACGAGGGATATGCCCAATCGATCCACACCAGAAAGCGGATCGAGCAGGTGTTTGGTTGGATCAAGCAGGCCGCTGGCCTGCGGCAGCTCAAGGCCAGAGGCAGGTCAAAGGTTGGGGCCGTGTTCCGTCTGCACGTGTTGGCCTACAACCTGATTCGCATCACCAACCTGCTCAGGGCACAGGCGGTGATGGCATGAAAGCTGCCGCCAGGGGGGCAAACGCATCGCCAACCAGGCTCCGAACCACGCTTTCAGGTCCTCAAAGCAGAGGGCCAGCCCCTTGCTGGCGGTCAACCTGATTGACGCGGCGCGAAAACGAGCGCGAATCGACCAACAGGCTGGGCTTTTCTCGTTTTTTTCAGCAGCCTCCTAGAGCAACTCTGAGGGGACGGCACACGGCCCAAAACGCTCAGCGCAGCTGCTCGGCAATAGCCCCTGACATCACTGGGGCCTGGCCCCACCTGTGC
>RGUW01000326.1 GCA_010027605.1 Synechococcaceae bacterium WB9_2_112 | reverse complement strand
GGTGGGCCATCCCTTCGCTTCGGAATCGGCCGCTGCACTGGCGGCCCACCGGCGCTGCTGGCAGCTGTTTCTGAACCGTCAACGCCAGCGCGGGCACACCCCCAGCACCGTTACCCCCGAGTTCGGGCCAGATGGCTACTTGCCGCGGTTACCGTTCACGGCCATGCCTGTGGCCGATCTGTTGGAGATCAATGTCTCCATGGCTACCTGGATCCGCCAGGGAGCCCTCAACCCTTGAGCTCAGAGTCCGTCAGCCCCATCAGTCGGCCATAAAGCGCCTGCTGCTGCAGGATGCGCTGCTCGAGCCGATGGGCCGGGCCAGGTCTCAATCCACTGGCATAGCCCTGCTGCCCCCCCTCCACCAGGGCCCGGTCCTCCTTCAGGAAGGTACGCATCTCGTCCATCCAGGTATCGACGCCCTCCTTCTGGCTGGCTTCGGCCAGTAGCCATACGTCCATGCGACAGCGATCGATGGCGAGCGGTGGGAACTGAATCAGCGCCATGCGCCCATCGGGCCAGAGCAGCAGGTGGGTCCAGGGGGCCAGGCCAAAGGTGAGGAACTCGCCGCTCGGTCCCCAGGGGGTGGCCAGCAGGCTGCCGTGCTCCGAGAGCAGGTGGCGGTAGCCGCGCACGGGACCCTGCTCCCGATGCAGGGTTGTGGGGTGGGCAATGGCGACGTGGTAGTCGTCGAGGGTGTTGTCGTGGGCGACCTTCCAGTTGCAGTGCAGCTCAACGCTGTTGCTGCGCAGCAGGCGACGGGGCTGCTCCAGCAGTCCGGCGGCCTGATCGATCAGCAGATCGAGCTGGTCCTCCAGGGGCAGCGGTTCGGGGCCGGCAGCCACCCAGATCAGTCCCCCCAGCTCCCGGCATGGCAGCGCTGACAGTGGCCAGTCGGCACGGTTGAACGGTTGGAGAAAGTCGGCTTCGCGGGCCGCGGCGCGCAGCTGGCCATCCAGGTCGTAGGTCCAGCCGTGGTAAGGGCACACCAGCCTTCGGCAGGGCTGGGCACCTTGGCGTGGATCCTGAAATGGCATGCCGCGATGGGGGCAACGGTTGAGCAGGGCGCGCACGGTGCCCTGCTCGCGAGTGAGCAGCAGGGGGAGCTCCAGCAGCTGTGTGGCCTGGGCGTGTTCCTCGGGGAGCTCGCTGCTGCACCCCACCGGATGCCAGAGCCGTTCGGCATAGCGCTGCCGTTCCCTTGCCGGGATCTCCGCGGCGGTGTACAGCCAGGTCGGCAGAAAGCTGAGGCTGGCATCCATGGCTTCAGGCCGGCACCAGCCCGCGCAGGCACTGGGCCAGTTCTTCCCGCAGCTCCAGGAACTGCCGGGACACCCGCAGGTGTCCCATGGCGCTGCGGTCGAGGGTCACCTCCACGCTGCGCACAATTCGCCCCGGCGAGGGGGCCATGATGTGGACGCGGTTGGCCAGAAGCAGGGCCTC
>RGUW01000325.1 GCA_010027605.1 Synechococcaceae bacterium WB9_2_112 | reverse complement strand
TCCCCCAGCTGGGGGTGCGCGTGCCGGCAGCCACCCTGCAGCGCTTTTGGACCATGCTCGCCCATTTTCACGGCCAGCTCTGGAACGGCGCCGAATTGGGCCGCTCGCTCGGGGTGAACCAAACCACCTGTCGCCGTTATCTCGATCTGCTCGAAGGTGTGTTCATGGTGCGGTTGCTGCAGCCATGGCACGCCAATCTGCTCAAACGCCAGGTGAAGGCCCCCAAGATCTATTTTCGCGACACGGGCCTGTTGCACCAGCTGCTGCAGATTCAAAGCCACGGCGCCCTGCTCTGCCATCCGCGGCTCGGCGCCTCCTGGGAGGGCTATGTCATCGAGCAACTGCTAGCGGCCTGGCGACCCGAAAGCTCCTGGTTCTGGGCCACCCATGGAGGCGCCGAACTTGATCTGCTGGTGCTTCAGAACGGTCTGCGCATCGGCGTGGAGATCAAGCGGGCGGATGCCCCCCGGCTGAGCGCTTCGATGCGGCAGGCCCTGGCGGATCTGGATCTGGACCGTCTGCTGGTGATCACGCCGGGCGAGCGCAGCTACCGGCTCAATGAGCGCACGCAGGTGCTCACCCTGGCGGAAGCGCTGGGGCCAGCAGGCCCTAGTCCCTGAAGACCGCGCCGGCTCGGCAACACCTGCACACGGCAGATACCGGGTTGTCCCTGCGCTGCCACGCAGCTGCTGAGACCAGCCCTGGTCTATGGATCGGTCGGCAGGGATCGGCTGCCCTGCCAGGGCCAGAACCCACGCCGGCCGCCCAGTTGCCTCGGCGAGTTCCAGTTCGACTCAGCAGCGCTGTGATCAGTGGGGCCACGGACCGCTTCGGCAGATCCCGGCGGAGCGCTTGAAGAGCGCCGCTCAGACGGCCCCGAGCGGCCCCGATGGGTGACCGCCAGGGCCAGCAGGACGGCATCGCTGATCTGGAGTGAGCCGAGCAGCCCCTGTCAATTGATCAGGCCCTCCTGCAGCAGGCTGATCGGTTCGGGCCAGAACGCCTGGCTGGGATGCCGGCAGGCCTCCGCCAACCATTCCGCCACGCGAGCGGCAGGCTGGGGTTTGGGATAGGCAGGCTGAGCCCTGATCCGTACCACACCGTTCTCGGTGATCGGGCAGGTGGCTCGGCCGTGTTCGTGCGCGCGCGCCAGCCAATGGGTGGCCTGCTGGTGCAGCACATGGCCCTGATCGAGCAGGGCGATCACCGCGTTGATGACGAGCAGGGCCTTGGCCATCAGAGGCCGGTCTGATCGCGCAGCAGGCGCGACACCATCTGCCCGGCCGAGGTTTCCTGCCGGCGGGCCAGCTCCTTGGCGGCACTCAGCACGTCCGTCCTCGCTAGCGAGCGTGGTGCGCATGGGGCAGAAGAAGTGGCCGTTGGCACTCTTGGGTCGCATCAGCGCATCAGAGGGTTCGGTCATGCCCACCCGGCCGGATC
>RGUW01000324.1 GCA_010027605.1 Synechococcaceae bacterium WB9_2_112 | reverse complement strand
GAGCTCAGTGGTCTGCAGGCGATCAAGGCCCACTACCTGATGGTCAACGGTCACCTGGGTGGCTTTGAGGACTTCGCCGATGACGTGATCGCGTTTTCGGGGCTGGGTGACTACGTGCGTCTGCCCGTCAAGACCTACAGCCAGGGCATGGCAGCCCGTTTGCTGTTTGCCGTGCTCACCGCCTTTCGCCACGAATGTCTGGCCCTCGATGAGGGCTTTGGCGCCGGTGATTCGAGCTTCTACGAGCAGGCCCAGCAGCGCCTGCATCAGTTTCTCGACACCACGGGCACCCTGGTGCTCGCCTCCCATTCCGACGACCTGCTGCGGCGCTTCTGCCAGCGCGGCCTGGTGTTTGCCGAGGGCCGCATTGCTTTTGACGGTCCCCTCGATGAGGCCCTCAGGCACTACCACCGCAGCGGATTGGCCGAAGTGGAGGCCCCCTCGGGCCCATGACCCTTCAGCCAGATCGGTTCGTTGCTCCGTTGCACCCTTTGATTTCGACCTTGACGCCGTCCTTGCCAGCCAGCCGCCGTCACCATTCGGTGCGGGCCACCCTCCGGAGCGCCTGGAGGCAGCGCCGGGTGTGGTGGTTCACGGCCACGGCCCGCACCAAGGCCCGGTTTGCACGCACCCTGTTCGGCAGTTTCTGGTTGGGGCTCTCCAATCTGTTTTCAATTGCCGTTCTGGCGGTCGTCTACGGCACGGTGTTCAAGGTTCAGGATTTCAACACCTACGTGGTCTATCTGGGCCTTGGCCTGGTGGTGTGGAACTCGATCAACTCGGCGGTGGCCTCAGCTCCGAATCTGTTTGAACACAACCAGACCCATCTGCACAACACCAATCTCCATCCCATCTTCTACACCCTGGAGGAGTGGGCCTTCCAGCTGCAGACCTTTGTGCAATCGTTTCTGCTGGTTCTGCTGGCGCTCTGCTTCTACCAGTCCAATCTGATTGTCAACTGTCTTCTCTATGGCTGGTTGCCGTTGTTGAATGTCTTTCTGTTTTTGTACTGGCTGCCGGTGCTTGTCTGTGTGTTTGGGGCCAGATACCGAGACCTTTACCAGCTGGTGCCGATTGTGCTGCAGCTGATCTTTCTGTTGTCGCCGATTCTCTACAAGAAAGACAGCCTCGGCTCGCTGAGATGGGCCGCCGATCTCAACCCGTTCTATCGCGTGCTTGGAGCCGTGCGCCACAGCCTCATTCAGGGTGAGGTGCAGTGGCACCTGGGGGCCGTCATGCTGTTGATCAATGGTCTGGGGATCTGGTTGGCTGTGCATCTGTTGAACAAGGAGCGCGCCAATCTCCCCTTCCTGGTCTGAGTGTGGCGCTGCTGATCAATCTGCTGCCCTGGATGCCGGGGCACTCGGGCTTCGGCAGTTATGTGCAGCGGGTGGTGCCTGCTCTGCCGGGCTGGCGTCTGCAGCTCGCTGCCAGCGGTTCGGCGACGCTGCTCGAGCCCC
>RGUW01000323.1 GCA_010027605.1 Synechococcaceae bacterium WB9_2_112 | reverse complement strand
CTCTGTGCCGCCCCGGGCACGATGGTGCCGGTGCAGATCACCGCCGCCGACACCTATGACCTGCGCGGTGTCGTGGTGGGTGCCAGGGAACTGGTGGGCGCGGCGCGCGCCAGTGGCCAGGGCGGCGTTTGAGCGGCGCAGCTCCCGTGCCCCCGCCCCGCCGGCACGGCTGGCGCATCCGCCATCAGCGCAGCCTGTTTCTGCTGGCCTCCGGACTGAGCACCGCCGGATCCTTCGCCGGCCTCACCGCCAAGGGCTGGCTGCTGCTGCAGGACAGCGGCAGCCCACTGCTGCTGTCCCTGCACTTCGCCGCCCTGGCGCTGCCCACCCTGGTGTTCAGCGGACCGGCCGGGGTGCTCACCGATCGCCTCGGCAGTGAGGCCGTGCTCATCCGCGCCCAGTGGGGCCTGCTGGCCGCTAGCGGGCTGGGGGCGGTGGCGATCCCGCTGCTGGCTCCGTGGCCGGCGGCCCTGATGTCGGCCCTGCTGCTGAGCACCCTGCTGGTGGGGGTGGCGAGCAGCTACGAACTGACCGCCCGCAACAAGTACTGCGCGCTTCTGGTGGACGAGCCCGATCAGCTCGCCCCCTACCTGGCCAGCTTCTCGGTGGTGTTCAACGTCGGCAAGTTGGTGGGTCCGCCCGTTGGCGGCGGCCTGGTGGCCCTGGCCGGCGTGCCGATCGCCCTGGCCCTCGATTCGCTCAGCTACCTGCTGCCGATCGCCACGGTGCTGTGGCTGCTGCAGCCTGACCGCAGCCAGGAGCGCCGCAGCATCGGTGTACTCATAAGGCCGTACCGTGCGCAACCGATGCTTGTGGTCGTGCCCTGCTTGCTCGCGTTTGCGCGAGCCCAACGGCCTCTTGAACTCTCCGGACTCTTCGTTGGGTTTGGCAGACAAATTATGGTGCGTAAAGCCATATGTCGGATACACTTAAGCACATGGCTTCGCAACTCGCCTTCCGCTCCAAGCAGCAACACAAGGCGGGGTTGATCGAGATGGTGGTGTGGACCGTGCCGAAGCCGGTTCGGCCCTCAGAGCACGGGTTCAAGTACAGGCTCGTCTATGTTGTCGATGGAGAGCGGGTGGTGGGCTACGACAACGAACGGGGTAAGGGTGACCACAAACACCTTTGCGGCGTGGAAGTGCCGTACCGTTTTGTTGATGTGGAGACGCTGGTGGCCGACTTCATGGCCGATGTGGAGGCAGCATGAGCAACAAGATTCTTCGGGTTCAGGTGAGCCCCGCGGCGCTGGGTGATGCTCTGCAGGATTTCATCCAGGCGGCGAACTCAGCGCAGGCAGGACGCGCCGTCAAGCCCCGGTTCTCGGTCGGGTTCTCCGAGGTCGGCCAACTGCTGGCCGCGTTCACGCCCAAGCGCTGGGAGTTGATTGGCGCTTTGCGGGAAAGCGGCCCCTGCAGCGTTCGGGCACTGGCCGGCAAGCTGGGCCGGGACTACAAAAATGTCCACAC
>RGUW01000322.1 GCA_010027605.1 Synechococcaceae bacterium WB9_2_112 | reverse complement strand
AGACGATTGTATGGGGGGCTTGCCGCTGCAGCGCCGCCTGATCCGAGCGCAGGAGCCGTGCTGGCGCTTCTTGATTCAGAGAATCTGCCCTCATGGCCTGCTTGATCGCGATCAAGGGCGATGGGGAGATGGTGGCAACGCCTGGAAACTGCCATGGATGAGCAGCGCAATCCGGAGCGCTTGGCTTGTCCAAGACGCTTGGAGCCATCAATCTCCCAGCAGGTGCAGGCTGAGCTGACGCCGATGGGGCAGGGCCCGGTGCTCCCAGAGGTAGACGGCCTGCCAGGTGCCCAGCAGCAGCCGGCTTGCCTGGAAGCTCAGGCTCAGGGTGGTGGCGGTGAGGGCCGTGCGCACATGGGCGGGCATGTCGTCGGGCCCTTCGTCGTCGTGACACCAGGGCCGCAGCGCCCCCCTGCCGCTGAGGGGCGCCACACCCTCCCTGGGAACCAGAGCCCGTAGAAAGGCCGCCAGATCCTCCAACACCCTGGGATCGGCGTTCTCGTTGATGGTCAGGCTGCAGCTGGTGTGCAGGCAGGTGATCACCGCGATACCACGATCAAGGCCACTGGCGCTGATCTGGCGGTTGAGGAGGCCGGTGAGATCGGTGAAGCCCTCGCCGCGGGTTTCGAGCGTGAGGGTGGTCAGGCTCTGGCGAAGCATCCATGCACGGGAAAGGAACAGTCCCAGGCTGGCGAAGGGATCGCCAGGCAGCCAGGACTCCGACCGTTCACGCAGGCAGCCGCAGGCCATCGACGCCACGTCTCAGTCGCCCTCCCCCGCTCCCCAGCTCCCAGGCGAGCGGATCTGCGGCCTAGGGTCGCGGCCATGATCCAGCTCACCCTCCTCTACGACGGCGGCTGCCCTCTCTGCCTGCGCGAGGTGCGCTTTCTTGAGCGCCGAGACCGCCGCCTGCATGCCGACGAGCCGCGCCTTGGCTTCGTCGACATCGACACCCCCGGGTACAGGGCTGAAGACCATGGCGGCATCCGCTACCGGGAGGCCATGGGCAGGATCCATGGCATTGCAGCCGATGGCACGGTGCTGCGCGATGTGGCCGTGTTCCGCCAGGCCTATGCCCTGGTGGGTCTTGGATGGCTGTATGCCCCCACCACCTGGCCGCTGCTGGCAGATGTGGTCAATGGTCTCTATCAACTCTGGGCGGCGGGCCGGCTCAGGCTCACGGGCCGGCCCTCCCTGGAGCAGCTCTGCGCCCTTCAGGGAGGGCGTTGCGCCGAGAAGGCTGAAACGCCAGGGGATCGGGGCATCCCATCCGGCGCCGATGCCCCATCCGCCAAAGACTCCACCAAGGCGGTTCCACTGCCGATGGGCTGAGTGTGCGCGGGCCATCGGGGCTCCTTGGGCGGCAGCCAACGCACCATCTCCAGCAGACTTCCGGCAGGTGCCGCCCATTTCCCCCCCATGCAGGCGCCAGCCCTCTCTGCCCCCGATAACGCCGCAGCTGACCTGAT
>RGUW01000321.1 GCA_010027605.1 Synechococcaceae bacterium WB9_2_112 | reverse complement strand
CCCGGCTGATCCAACCATCGGTCGAGCTGGCCAACCTGCGCGGCCGGGCCTGGATCGACGACACCGCCACCCTTGCCCCAATGGTGTCCGCACGATGAACCCCGCTGCATATCACGCACACCCGGCCCTCTCGGCCACCAGGCTGAAGAAGGCCCTGACCGGCACTGCCCGTCGGTTCCACGTCCCAGTCGAGCGCACCGACGCCATGCGGCAAGGGTCGCTGGTCGACTGCCTGGCCCTGACGCCTGACCTGTTCGAGCACCGCTACGTCGTGGCGCCTGAGGGCCTCGACCGCCGCACCAAGGACGGGAAGGCATGGTGGGCAGAGGCCAGCCAAGGCAAGCGCGAGATCATCAGCCATGAGTGGCACGTCATGGCCGCCAGCATCGTGGTGCATCTGCTCAGCGATCCGGCGATCCGGCCACTGATCGAGCAGGCATCACAGCAGACCCATTTTTGGTTTGAGGCTGATGGCGTTGAATGCCGGTACCAGCCGGACATCGAGGCTCCGGGACTGCTGGTGGACATGAAGAAGGCCGCCCGCACCAACCCATCTGGGTTCGCGGCTGACGCCTATGCCCGCGGCTACGACGTGCAGATGGCCCACTACCTGCTGGGCCACCTCGACAAGTACGAGACCACCGACATCCCGCGCCTTGGCTTCATTGCCTACGAATGGCACCCGCGGCCTGATGTGGGGCTCTACTGGCTGCCGGGCGAATGGATCGAAGAGGGTCTCCGCCGTCGCGAGATTGCCAAGGCCCGGGTGTTGGAGTGGGAGGCCAACCTGACCAACACCAGCCACCCGGAGCAGACGCTGCCCCTGCCGCGATGGGCGGGCTTTGACGGCCCTGCTCCTGAGCTTGCCCCTGAACACTTCTGAACCACCATGACCTTCACCGCAGAACAAGTCCAACAGCTGCAAGCGCCACTCAATCGTGGAGCCGTCCAGCAGCGCAGCCAGTCGGGACGGCAACTGAGCTATCTGGAGGGCTGGCACGTGATCGCGGAAGCCAATCGGATCTTTGGCTTTGATGCCTGGACCCGGGAGACGACCGAGATCCGCTGCGTCAGTGAGCGTGAGCGCGGCATTGGCCGAGACCAGAAGCCAGGGTGGGGCGTGACCTACATCGCCCGTGTCCGGGTCATGGTTGACGGCCTGGCCCGTGAGGGCTGCGGCGCTGGCCATGGCATCGACACGGATCTGGGACTGGCGCATGAATCGGCCATCAAGGAGGCCGAGACCGATGCGATGAAGCGTGCCCTGATGACATTCGGCAACCCGTTCGGGCTGGCTCTCTACGACAAGCAACAACGGCAGGTGCAGGATGAACCACAGCACTCGGCGGCATACCTGGCGGGCGAGAAGGCAATCCAAGGTGCCAAGAGTGCCGCGGAATTGGCGACGATCCGTGATCGGATTGATCTGCGGCTGACCAATGGCGACCTGACCGTTGAGGATGCCACTGCC
>RGUW01000033.1 GCA_010027605.1 Synechococcaceae bacterium WB9_2_112 | reverse complement strand
GGAAGGGGATGATCAACGACCCCCACCTCGACGGCAGCTACGACATCAACACCGGCCTGCGGCGCGCCCGGGGCCTGCTGCTGCACCTGGCGGAACTGGGTCTGCCGGCGGCCACCGAACTGCTCGATCCGGTGGTGCCGCAGTACATCGCCGATCTGATCAGCTGGACCGCCATCGGCGCCCGCACCACCGAAAGCCAGACCCATCGCGAGATGGCCTCGGGCCTGTCGATGCCGATCGGCTTCAAGAACGGCACCGACGGCAGCGTGACCACGGCGGTCAATGCCATGGAGGCTGCGGCCCGGCCGCACCATTTCCTCGGGATCAACCGTGACGGATCGGCCGCCATCGTCAGCACCACCGGCAATCCCGATGGGCATCTGGTGCTGCGCGGTGGCAAGAGCGGCACCAACTACCACGAAGAAGCGATCAGCAAGGCCTCGGCTGCCCTGGCCGCCGCCGGTCTGCCGAGCCGCCTGATGGTCGACTGCAGCCACGGCAATTCCAACAAGGACTACCGCCGGCAGGGTGAGGTGCTGCGTGATCTGGCGGCCCAGGTGTGCGCTGGTGGCACCCAGGTCATGGGTGTGATGCTGGAGAGCCACCTGGTGGCGGGCAACCAGAAGATCCCTGCCGATCTCTCGCAGCTCACCTACGGCCAGAGCATCACCGATGCCTGCATCGATCTGCCCGCCACCACCGAGTTGCTGGCCGAGCTGGCCGAGGCCGTGGCCGAGGCTCGGCAGGCCAGACCCGTTGTTGTAGCTTGAATCTCAGGCTCATTTGCCTCAATTGGCACTCGCACATCGTGAGTGCTGATTGGCAGCCTGAAACGAAATGTTCCTGGTGAGCAGATTGTTTTGTGGCGTTGATTAGCTTGTTAGCAACCTTGCAGAAGGGGGCCATGAGCTATCTCCTTCAGTTCTGCGGTCTCAGCGATCCGCTGCAGCTCTTCTATCTCGAGCAGACAGCCGGCCCGGCTTTTGCCGGGTTCCGCCCGTTCCAGCTCGATGCCCTGCTGAGCTGGGCCCAGCTGACGGCCCAGCAGCGTCACTGGGATCTGGCTGCCATTCACAACGCCGTGCTCAGCAGCTGGATGGAGCGGGCGGATCTCATTCACCAGTGGCAACTGCGCCTGCGTGACGAGCCCGCCGATCGCTTGGTGGTGGCTGGCCTGGGCACCCAGCTCGACTGGGAGCAGCGCTGCGAGCAGTTGCTGCGGGCCTGACCGGGCTAACGCCAACCACTCCAGAGCCAGGCGCTGACGATCGGCACCGTGAGGTTGTCGATCCCCATCCAGGCCACCTGCTCCAGGGCGGTGGCCACCAGGGCGATGGCCACCAGGGCAGCGGGGGGCGGGGCGGGCCAGGGCCCCTGGGCCAGCAGCAGCAGCACCACCATGCTCACCACGGCCATGGTCGTGGTTCCCAGCAGTGATTTGCGCTGCTCGCCCAGCTGCCAGCTGGGCGAGCGGAAGCGGGCTCCGAGCAGTCCGGCCAGGCCATCGCCCAGAGCCATCACCAGCACACCGGCGCAGACCGCATCGGCCTGTTGCGGCCAGAACGCCAACAACAGACTCGTGATTGCCGCGCCGTAGGCAACCGTGCCGTAGCTGTGTCGGCCCACATCCTCGATGGCGGGCAATAACCGGTAGCGGTGATTGATCGCTGCGAGCACGGTCACCGCCATGGCCGCAGGGACAGCGATCAGCCTGTCGACCCCCAGCAGCCAGGCCAGAGGCACCACGGCTCCGGTGCCGATGTGCACCAGCTTGCGGCTCCATTCGCGTCCGTGGTCGCTGCCGGCCTGCTCCGGATGCATGCGTTGCAGACCGATGGCTGCAACAGCCAGCAGAGCCAGCCAGAGGCCGACGGCAGCGACGCCGGCCAGTTGCTGCAACCACCACGACTGACCCATGCCCGGATCAGGCAGCCTGTCGGGTATTGCTCAGCAGCCGCAGTTTCAGGATCGCCTTGGCTTCCAGCTGACGCACCCGTTCGCGGGAGACGTTGATCAACCGTCCGATCTCGGCCAGGGTCAGCGGCTCGCTGCCCTCGAGCCCGAAGCGCAGTCGGATGATCTGCTGCTCGCGCTCGTTGAGTTGTGAGAGCCAGCCACCGAGGTGTTCCTTCTGCAGATGGCGGTCCATCGAGTCGAAATGCTCGCTGCTGTTGGGATCAGCGATCAGTTCACCGAGGGTGCTGCGGTCCTCTTCGCCGCGGGCATGGGCATCGAGTGAAGCGCACGGCGCGCTCTGGGCCATCAGCTCCTCGAGCTCCTCGGGTGTCATGTCGAGGGCATGCGACAGCTCCAGGCGGTTGGGTTGGCGGCCCAGCCGATGGGAGAGCTCCCGGCTGACCCGACGCATCTTGGAGAGCTTTTCGCTGATGTGAATCGGCAGGCGAATCGTGCGGGCGCTGTTGTCGATGGCCCGTGTCATGCCCTGGCGGATCCACCAGTAGGCGTAGGTCGAAAACTTGTAGCCCATGGCGGGGTCGAACTTGTCGACAGCACGCTCGAGACCGATGGCACCCTCCTGCACCAGATCCAGCAGCTCAAGCCCCTGGTTCTGATACTTCTTGGCGACGCTGACCACCAATCTCAGGTTGGCGGCCATCATGCGGTCGCGGGCCCGTTGGCCCATGCGGATCTGTCGCCGTTGTTGCGGAGTGCGCTCGGCTGCAGAGATCTGCTGCAGTCGTTTGCCCGCCTGCACGTGATGCGCCAGCTCGATTTCTTCGGCTGGTGTCAGCAATGGCACCCGACCGATGGTGCTGAGATACCAACCGATGGAATCAGCACTGAGCTTGGCGCCAGGTCGCGGACCCGTGGCCCGCGAAGCTGCCTTCGGCCCTGAGACATTGCCATCGGCAACGTCGAGGGCGGATTGCAGAGGTGTCCCCATCACCCCAGCCTCCTAATGGATTTGGCCGGAATTTAGCACTGACAGTGCAGAGGGAACATCAGAAATGGAAAATTTTCCTGTATCGAATCAAAGGAAATTGTGATGTCTGGCTGCTAGCCGGGGATGGATGTTCAAGTTGTCATTCAGGCTGTGGTCGGCATCCCGCCGCGCCAGCGTTGCATCAGTTGTTGCTGGGCAATCACGGGATCGCCTTCATGCTGTCGCTGATGGAACTGACCTTCGCTGTCCATGTGCCAGGCACCGGTGTCGTTCAGGTAGAGATCCAGAAGATTCTCCAGCTGTAGCCGGATCTGGGGATCTTCGATCGGTGCCACCGCCTCCACGCGCCGATCGAGGTTGCGCCCCATCCAGTCGGCACTGCCGAAGAAGAGCTCACTGTCGCCACCGTTGGCAAACCAGAAGACACGTGAATGCTCCAGGAAGCGGCCGATCACACTCACGACGTTGATGTGTTCGCTGATACCCGCAAGGCCGGGTCTGAGACAGCACATGCCACGGATGATCAGGTCGATGCGCACCCCGGCCTGGGAGGCTTCGTAGAGCAGGGCGATGATCGCCGGATCGACGAGCGCGTTCATCTTGACCTTGATGTGGCCGCCCCTGCCGTTGTTGGCGTGCTCGATCTCCCGGCGGATCAGGGCCTCCATGCCGCTGCGCAGGGTCACCGGTGCCACCAGCAGTTTGCGGAAGCTCTGCTGCTTGGAGAACCCGGTCAGATAGTTGAACAGCTGCACCAGGTCCTCACCGAACTCGGGCCGGGCGGTGAGCAGACCGATGTCGGTGTAGAGGCTCGAGGTCTTGGAGTTGTAGTTGCCGGTGCCGATGTGCACGTAGGTCTTCAGCACGGTCTTCTCGCGCCGCACCACCAGGGCGGTCTTGGTGTGGGTCTTGAGGCCCAGCACGCCGTACACCACATGCACGCCCGAATTCTCGAGCTGCTTGGCCCACTGGATGTTGTTGTCCTCATCGAAGCGGGCCTTGAGTTCCACCAGGGCCATCACCTGCTTGCCGTTCTCGGCGGCGCGGATCAGCGCATGCACCACCGGCGAATCCTTCGAGGTGCGGTAGAGCGTCATCTTGATCGCCAGCACCGAGGGATCGTCGGCGGCCTGGTTGAGGAACTCCTCGACCGAGGTGGAGAACAGGTCGTAGGGATGCTGCAGCAGCACATCACCGCGCCTGATCACCGAGAAGATGCTTTCGAACTCCTCCTGCTTGAGGGAGCCGTCCTCCAGTTTGCTCTTCTGCGCCCGTGCGAGCGCCGGCGTCGTTCTGCCCTTGTGGGGTCTGTCCTTGAGCCGGGGCAGGGGGATCGACAGCAGGCTCATCAGGTCGTCAAGACCGAGGGGACCGTTGATCCGGTAGAGGTCCTCCGGCTCAACGCTCATGCCCTCCATCAGCAGCTGCACGACGTCGTCGGGCATCTCGTCGGCCACTTCGAGGCGTACCACCTCACCACCGCGCTTGCGCTTGCGCAGTCCCTCCTCGATCGCTTCCATCAGGTCGTCGGCCTCCAGATCCCTCAGCTCGAGGTCGGCGTCGCGGGTCACCCGGAAGAAGTAATGGCCTTCCACGTCCATGCCGGGGAAGAGCTGACCCAGGTTGAAGGCCACCACCTGCTCCAGCGGTACGGCCGTGAACACCGGTTCAGGGGTGCGACCACTGAGCTCGGTCGGGATCGGCAGGAAGCGCGGCAGGATCTTCTGCGGAACCTTGACGCGGGCGAATTCCCGTTGACCGGTTTCGGGGTCCCGCACCAGCACGGCCACGTTGAGGCTGAGGTTGCTGATGAAGGGAAAGGGGTGAGATGGATCCACCGCCAGGGGCGTCAGCACCGGGAAGATCGCCTGGCTGAAGTAGGTGTCGACCCAGTCCCGTTGACGTTTGTTGAGACGGGTGTAATCGATCAGGTCGACCCCGTATTCGCGCAGATGCCGTTTGAGCGAATGGCGATAGTGCTGCTGCTGCAGATCGAGCAGGGGCCGGAGTCTGGCCTGGATCGCCTCGAGTTGCTGCAGCGGCGTGAGGCCGTCGTCGCTGAGGGTGGTGATGCCGGCTTCCTGCTGTGACTTCAGGGAAGCCACCCGCACCATGAAGAACTCGTCGAGGTTGTTGCTGAAGATGGCGCTGAACTTGGCCTGCTCCAGCAGCGGCGTGTGCTCGTTGAGGGCTTCAGCCAGCACCCGGTAGTTGAACGCGATCCAGCTGAGTTCGCGGTTCAGATAGAGCTCAGGCGCGACCGCCGCTTCCGCACTGTCAACGCCCATGATCCTGTCTGAATCCGTTGGCAACCTAGCCATGGTGGCGGGTCGCACGATGTGATCAGCTTGCTTGACGGGAGCTCTCGGCTGGTTCCGGCAGACCGCCGGCCACCAGCGCGATCACGCCGCCCAGCAGCAGCGCTGCCAGCCAGAACGGACTGCGGTGCCCGAGGGTCTCATAGGCCAGGCCCGCCAGGGGTGGTCCCACGAAGCTGCCCAGGCTCTGCAGGCCCTGCAGGCTGCCGAGGGCCGAGCCCTGGCCGCTGCCCTCGAGCCGCCGCGACACCAGGGCCCGCAGGCAGGGGGTGACCAGGCCGGTGCCCAGGGCCAGCAGCGACACCGCTGGAAACACCACCGCCTGGGCCGTGCTCAGGGTCGCCGCCGGGATCAGCAGGCAGCCGGCGATCACCAGGCCCAGCCCCGTCAGGCTCAGGCGCCACTCACCGAAGCGCTGCACCAGCGGGCCGATCAGGCCGCCCTGCACCACCGTGGCGATCACCCCCACCACCAGGAACGCCGCCCCGGCCAGGCCAGGACCCCAGTCGAAGCGCTGCTTGAAATAGAGCACCAGGATGGCGGTGAAGCCGTTGAAAGCCAGAAAGAACAGCAGAAAGGCGCCGCACAGGCGCCGCACCCGCGGGTTGGCAAACACCGCGGCGAGCTGATTGACCGGTTGCAGGTTCCGCTTGCGCGGCAGATCGATGCGGGCGTCGGCGGGGTGCGTTTCGGGCAGCAGCGTGAGCACCAGCACCAGGTTGAGGGCGGCGATGCCCACGGCCACCAGCAGCGGCAGGGTGACATTGATGCGGCCCAGCAGACCGCCGGCGGCCGGGCCCAGGATGAACCCCAGGCCAAAGGCCACGCCGATCAGGCCGAACGCCTTGGCGCGCTTCTCGGGCGGTGAGATGTCGGCCAGCACGGCACCGGCCGTGGCGGCGGTGCCGCCGCTGACGCCGTCGATCAGCCGTGCCACAAACAACAGTCCCAGGGGCAGGCCGGCGGCCCGGGCCGCCGGAGCCAGGCTCTGCCACGGAAAGATCAGGGTGAAGGCGAACAGGGCCAGCCCGAGCACCGAGCCGCCCACACACACGGCGATCACCGGCTTGCGGCCATAGCGATCACTCAGGGCGCCGATCAGTGGTGTGAAGGTGAACTGGGCCACGGCATAGCTGCCGGTGAGCAGACCCAGCACCCGGCCGTCGCTGGTGAAGCCGGCCAGCAGAAACGGCAGCAGCGGAAAGATCAACGTCTCCCCCAACCGGTCGTTCAGCAGGGTGAGAAAGGCACAGAGGTAGGTCGACTGGCGGGAAAGGCGCACGGGCCGCAGCCACAGATCGGTCCAGTCCAGCAAATGCCCCGCCCATGGACCCTGGCTACAACGCAACCAGCATTTCCCTGCTTCGATGCCGCAGCCGTTGTTCGTGACCACCACCTTCACGATCGAGGGGTATGCGATCCGCGAGTACAAGGGCCTGGTGCGCGGCATCGTGGTGCGCTCCCCCACGCTGGTGCAGGGGTTCCTGGGCAGCCTCAAGCAGCTCGTCGGCGGCCGCATCGGCGCCTACACCGAAATGTGTGAGCAGACCCGCGAAGCGGCCTACAACCAGATGGTCGAGCACGCCCTGCTGCTGGGGGCCAACGCCATCGTCGGCACCCGCTACGACGGTTCCGACGTCGCCAGCGGCAGCGGCGGCGCCACCGAGGTGCTCTGTTACGGCACGGCGGTGGTGGTGGAGCCACTCAGGCCTGAACGGCCGGGTTATCTGCCTGGCTGAAGGCCGCGGCCCTGGAGGCCAGCGTTTCGATGCAACGGGCCACCCGCCCGCTCTGCAGCAGCTCTGCGGCCTGACGGATCCCTGCGTCCAGATCGGGCTGCACGCCGGCACGCCAGAGATAGAAGCCGCTGTTCCAGATCAGGCCGGGGTGCAGGGGCCCATGGCCGTTCAATGCGGCGCGGGCCATGGCGCACCAGCCCTCCAGTGTTGTCAGCTCCACCTCATCGGCCCGCAGGTCGTGGTCCCTGGCCTGCAGGATCAGGCGCTCGTGGAAGGCGTCCTCCTCTCCAGCGTGCCAATGGGCGGCGATGCTCACCCGGCTGGTGGGTAGGTCGACGCCGCCTTCAAGGCCCTTGACGGTGAGTGCCTGCTTCTGGCCCAGCAGCGCCCAGGTGTCGGCCATGAGCTGTTCGGTGGGGGCGTGCACAAAGCCGCTCACCTGCAGATGGGGATTGGTTGCGCAGCTCCACAGCAGCTCCAGGGTGGCGAGTGGAGGCCGTTTACCGATCTGCTCGCGCAGCCCGATCAGCCCCTCGGCCAGTGCGAAGTGCCGGGGCTGGTGCATCAGCGCCAGGCCCTGCTCAGCAAACAGCTGTCCCATGGCCTGCCAGCTGAGCTGCGCCAGCGGCAGCCCCAGGGCATCGAAGAGCTCGGCCTGACTGACGCCATATTTGACGGGCATGGCCCCCCCGCCCTGCAGCACCACGGCCAGCCCCGCGGTGTTGAGCACCAGGGCGGTCAGGGGCAGCAGCGGCGCCGTGCGGTTGCGGCCGTCAAACGGCACACCGAAGCTGACGGTCGGCCGGGGGCTGGGCGGCAGCGTCGGTCCCAGCCGCCGGTAGGCATCGGCCATGCCGGCCAGCTCGCAGGGCCGGGGTCGCCGCAGCCGGTGGGCGATCAGAAAGGCCCCCGCCTGGGCGGGGCTGGCCTGGCCCTGCAGAAGCCGGCTCAGGGCTTCGTCTGCTTCGGCCCGACTCAGGCCCGTACTGGTGCGCTCGCCGCTGCCCACCCTGGCGAGCAGCTCGCGGAACCTCAGGGCATCACTGCCGAGTTGCTGCTGCCGTTGCTGTCGCCGCGCCGCAATGGGGTCGGGGAGCACGATGGACGTTGTCGCTGCTGTCTTCACCCTGGCAAGTCCGCCTGCGATGGCAACACCTGTGCTGCTGGTGGTCCATGGCCGCGCCGGCGGGGTGATTCCGACCGAGTTGACGACCCTGGCGGCCGAGCTGGCCCAGCGGCGTGGGGCGCCGGTGTGGCTGCAGGCGTTGACGGCTGCTCTCCCGGCAACCTTGCCTACCGGCTCGCAGGCGGTGGCGGTGGAGTGCGGTGCTGATCGCACCATCACCCTGGTGCCGTTGATGCTGTTGCCCGGTGCCCACGTGCGCCAGGACATCCCTGCGGTCGCCCGACACTGGCGAGCCCTGGCGGGCGTTGAGGGGCTCAGGCGGGTGCCGTTTGTGGGGGCCTGGCCGGCCTGGCAGCAGGCCCTCGCCGCCGAGGTGCGGCAGCTGCGGGTCGACGTTGCGGCTGATCAGCAACCGTGGCTTCTGCATCACCCGCTGGAGGGCCCCTTGGCGCCCCGTTACCTCGGCCATCTGGCCCGGGTGACCGGTGCCTGCCTGCAGGCCACTCCATACAGTGCCGATCAGCTCGCCGCGCTACAGCTGAGCCTTTCTGCCCCGGCACTGCCCCTGGCCCTCGCCGCCAACCGCCTCACCGATCAGCTCGCTGATCAGGTGGGGCCGGCGTTGTTGCAGCGGCCGCGCTTTCGCCAGGTGCTGCTCGAACAGCTGGAGGCGCTGCCATGACCACCCCCGGCACCGTCTACCTGGTGGGCGCCGGTCCCGGCGACCCCGACCTGCTCACGGTCAAGGCCCAGCGCCTGCTGGGGCAGTGCGATGCGTTGGTCTACGACTCGCTGGTGCCGCGCCAGGTGCTCGAGCTGGTGCCCGAGGCGGCCGAGAGGCATTTCGTGGGCAAGCGCCGCGGTCACCATTCGGTGCCCCAGCCCAGCACCAACGCCGTGCTGGTCGAGCTGGCCGGCCGTTGCCGCTGCGTGGTGCGGCTCAAGGGGGGTGATCCGTTTCTGTTCGGCCGCGGCGGTGAAGAGGCCGCCCATCTGGCCCGCCATGGGGTGCCGGTGGAGGTGGTGCCCGGGGTCACCGCCGGCATCGCGGCGCCGGCCTATGTGGGCATTCCTGTGACCCACCGCCGCGCCGGCAGTTCGGTGACCTTTGTCACGGGCCACGAGGAGATCGACAAGGGGCGCCCCGGGGTCGACTGGCGCGGCCTGGCCCGCTGCTCCGACGGGTTGGTGATCTACATGGGCCTGCACAACCTGGCCCACATCTGCGCCGAGCTGATCGCCGGCGGCCTCGATGGCGCCACGCCGGCGGCGGTGGTGCAACAGGGCACGGTGCAGGGCCAGCGGCTGCTGGTGGCGCCGTTGGTCGAGCTGGCGGCGCGGGCCGCGGCCGACGGTTTTGCCTCGCCGTCGATCGTGGTGATCGGCGAGGTGGTGAACCAGCGGGTCGAGGCCTGCGCGCCCGAACCGGCAGCGGTCGACATGCCGATCCCGTTCTGAGGGTGTCGGCCCTGGCCCAGTTGGCGATGAGTCAGCGATCAGCTCGCGATCAGTTAGCGATCAGTTGGTGAACTGGTCTGTGGAAAGCGTGATTCGGTAACCCGTGACACGGATGGCCTGGTCGGCCGGCCGGTTCACTGGGCGATCCCTTGTCTGCGCCATGTCAGCCACGCCCTTGCAGCAGGACAGCCTGTGTCGTGAAAGCCGATCGCTGGAGCCCGGGAGACGGGCTCCGATGTTTGAACTGATCCCTTACGAGAAGTTTCGCGATACCCCCGCGGTCCGCTTCTTCGACATCACCGTTGCCGAGTCGAACGCGCGCGACCTGGTGATTCACTCCGGACCGGCCGTGAGCCCACCTGATGAAGAGAAGACCGGCGCCTGGCAGTTCTATCTGCACCCCCACCAGGAAGACAACCTGCTGGCCCTGCATGGCGGCCGCACCTTCTACCTGGTGAACTTCGGCTGGAATTACCCGTATCACATCGTTCGGCTCGAGACCGGCGGCGACATCCTGCGCATCCCCCCCGGCACCTTTCACCGTTCGGTCTCCGATCCCGACGGGTCGGTCGTGCTCAACCAGGCCGTGCGTGAGCAGGGGGCAAGTGTGGTGCGCGAGTTCCGCGTTTACAACAGCCGCCGCATTCCCCGGCTGTTCGCGACCACCTTCAAGACGGCGCCGCTGCCCAAGCTGCACGGGCTCAACTGGTAGCTCCGAGAGAGGCGATGGCGGCCTCCAGGCTCAGGGGTTCGCTGAACAGGAACCCCTGGCCCTGCTCGATGCCATGGTCGAGCAACCAGCTGCGCTGTTGCTCGGTTTCCACCCCCTCGGCGGTGAGCGTGATGCCCAGGTCATGGCCGATCGCCACGAGCGTGTCGAGCAGCTGATTGCTCGACCTGTGGGCAGCATTGATCCTCTGCACGAAACTGCGATCCACCTTGATCGCGTTGATGGCCAGATCGTGCAACCGGCTCAACGACGAATAACCGGTTCCGAAGTCATCGATGGCGATCAGCACATGGCGTTCGGCCAGCTGTCGCAGCAGGTCGTCCAGGCCTGTTTCCGCCTCGTCGAGGGCGTCCTCCACCAGCTCCAGTTGCAGCTGAATCCCGTCGGGTGGTCGCCGGTCATCGATCAGCTTCAGCAGTTCCCGGCGGCGGCAGTCGTTCTCGATCAGCTGGGCTGAGATGTTCATCGAGATCAGCAGCGGCTGGTCTGTGGGCCTGGCCCCGGCCAGCGCAGCGGCGGCCTCGAGGCTGGCCGCCATCACCTGCAGATCCAGGGCTGCTGTCTGCCCGGCCTGCTCGGCCTGGTTCAGAAAGTGCTGCGGTCCCAGGACCCTGCCATCGGCGGTGATCCAGCGCGCCAGACCTTCAAACCCCAGTGTGCGGCGCTGCCGCAGGTCGACGATCGGTTGCAGATGGGCCGTGAACCGTCCCTGCTGCAGCGCCAGCATCAGCTCCGCCTGCTGGCGGTAGAACCGATCGGCCTGCTGTGGCAACCGGGGTGTCGCGAGGACCCATTGACTGCCTCTGCGGCAGCAGGCCTGGTGCATGGCCAGCCGTGCCTGGGTGAGCAGGGTGCTGCAGCTGGCTGGGTTCCCGGCGTCGAGCCGGGCGGCTCCCATCGCCACCGTCAGCAGCAAGGGCATGTCGCCCGTTCCTGTGGTGGGAGCCACGGTGCAGCGGTTGCTCAACCGCTCGGCCAGTGCCGTGAGCTCGTCGGCATGGCCCGAGGTCAGCGGGATCACCAGAGCCAGTTCGGCGGGTCCGGTGCGCACCAGGCTGGTGCCTTCAGGACTGTGTTCCAGCAGGCAGCGCTGACCGGCTTCGATCAGCTCTTCGGCCAGGGCGAGGCCATGCAGGGCCTCGCAGTGATGGAACTGCCGGAAGGTGCAGCAGATCAGGGCGACGCCTCCCCCCTGGTTGCGATGCGCCTCGAGACGGCTCAGCAGCTGCTCCATGGCGTCGTTCCCGGGCTGCATCGCGAGTGGCTCTGACCACCGGTTGCGACCACGGTAGTCATGGTCCTGGACCGACGCCCTGGCTCAGGCCGTGCAGGCCTGTTGCACCTCGGCCTGGATGCTCCACGAAAAGTCGCTGGTCACCTCCAGGGGGCCTGAGAAGCTGCCGGTGATGGCAGCGGTGAGATCCGGTTTGGATGAGGTCGCCAGGGTGATGTAGCGGTCGTCGATGATGCCGCGGCCGCTGGGATCGAACCCGCGCCAGCCTGCGCCCGGCAGGTACACCTCGGCCCAGGCGTGCAGGTCGTAGCGCTCCGGTTTGGGATCCAGCAGGTGATAGCCGCTCACGAACCGGGCAGGCAGCCCCACGCAGCGACACGACTCGATCATCAGCATCGCCAGGTCGCGGCAGGAGCCGACCCGTTCCTTGAGGGTGCGGCCGGCCGGCCAGGCCGGCCCTACATGGCGCTGGGTGTATTTGACCCGGTCCTGGATGATCTCGACGAGCTGCTGCAGAAACATCAGCGCGCGCTGATCGCTGCCCATCAGCGCTTCCTGGGCCACATCCACCGCTGCAGGGTCGTGCTGGCCATTGGGAAGCCAGCCCTGCAGGGATCCCGCCAGATCGCTGTTGAGGCGGCCCAACGGATAGGGAAGCTGGGGCTCGTTCTCCTCGAGGCAGGCCTGCAGCAGGGGTGCGGGCTCGGTTTCCACCTCGCTGGTGGCCCGCACGATGAAGTGATCGGTTTCGCCGCTGAAGCGACCCCGCAGGATCTCGTCACCGCTGGCGGCCACCAGGGGGTAGAGCCGCGAGGGGTCAGGGCTGATCTCCAGCTGGAAATCGATCAGCCTCTGAAACCCATGGCCGCGGGGTTTCAGGCAGAACCGGTGCGGACCGAGCAGCACCGGAGCGCTGTAGCGGTAGGTGAAGGTGTGGGTTACGCGAGCGCGCATGCCGGATAGAGGTCGAGTGGTTCGGCACTGCTGGCCACGAAGTATCGCTCTTCGATCAGGTCGTGGAGCCGGTTGAGGTCACTTTGCAGCGCATCGATGGATTCATGCAGTCCGCCGCCGATCAGCTCATCGATGCGGGTGTAGCTCCAGCGGGCCAGGGTCAGGCCCGCCAGGCATTCGAGGTCATCGGGAGCTCCCGGCACGGCGCTGCCGCGAATGATGCGCAGGGTCTCGCTGATCCGCTCGAGGCAGTAGCGCACCGAGCGGGGAAAGATCGGATCGAGCAGCAGAAAGGCCGCCACGGCCTTCGGTTCGATCGCCTGCTGCCGCGCCTGCCGGAACATCTGGTAGGCCCCGGCACTGCGCAGCAGGGAGATCCACTGCAGCTCGTCGAGCACACCGCCCACCTCGTCGGGGGAGGGCAGCAGCAGGAAGTATTTGACGTCGAGGATGCGGGTGGTCTTGTCGGCCCGCTCGATCAGTCGGCCCAGGCGGCTGAACTGCCATGAGAGGTCGCGGCTCAGGGTCGCGTCGGTGATGCCGTAGAAGAGCTGGCAGGCACGCCGGATCTCCCGCAGCTGCTCCTGGGGTGGCAACTGCCAGAAGCTGTCGTTGTCGTCCTGCAGGTTCCAGTACATGCCATTGATCTGCTCCCACATCTCAGTGGTGATCACCTCGCGGATCTGACGCGCGTTCTCGCGGGCGATCGCAATGCAGTTGACGATGCTGCTGGGATTGCCTTCAGCATTCACCAGAAAGTGCACCACATCGTCGGGTGAGCCGTTGGGATAGAGCACGTCGAACAGCTCCCTGTCGCCGCTGGCGTCGATCAGGGGCAGCCAGGGCTCGGCGCTGCCGGGCGGGCAGTCGAGGGCCATGGCTTCGCTGACCTCGACAAAGCGCGAGAGATTCTCAGCCCGCTCCACATAGCGGTTGATCCAGTAGAGCGAATCGGCGACGCGGCTCAGCATGGGACTTCATCCACGATCCAGGTGTCCTTGCAGCCGCCGCCCTGCGACGAGTTCACCACCAGGGAGCCGCGCCGCAGCGCCACGCGGGTGAGACCACCGGGGCTCACCCAGGCCTGCTTGCCGCGCAGCACGTAGGGGCGCAGATCCACGTGGCAGGGAAACAGCTCGCCCTCGCTCAGGGAGGGCACGGTCGAGAGCTCGAGGGTGGGCTGGGCGATGTAGTTGCGCGGGTTGGCGCGGATTTTCTCTGCAAAGTCGGCGATCTCTTCGGCGCTGGCATGGGGGCCGATCAACATGCCGTAGCCCCCTGCTTCGGCCACCGCCTTGACCACCAGCTCACCCAGGTGTTCCAGCACATAGGCCTGGTCGTCGGGCCTGGCGCACAGGTAGGTGGGCACGTTCTCGATCACGGGTTCCTGATCGAGGTAGTAGCGGATCATGTCGGGCACGTAGGCGTAGATCAGCTTGTCGTCGGCCACGCCGGTGCCCGGGGCATTGGCGATGGCGACCCGTCCGGCGGCGTACACCTCCATCAGGCCGCGCACCCCCAGCATCGAATCGCTGCGGAACACTGCGGGGTCGAGGAAGTCATCGTCGATGCGTCGGTAGATGACATCGACCGGTTCCAGGCCGGCGGTGCTGCGCATCCACACCCGCTGGTCGTAGCAGACCAGATCGCGGCCTTCGACCAGCTGAATGCCCATCTGCTGGGCCAGGTAGCTGTGCTCGAAGTAGGCGCTGTTGAACACACCCGGCGTGAGCAGCACCACCTTGGGGGTGTCGGTCCAGGGGGCCAGGTCGCGCAGGGTCTGCAGCAGGTGCGAGGGGTAATCGTCGATCGGCTGCACCGTGCGTCCGGCAAACAGGCTGGGGAACATGCGCTTCATCACCCGCCGGTTCTCGAGGAAATAGGCCACGCCCGAGGGGCAGCGCAGGTTGTCCTCGAGCACCCGCCAGGTGCCCTGGCCGTCGCGCACCAGATCCAGACCTGAGATGTGGCACCACTTGCCCAGGGGTGGCCTGAAGCCCTGCATCTGGGGTCGCCAGCCCTGGGAGCTGAGCACGTCGGCGCGGGGGATCACCCCGTCGGCCAGGATCAGCTGGTCGCCATAGACGTCGGCCAGAAACAGATCAATGGCCTCGAGCCGCTGGATCAGGCCCGCTTCAAGGCGCTGCCAGTCGGCCTGACTGATCAGCCGCGGCAGGGGATCGAACGGCAGGATCCGCTCGACACCCTTGTTGCCCGAATCGTTGAGCCGAAACGTGGCGCCCAGCCGTTTGAGCAGCACCCCGGCGGCCGCATGGTTGCGGTTGAGTTCCTCGAGGCCCAGCCTGCCCAGCGACGACAACAGCGGCTGCAGGGCAGTCCTGGGCTGTTCAGGGGCGGTGAAATATTCGTCGTAGCCGCGGTTCGGCCGGTACTCGGTGAACATCCTGCGGGCATCACTGCTGCCGCGATCCTGATCAGCGACGCTGCCCTTTCTGGTGGTGGTTGCTACGGAATGGCCGATGGGGATCGCCGATCAACCGTTCTGTAGGGCCATGCCCTGGGCTCAGAGCAGGAAATAGCGCTGGGCCATCGGCAGCACCTCGGCGGGCTCACAGGTGAGCAGCTCCCCGTCGGCATAGACCTCGTAGGTCTGGGGGTCGACCTCCATGGCGGGGGTGGGTGTTGATCACCGGCACACAGGCCCGTCTGAGCCCCAGCTTGCGGGGGACGTCGGCATCGAGGGCCGCCTGGCTCACAAAGGTCAGGCAGCTGGGGGCCAGGGCGGCGCCAAAGGCGGCAAACATCGGCCGGCCGTGCACCGGGCCGGGCGTGGGGATCGAGGCGTTGGCATCGCCCATCTGGGCCCACACGATCGAGCCGCCCTTGAGCACCAGTTCGGGCTTGACGCCGAAGAAGCCCGGCTTCCACAGCACCAGATCGGCCAGCTTGCCCACCTCCACCGAGCCCACCTGGTGGTCGATGCCGTGCACGATCGCCGGGTTGATGGTCACCTTGGCGATGTAGCGCTTGAGGCGGGTGTTGTCGTTGCGATCGGAGTCGCCCGGCAGGGCGCCCCGTTGCACCTTCATCTTGTGGGCGGTCTGGAAGGTGCGCGTGATCACCTCGCCCACCCGGCCCATGGCCTGGGAATCGCTGGCGATCAGCGAGAAGGCGCCGATGTCGTGGAGGATGTCCTCGGCGGCGATCGTTTCGCGGCGGATGCGGGATTCGGCG
>RGUW01000320.1 GCA_010027605.1 Synechococcaceae bacterium WB9_2_112 | reverse complement strand
GCTCCAGGTGAGGGCATCGTCTGGTGAGGGCATTGGCAGTGATGACATGCAATCACTACCAATGCCCTACGGACGTGGTGGTGTGGACGTGGTCGTGCCCAGCAACCGCCACGCGCTGACTGCCGCCGTGACAGGCCCGATCAGGGCCTGAGGCCAACGGGATCAGAATTGAATCGGGTCCCAACTGCCAGGCCAGGATTGAACCGCGCCAGAAGGCGGCCAGGCCACTGGCCAAAGCAGAGCGACGCTCAGGATGTCTGGCGTCGCCTTTGTGCCATCGAGGCCTCAGACGCGATCCGAAAGTTTCAGAAATACACGTCGACGCTGCCGCGGCCGCTGGTTTTGAGCCAGTTCTGGGCCTCGATGTAGTTGTTGGGCGCCAGCCGAATGGCCTTGCCCCAGAACTCGGCGGCCTGGTCGTACTGGCGGTCGGCTTCGTCGGCATCGCCGCGCTCCTCGGCCAGCGAACCCAGATGGTGATGGATCACCGCCATGTTGTTGAGGGCCTGGGGCATCTTGCTGTTGAGATCGAGAGCTTGGCCGTAAAAGTCGAGGGCTTTGCTGTGCTCGCCATTGGAGGCGAAGACCAGCGCCATGTTGTAGAGAATGAACGCTTTATCGTTGGGATCGTCCTCGAGTTTGAGGGCTTCTTCGTAGTTTTCCAGGGCTTCGGCGTACTCGCCGTCGGCCTGGGCGCTCATGCCGTCGCGGTAGTAGGCGAAGGCCTCCTTGGCGCGGCGGTTGGTGGGCAGCACCTTGAGGATCAGGTCGGCCATCACCGTGAAGCTCTTGTCGATGAAGTTGGCTGGCGCGGCGGCCGCGCGGTGCTTGGGTCAGCCCATCTTGCCGTCTGCCGGCCTGTGCTGATCGGCACCGCCAAATCCCACTAGCCTGAACCCCATTGGCGTTGTGCCGTGTCGACGCTGTTGCTCGAGATCGAGGGCATGAAGTGCGGCGGCTGCGTGCGCGCTGTCGAGCAGAAGCTGCTCGAGCAACCGGGCGTCAGTGAAGCCAGCGTCAATCTGCTCAGCCGCACCGCCTGGATCGACCTGCAGGAGGCTCCGGGCGAAGCCCTGCCCCGGTTGATCGAGGCGCTGCAGGGCCTGGGGTTTGCGGCCCACCCGCGCGACGAGCACGACGTCGACGCCCCCAGCCGTCGACGTCGGCTGCAGGAGCGCAACTGGTGGCAGCAGTGGCGTCAGCTTGTTGTCGCCCTGGCCCTGGTGCTGGTCTCGAGCCTGGGGCATCTGGCCATGCTGGGCCAGCTGCCAGCCACTCCTGTCACCGCGCTGCTGGCCAACCTCTGGTTTCATGCCCTTGTGGCCACGGTTGCCTTGGCGGGGCCGGGCCGGTCGATCCTGGTGAACGGTGGCCGGGCCCTGCTCCATGGCCTCCCGGGCATGGACAGTCTGGTTGGTGTGGGCCTGGCCAGTGCCTATGGCGCCAGCGTGGTCGGACTGCTCTGGCCCGC
>RGUW01000319.1 GCA_010027605.1 Synechococcaceae bacterium WB9_2_112 | reverse complement strand
CTGAAGTACGCCTTGCGCGAAGCGATCGAGCTGCTGGGCAACGAAGCAGCCCGCCAGCTGGACGAGCAGGCCAGCGGCAGCAAGAAGAGCGTCTACTCTGGACAGTACAAGCTGGAGCCGGCCGACCTCAGCCTGGAATGCCTGCGGCTGGTCTACCGGCTGCTGTTCATGTTCTACATCGAGGCGCGGCCCGAGTTGGGCTACGTGCCCATCGCCAAGAGCGAGGTCTATCTCAAGGGCTACAGCCTGGAGAGCCTGCGCGACCTGGAACTGCAGCCGCTCAGCACGCCCCACGCGCGCGATGGCGTCTACTTCGATGCCTCGCTGCGCCGCCTGTTCAAGCTGGTCGCCCAGGGCGTGGGGCTGGCTGGCCCCGCGCAGGGCCAGCTCGGCAGCGTCACGCCCGGCAGTGCCGCCACATCGGGCCTGGTGGCCGGCGCCAAGGACGGCTTCGCCCTCGCACCGCTGGACAGCCGCCTGTTCGACGACAACGCGCTACCGCTGTTGAGCAAGGTGCGTTTCCCCAACCACCTGTGGCAACGCATCATCAAGCTGATGTCGCTGAGCCGCGGCAGCAAAGGCCGGCGCGCAGGCCGCGTCAGCTACCAGCTGCTGTCCATCAACCAGCTGGGCGCGGTGTACGAGGCCCTGCTCAGCTACCGCGGTTTCTTCGCCGCCGATGATCTCTACGAAGTCAAGCCCGCCCCGAAGAAGGGGCGTGCCGCCACTGCGCAAAGTGACAACGATAGCGACGGGGACGACGAGGGCGCGGGCGACGACGACAGTGCCGACGACGCCAGCAGCACCCGTCGCAGTCGCGCCGGCGGCGGTGACTCTGAGTCCGACAAGCTGGAGAACGCCTGGTTCGTGTCGGCGAGCCGCCTGAGCGATTACCTCGAGGACGAGCGCGTCTACGACCTCGACGACAACGGCCACCGCAAGCTGCGCATGTACCCCAAGGGCAGCTTCATCTACCGCCTGGCGGGCCGCGACCGGCAGAAGAGCGCCAGCTACTACACCCCGCAGGTGCTGACCCAGTGCCTGGTGAAGTACGCGCTGAAGGAACTGCTGGCCGAGGAGAACGGCCAGGTCAAGAAGGCCGACGACATCCTCACGCTCACCGTGTGCGAGCCAGCGATGGGCAGCGCGGCCTTCTTGAACGAGGCCGTCAACCAGCTGGCCGATGCCTACCTGGAACGCAAGCAGGCCGAACTGGGCAAACGCATCCCCCACGACGAGTACCCGCAGGAGCTGCAGAAGGTGCGGATGGTGCTGGCCGACCGTAACGTGTTTGGCGTGGACCTGAACCCCGTGGCGGTGGAACTGGCCGAGGTGTCGCTATGGCTCAACGCCATCTACGGCGAGCCGACGGAGGACAAGGACGGCAACCCGCTGCCGCTCAAGCCCGCTCGCGTGCCCTGGTTCGGCCTCCCCGACACGCTGTTCCCCAACGACCAGCGGCAGGGGGTCA
>RGUW01000318.1 GCA_010027605.1 Synechococcaceae bacterium WB9_2_112 | reverse complement strand
GGAATCGACAGCGTGTCGATCGTCAGACCGGCAGCCCGCTCGTCCTCACCCAGGGGCCTGAAGGCCTCGGCATCGATGCCGTCAAACACCACCTCGAGCCGCTGCGAGAGCGGCTCGGGAAACTGACTTGCCTGCCATCGGGTGGGGCACAGGGCCAGATCGGCCAGGGCCAGGTCCATCACGATCGGCGCGTTGTAGGTGTGCACGCGGCAGGCGGTGTCGGGCGAGACCGGGTCGCTCTCGCCAAAGCCCACATCAGAGCCGCTGGTGCGGTAAAACCACTCGAAGTAGCCCACAAAGCGAGCCTTCGGCCACACCTCCTTGAGGTACAGGGTGCTGCCGAACCCCGAATGGCCCACGATCAGATCCGGCTCGAACCCCTGCTGGCGCAGCTTGATCGCCTCCCGCAGGCAGGCCTGGGCCACCAGCACCGCACTCTCGAAGCGCTTGAGGTAGGGGTGACACAGCTTGCCCTCGGGATCGCGACCCAGCTGGTAGCGCTGCAGGTGCACGTTGCCATCCTGCGGGGCGGTCCATTCTTTGCCCTGGCTCAGAAAGGCCACCTGGTGGTGCCCGCTCTGGGCGTAGTGCTGGCAGAGGTGACGAAACTGGGCTGGGTAGTTGGAGTGAACGAAGAGAAGCTTCACGCCGCCCGCCCTCAGGCCGCCACAGCCATGCTGGTGTAGCGCTTGTACCCCTCGACGAACCAGGCGGGCAGGTTCTGCTCTGGATTCGCCAGGGCCACGGTTCCGGGCATGTTGAACAGCAGGGCGGCGGCAAACCGCTGGATGCCGCCTTCCTGGCTCAGGCTGTTGGGCGTGGTGCTCAGCCAGGTCTGGATGGCATCGCGCTGCGCCACTTCGTTGGCATCGAGCGGCTCCTTCTGCACCCCGCTCTGGGCCATGGCCCAGTAGCGATCGCCAAAGTCGGCAACGAACTGGCGGCCCAGCTCCTCCCGGCTGACCCCAAGCAACAGCTGCACGGTCTGAAGGCGCACCTGGCGCAGCTCCTGGAGAATCTCCTGATCCTCCGGATCGATGTAATAGAGATTCGAGAGCCCCAGCATGCGGTTCAGGAAAATCCGATCATCAAAGGCCGGTTGGCCGGTGGGGGCGCTGGCCTGGGCTTGATGGCTGGTGGGCGGTTCGTAGCGCTGTTGGTAGAGCTGCAGCAGCCAGCCGGGCAGCTTGGCGGCGGCATCTTCCACCTTGAGCTGGTTGGGTGGATAGAAAGGCATCAGGGCCAGCAGCAGGCCATGGCCTTCGGGGCCATGAAAGCCGGCGACCCGCAGCTTCTGGCTCAGCTGATCGCGCTGCTGGGTGGCGGCCATGTCGCCACCCAGCAGGTCGCGGTTGCAGGCACGCTCGAGTAACAGGCGATAGACCCGGCCAAAGGGACTGGCCAGCAGCGGCTCCAGAAAATCACCGGGGCAACGTTCGAGAAAGGTGCTGCAGGCCATGGCCAGGGCACG
>RGUW01000317.1 GCA_010027605.1 Synechococcaceae bacterium WB9_2_112 | reverse complement strand
GCGATCAAAGGGATCGCGGTGCGGCTGGCTGTAGGCACCGGCGCGCAGTCCATGGGCCAGGGCGATGGGTAGGGGCTGGAAACCATCGGCCTGCAGCAGTCCCGGCAGATCGCCGATGGCCTGCTCCAGCTGAGGCAATTTGCCCTGATGGTGCTTGAGGCTCAGCTCCCACACCGTGGCTGCGCTGACCAGCACCGTGGTGGCCGGATCGGCGAGCAGCTCCTGCACCGCCTGCGACAACCGCGTCGGTTCAAACCACCACCACAGCAGCACGTGGCTGTCGAGCAGATAGCCGCCGTTGGGGTTCATGGCTGCTCTGACGCCGGCAGCAGCGCGCCGTTCTCCCAGCAGGCCAGCTCATCAGCGGGCATCGGCTCCAGCAACACGTTGGGATTGGTCAAGGGGCCCTGGCTGCGCAGGCGACCGGGGATGCGTTGAGGCGGCGGCGGCGCCAGGGGCATCAACCGCGCCCAGGGCTGTCCGGCTTTGGCAAGAACGATCGTCTCGCCGGCATGGGCGTCGTCGATGAGGCGCGAGAGGTGGGTCTTGGCCTGATGCACGTTGACGATCCGCATGGCAGCAGCCCGGCTTGATTGGGTTAGCTTAGTCGCGGACTAAGGAAACCCTGGCGTCACCCCAACAGCACCCCGCCCAGCACGTCGCGGCTGGCCTCGGCGCTGCGCAGGTCAAACAGCAGGTCTTCGAGGCTGAGCTCTGCAAGGGCTTTCTGCCGTGCCCGCTCGAGCCGCCGCTCCAGAGCAGCGGTCACCTGATCTGCAGCCGAACGTTCTGCTTCCGGACGCGCTAGCGCGTCCTTGTCACCGCTGGCTGGCGTCGCCCACAGTGAGATCTCACGGGCAGGCCGCGCCAGCCGGTAACCCCCCAGGCGCCCACGCCGCGCCGTCAGCAGCCCGGCGCGGCGCAGCCGCAGCAGCACTTGCTCGAGCATCGGCTCCGGCAACTGTTGCTCCACCGCCAGGGCATGCGTCGACTGCCAGGCCAACGGCTCGGCCGCCAGCACCAGCAGGGCCTTGAGCGCGTGGCTGGCCTGCTTGCTGAGCATGGCGCGTTCAGCCTGCAGCGCTCGCCGCCAGCCGCTCGAGCACATGCTCGAGCGTGTAGCCGAACAACGCCGGATCGGGCGCGCTGGTGCCGATGTCGGCCAGGCCCAGCTCAGACCAGCGCCCGTCGATCCGGGCCTCCAGCTCGGCCGGGCGCTGCAGGGCTTCGCCCCAGGGGTGGCGTTTTTCGGGGCCGATCTTGGTGGTGGCGTCGATCGCCAGCCGGCCGCCCAGGCCCAGGCGCTCACTGGCGAAATCGAGCGTGTCGAAGGGGGTGTCCTCGAGCACGAACAGGTCTCGCTGGGGGTCTACCTGGGCGCTGATGGCCCAGATCACCTGACGCGGATCGCGAATGTTGATCGCCCTGTCGACCACCACCACAAACTTGGTGTACGTGAACTGGGGCAGGGCGCTCCAGAAGGCCATGGCGGCGC
>RGUW01000316.1 GCA_010027605.1 Synechococcaceae bacterium WB9_2_112 | reverse complement strand
GCCGCACGGTGCGCGTCATGGGCCAGAAGTTCGTGCTCGACACCGAGGCCCAGGCCAAGGAAGTGCAGGCCATCTACGACAAGTTCCTGCCGACCCTGCCGCGCAAGCCCCGGATGGAGTTGGATCTCTCCGGCTTTCAAAAGCCCAAGCCCGCCGAAAAACTCAACGAGGGCGAAGCCTTCCTCAACCAGCTGCGCTCGCGCCTGACCCGCACCCAAGAGGGCGAAGCCGCTGAACTGCGCGCCCGGGCCTTGCAGATTGAAGCCAAGGGCTACAAGGGGGTGGCGGCCGAGGCCGAACAGTACATCCAGGTGCTCGAAGCCATCGAACGTCAGAAGGAAGCCAACAAGGCCTTCGACGCCTATGAGAAGGAAGAGGCCGCCTCGCGCAAGATAACCGAGGGCCTGATCGGCAGTAACCGCCAACGCCTCGAATCCCTGCAGCTGCAGCGCGAGATGCTGGACCTGACGGACACCGAGCGCGCCGTCCTGCAAGCCCGCACCGATTTGGAAAAGTCCGCCGCCACTGCGCGCAAGGAGGCCAACCAGATCGAAGACGCCGGCCTGCGGGTGCAGACCTTGGAGGCCATCAACGACGCCCTGGCCCGGCAACTGCCCATCGTCGAAGAGCTGGTGCGGGCCAATGCCGAGTACCAACGTAGTTTCGAATACGGTGCCAAGTCGGCGTTGAAGTCCTACATTGACGACGCGACCAACGCCGCTAAACGGGCACAGCAGGTCACGGTGAATGCTTTCCGTTCCATGGAGGATGCGCTCACCCGCTTCGTAATGACCGGTAAGTTGGACTTCCGCAGTCTTGCCGATTCCATCATTGCGGACCTCGTGCGCATCCAGATCCAACGCGCCATCGCTTTGCCGCTGGCCAACTGGCTGGGCAGTGTGATCCCTGGCATGGGCGGTGGCACAGCAGCAGGTGCCTTCCCAGCCGGCAGCAGCGACCTGATGGGCACGATGGCCAATGTGGCGCACAGCGGTGGTGTGATCGGATCCGATGCGCTCATCACCCGCTCCGTGCATCCGGGCGTCTTTGCCGGTGCTCCACGGTTCCACACTGGTGGCATCGTTTCGGGCGAAGTGCCCATCATCGCCCAGGAGGGTGAGGCGGTCTTTACCCGCGGGCAGATGCGTGCGCTAGGCGGAGCCCTGTCGGCCAAGACCCAACCGCCCGCAGTGAACGTGCAGGTCAACGTGGTCAACAAGGCCAGCGGTGTGGATGCCCGCATCGAACAGCAACGTCAACCCGATGGGGGTCTGCGGCTGGATGTCTTCATCGAGCAGATCGAAGGCCGCATGGCTCGTGCCATCAGCCAGGGCACCGGCATCGCACCGACGCTGGAGCGCCGCTATGGCTTAAACCCGGCCATGGGAGCCGTGCGATGACCACCGTGAACAACCTGTCGGTCTGGCCAGAGGCCCTGCCACCGCCCCGCGTCGAGGGTTACAGCATCTCTCCAAGGCCCAGCCTCTTGCGCACCGAGAT
>RGUW01000315.1 GCA_010027605.1 Synechococcaceae bacterium WB9_2_112 | reverse complement strand
ACCATAGCAGCTGGGTGCCCCAGCCAAGCACCCCACCAGGAAAACGTTGAGTTGGACAAGACGTAAAACTCAAACTGCGACAGCAGATGCAAGGCCACTGCTGCATCAGGCTCTGCAACCACTTTCAGCGGTCTGAGCTCGGCTAGCGCAGCAAGATTTGTCTGACACCAGCCAGGATCATCTGAGAACACTGCGAATGACTCAATGTGGGGCGCCTCGTCCAGCAGCACGCGCGCAGCACGCAGATACCAGGGCACGTCAAGAATCCCATGCATTGGGAGCTGCACGTAGTCCCCCCGACGCACATGAATGGCCGCTATGTGTGGACGCAGCAAAGCTGCATGGCGGTGAAGCATGGCAGCATGGACGGTGTCTGCGGGGCGGAACAGGGCGCGGATGTGGGGTGCCACGGCAGCAAAGTATCGGCTACACTGGAAGTACCCTGACAGGGCGGTGGCTGAGGGTGGGATGGGTGTGTAGTGGAAGTGCGGCTCATCCCAGAGGCACTCTGCATCTTGCTGCACCCGCCAGTAGGGCACGATGCCTTCGTCTGCCAAGAACTGTGCGCAGTTGCTCAGGAAGGAGTCCCAGTAGCGCTCGTCCGGGCGGACGTGCACAGCTGCCGGCTGGAGGCCAGCTGCTGCACAGTGCGCAAGCCCTGCTGCAAGCTGAAACAACTGGTTCCCCAGCCCGCCCTTGAGACAGACCACACACTGCTGCGTCATTTTCCCTCCTAGCTGCGCTGTACGCGACCCGGAGGCAGCGGCTGTGCCAGAGTCAGCTCCAGGGTCAGCGTCAGCGTCTCGCGCGGTACCGCGATGGGCTCAGAGGTGCTCACGGCCCGCTGGGCGAAGTGCCAGCGCTGGGCCTGCTGCGTGTCGTTGACGCGCAGCGTAATCTCCACGGGCAAGGCCGGGGGGTCCAGGGCGTTGCACTTCAGGTGCACCTGTACGTCCGCCGACGCCCGGAAGTTGCCCTGGGTCGGGCTCAGCAGCAGGAGCCACTCCCGCTCCGCCCAGCTGAAGGTGGGCGACGCCTTGATGCGCCCCCGCGAGCGCCAGAGCTTGGCCCCGATCGTCCAGGTCACCTGCTTCGCCATGGCCGGGCCTGTGGGGGCGGCCTGGGCCGTCAGGCCGGCGAGGGCCGTGGTCAGCGAGCGGCAAGGAGCAGCAGCGAGGGCTGCGCACGGACGCCCGGTTTTCTTGTCACTCGCCTGCCCGGGGGCTGAGTAGGCACACGTGGAAGCTCTGGCGGGCGATGCGCCCGGCGGGCAGGGTCGTCTGGTTGTTGCGCAGGAGGAGGCAGTCGAAGACGCTGGGGGTCGGCGGGCCGCCGACGACGTGCCAGCTCGGCTGGGCCCGGCCGCACATGACACAGGGCCCTAGCAGCTGCGCAGCGCTGCTGGGCAGCACGCTGCAGCTCCAGCCGGGGAGTCCCCGCTGGAAGGAGACGATCTGGAACTGGTTGACGCGGCAGATCCAGAGCGGGCGCTCGTGCTGC
>RGUW01000314.1 GCA_010027605.1 Synechococcaceae bacterium WB9_2_112 | reverse complement strand
GAGCTGTGGGCGCAGCTGCTGCGCTTACCGGTGTTCTGAACCGTGCGGTTATTCGTATGATTTAAAGGCTTCTTATCCGTGCAATGCAGATCCTTTCGGCCAATGAGCTGAAGACCGTGGGGGTCGGGGCGATCACACGAGCCTTGGAGCATGAGCGGGAGGCCGGTGTGTCGGTGCGCGGCCGCCTCGCCTATGTGGTGATGGCTGCCGAAGAGTTTCAGCGGCTGCGGGATCTGGAGTTGGAGTTGGCCCTGCTGGAAACGCGCGCAGATGTGGCGGCAGGGCGTTGCATCGAGGAGTCCGTTGATGACCATTTGGTTCGGTTGGATGCCATGGCGTCCGAAGTGCCTTGAGTTGGACCCTTCTCTTCACTGAGCGCTACAACCGCCGCGCCGCCCGTTTTCTGCGTCGCCACCCCGAGTTGCGTGATGCCTATCGCAAAACCCTGTTGCTGCTGGAGGCCAATCCGCATCACCCGTCGTTGCGGTTGCATGCCCTGAAGGGGCGGCTGCAAGGCATGCATTCGGTGTCGATCAACATCAGTTACCGCATCACCCTGGAGCTGTTGATCGATGGTCAGCGGCTGATCCCGATTGACATCGGTAGCCACGACACCGTGTATCGGGGCTGAGGGGTTGGTCGCGCTCGCACGCTCACAGCGGTGTGTTGCCGGTGAGCCAGGCGCTGCTGCCATCGGCGCGCCACTCGCGCTTCCAGAACGGCGCCTCGTGTTTGAGGGCTTCCAGCAGCTCCTGGCAGCAGCGCTGGGCGGGGCCGCGGCGGTCGGCGCCGATGGCCACCAGCACGATCGCCTCGCCGGGCAGCACCCGGCCGATGCGGTGCTGCACCAGGCAGCTGCTGGCCCCATGCCGTCGGCAGCAGGCCGTTGCCAGCTGCCGCAGCTGGCGTTCGGTCATGCCCGGATAGTGCTCCAGCTCCAGGGCTACAAGGAGCGCGCCATCCGCAGCTGCTGGGCGCACCCGGCCAATGAACAGGCTCTCGGCGGCACTGCCGTTGTGCCCCTGGACCGCGAGCTGGCGCTGCCACTGCTCCAGGCAGGCTAGGGGCTCGAAGGCTGTCGCGTGCAGGTCGATCCTCAGCTGCATGGCATCCACCCTCAGCCCCCGCTGGTCGGGGGCAAAAAGGCCAGTTCATCGCCGGGATGCACGGGGGTGTCGGGTTCGGCGAACTGCTGGTTGATGGCGATGCGCATGCTGCTCATGGTCCCTGGCAGCTCCAGGGCCTGCCAGAGCTGGCGCGGGGTCAGGGTCGTTGCTGTCGCCGCCGGGGCAGGCCAATGGCGATCGCCCCAGCCCGCCTGCTCGCGCAGGCCGGCAAACAGCAAGATCCGGATCCCGTCGACCGATGGTTCGCCCATGGCAGCAACGGTAACCAGCCCGGGAGCGCCCCTTTTGCCACGATGCCCCAACTGCCGGACGCTCCTTCTTGAGCCTCGCCATCGCTCTGCTCACGGTCTCGGACACCCGCACCCTGGCGGACGA
>RGUW01000313.1 GCA_010027605.1 Synechococcaceae bacterium WB9_2_112 | reverse complement strand
TGGGCTGCCAGCCCAGCTCGCGCTCAGCGAGGTCGATTACCGGCTGCCGCTGGAGGGGGTCGTCCTGGGGCAGCGGTTTGCAAATCAGCTCCAGGCCAGGGTTGATCTTGGTCCGCACCAATTCCGCCAACTGACGGATGGTGAACTCTCCCGGGTTGCCGATGTTGATCGGGCCGCTATGGCTGCCATTCATGAGCCGGATCAACCCCTCCACCAGATCATCCACGTAACAGAACGAGCGGGTCTGACTGCCATCGCCATACAGAGTGAGGGGTTCTCCGCGCAGGGCCTGCACAATGAAGTTGCTCACCACGCGGCCGTCATCGGGCAGCATGCGTGGCCCATAAGTGTTGAAGATGCGCACCACGCGAATCTCCACGCCATGCATTCGCTGGTAGTCGAAGCAGAGGGTTTCAGCGATGCGCTTGCCCTCGTCGTAGCAGCTGCGAATACCGATCGTGTTCACACAGCCCCGGTAGCTCTCCGGCTGAGGATGCACCTCGGGATCGCCGTACACCTCACTGGTGCTAGCCAACAACAGTCGTGCCCCCACCCGCCGGGCCAAACCCAGCATGTTGTAGGTGCCCAGGAAGCTGGTTTTGGCGGTCTTGATCGGGTTGTGCTGGTAATGCACAGGCGAAGCCGGACAGGCCAAATGCCAGATCCGGTCCACCTCCAGGCGGATCGGATCCGTCACGTCGTGGCGGATCAGCTCAAAGCGCGGATGACCAAGCCACTGGGCAATGTTGCTTTTGCGACCCGTGAAGTAGTTGTCGAGGCAGATCACCTCTTCACCCGCCTGCATCAGGCGATCAACCAGGTGAGAGCCCACAAAGCCGGCTCCGCCAGTGACCAGGTTGCGCGTGGTGGAGGCGGGCATAACAGAGAGAACGGTCAGAGGCGCACCAGCTGCTGATGCAGCTGCTGGCGAAACAGCTGCACGGTGCTGCGCAGGCCTTCATTAAGGGGGATTCTCGCCCGCCAGCCGAGGCGTGCCAGGCGGGTCACGTCCAGCTGTTTCTTTGGCGTGCCATCCGGTTGGCTGCTATCCCAGAGGACCTCGCCCCGGAAGCCCGTGGCCTCAGCAACCGCCTCCGCCAAGTCCTTGATGGTGAGGTCCATCCCCGTGCCCACATTCAGGTACTGGAGCTGATCAGGGGCTGGCTGCCAGCGCTCCAGGGCGAACACGCAGGCCTCCCCAAGGTCATCCACATGCAGGAATTCCCGCAACGGGGCGCCCGTGCCCCAGCAGGTGACACTGGCATCTCCCCGCTCAGCTGCCTCATGGAAGCGCCGGATCAGCGCCGGCAGCACATGGCTGTTGGTGGGGTGGTAGTTATCGCCGGGCCCGTAGAGGTTTGTGGGCATCAGGCTGATGGCGTCAAAACCGTGCTGCTGCCGCAGGGCCGCACACAGCTTGATGCCGGTGATCTTGGCGATCGCATACCACTCATTGGTGGGCTCAAGGGCCCCGGTGAGCAACGCCTCTTCTCGGATCGGCTGCTCGGCGAACTT
>RGUW01000312.1 GCA_010027605.1 Synechococcaceae bacterium WB9_2_112 | reverse complement strand
TTGAAGGCCTTCTCGAGCACGCGCCGGGTCTTGTCGTTGCGTTTCTGTTGCCTGCAATAGCCCAGCTGCCCGTGCCAGCGTCCAACCGTAGCGGGGGCATCGTGGGCGTCGGGCTGGGTCTCGGCACAGCCGCGGGCCATCAGTGTCAGGAACTGATCCACCCGTTGAACGAAGGCCTGCTCCTCGGCCGTCCCATGGGGACGGATGAAACAGACATGGGGCGAAAAGATCGAGCCCCAGGCAGGCAGCTCACGCGGCTCACTGAAGCTCGGCCCCGCATCGGCAGCCAGCTGCCGTTCAAAGCTGGTGGGCAGCAGATCAGCGACGGGCGAAAGGTCAGCGATGGCGGCTGAGACGCCAGCAGGCGATGCCACCACGTCGGCTCCGAAGATCGGCAGGTCAAAGCGCGGATCGGGGAAAAACACGCAGTGCAGGATCTGCAGTCCTGCCCCCAGCCTCGCGGTCTCGAGATGCAGCTTGCGCAGCCCCCGCGCCGTGCCCAGCTCGTTGCGGATGAACAGGGCTTCGCCGTCGAGGCTGCCGCTGATCTCGGCCAGGTCGTCTGCCAGAGGCAGGGGGCCGCGATCGGGCAGGTCGTGCCACCGCCTGCGGATGCAGCTCGCCAGCGCGTCCATCAGGGGGTGAAGGCTCATGGGCGCGTCGCGCGCAGCAGAATGCAGATCCTGCCATGGGTCTTGCCTTGTCCCCGCCGGACTCCACCGAACGGTTCGCTGGTCTTGAAACAGCCCGGAGCTGCACGCTGCCCAGCGGCAGCCGTGTGGTCTGGTTGCCCATGGCACAGGCACCCCTAGTCTGCATCGATTTGTGGTGTCAGGCCGGCAGCGCCTTTGAAGGACCGAACGAGAGCGGCATGGCCCACTTTCTTGAACACATGGTGTTCAAGGGCAGTGAGCAGCTTCAGGCCGGGGAGTTTGACCTTCGCATCGAGGCACTCGGAGGCAGCAGCAACGCCGCCACAGGTTTTGACGACGTTCACTATCACGTGCTCGTGCCGCCGGAGGCCCTTGCCGAAGCGGTGGCGCTGCTGCTTGATCTGGTCCTCCGACCCCGGCTTGATCCAGGCGACTTCGCCATGGAGCGCCAGGTGGTGCTCGAAGAACTCGCCCAGAGCCACGACCAGCCCGACGAACTGGCCTTGCAGACCCTGCTGGAGCTGGGTTGCGGCAGCCATCCCTACGGCCGCGCGATCCTGGGGGTTGAGCAGGCCCTGAACGACCACACCGCCGCTTCAATGCGCCAGTTCCAGCAGGGTCTGTACAGCGGCGAACGGTGTGTGATGGCCATCTGCGGCCCCCTCGACACGGCGTGCTGGCAGGAGGTGCTGGCCCAGCTGGCCGGCTCCCCCCTGGGGCGGTTGCCCCGTCGCACCACGGTCAGTGAGCCGCCGCTGCTGCAGATCCAGCCCGGTGTGCACCGACGAACCTTTGCCCAGCTTGAGTCGGCCCGGCTGCTGATGGCCTGGTCATTGCCGGGAGCGGCCCAGCGGGATGCCCTGGCCGC
>RGUW01000311.1 GCA_010027605.1 Synechococcaceae bacterium WB9_2_112 | reverse complement strand
GAGCTGGAAGGGGTGGCCAGCCACGGCGCCGTGCTCGACCTGCAGATGGAGGGCAGCCGCTGGCAGCCACTGCCCCAGGTTGCCGCCACTACCCACTAGGTACTTGTACCTGTTTCGTAACTGTTAGATTCCGCCGCGCTTCCAGGCCCGGAGGCCCTGACCCACTGTCTTCACCTGTTCCCACTCCTTGTCCGCCCGCTGAGCCGTGATGGATGCCGCACTCACCAACCTGGCCAGCAGCGCGGGCAGCGCGCCCTTTCCCTGGCTCACCCTGATCGTGCTGCTGCCTTCGGCGGCAGCCCTGTTGATGCCTCTGCTGCCCGGCGACAGCGACGATCCGCGCCTGCCGCGCACGGTGGCCCTGATCACCCTGGCCGTGGACTTCGCCCTGATGCTCTGGGTGTTCGCCCGCCACTTCGATGGCGGCAGCAGCGCCCTGCAGCTGGTGGAGCGCTTCAGCTGGGTTCGGGCGCTGGGGCTCGAATGGTCACTCGCCGCCGATGGCCTCTCAGCCCCGCTGGTGGTTCTCAGCGGCCTGGTCACCCTCCTCTCGGTCGCGGCCAGCTGGAACGTGGCCCGCAAGACGCGCCTCTACTTCGCCCTGATGCTGGTGCAGGCCTCGGCCCAGGCCCTGGTGTTTCTCTCGCAGGACTTCCTCCTTTTCTTCCTGGCCTGGGAACTGGAGCTGGTGCCGGTGTATCTGCTGATCGCCATCTGGGGTGGCAGCCAGCGCCAGTACGCCGCCACCAAGTTCATCCTTTACACCGCCACCGCCTCGCTGCTGATCCTGATCAGCGGCCTGGCCCTGGCCCTGAACGGGCCCTTCACCCTCAACCTCAGCGAACTGGCGGCCCGCAGCCCCGGTGGCACCTTCGGCCTCCTCTGCTACCTCGGCTTCCTGGTGGGCTTCGGCGTCAAGCTGCCCATCTTCCCCCTGCACACCTGGCTACCTGACGCCCATGGCGAGGCCAACGCCCCGGTGTCGATGCTGCTGGCGGGCGTGCTGCTGAAGATGGGCGGTTACGCGTTGCTGCGCTTCAACGTGCAGATGCTGCCTGAAACCCATCTGCAGCTGGCTCCAGCCCTGGTGGTGCTGGGAATCGTCAACATCGTCTACGGCGCCCTCAACGCCTTCGCCCAGGACAACGTGAAGCGGAGGATCGCCTGCAGCTCCGTGAGCCACATGGGCTTCGTGCTGCTTGGCATCGGCGCGGTCGACGCCCTCGGCCTGAGCGGAGCGATGCTGCAGATGATCAGCCACGGCCTGATCGCGGCGGCGATGTTCTTCGTCACGGGCGTTTTCTACGAGCGCACCAAGACCCTCTCGATCCCCAACATGGGCGGCCTGGCCAAGGTGTTGCCGGTCACCTTCGCCTTCTTCCTGGCCAGCTCCCTGGCCTCGCTGGCCCTGCCGGGGATGAGCGGCTTCGTCAGTGAGATCACCGTATTTCTGGGCATCACCGCCAACGATGCTTTCACCATCAGCTTCCGGGTGATCACCATCGTGCTGGCGGCCATCGG
>RGUW01000032.1 GCA_010027605.1 Synechococcaceae bacterium WB9_2_112 | reverse complement strand
GCAGGCTCAGGGCCGCGGCGATGCTCGAGAGCGACACGATGCGGCTGATGCTCAGCACCGTGAGAAACACGCCAAAGCAGGCCAGGCCGACGGGTGTGGCCAGGCCCAGCAGCATGCCGAGCCCGGTGGCGACCGCCTTGCCGCCTTTGCCGCCCAGCCACAGCGGAAAACTGTGGCCCGCCAGGGCCGCCAGGCCGCAGGCCACCACCACGCTGTCGACCTGCCAGCCCTGGGCGTGCAGTGCCACCTGGGCCAGCTGCACCGCGGCGGTGCCCTTGAGCACGTCGACCACAAACACCGCCAGGGCCGGGCCCTTGCCCAGCACCCGCAACACGTTGGTGGCGCCGGTGGAGCCCGAGCCGTGCTGGCGGATGTCGAGGTTCTGCAGCCAGCGGCCCGCCAGGTAGCCGCTGGGAATGCTGCCCAGCAGGTAGCCAGCCAGCAGCAGCAGCGCGATCAATCCAGGAGTCATCACTGAACGCTCAGTAAGGAGGAAGCTCGTCGACCAGTTCGCCGGGGCCGGCGGCAAAGGCCAGCCACAGCGGAAACTGCAGCACGGCGATCTCGACCGCCGCCACCCCCGCATCGATCACGATGAAGGGCAGCTCGCCGCGCTCTTCGAGGCGGTCGGCCCGCTCGATCAGGGCGTCGGCCCGCTCAAACAGCACGATGCCGCTGTTGGGCCCGAAGTCGTCGCGGCTCAGGCCCAGGCAGTCCTGCAGGCCGCGGCGCCATTCGCCCAGCCGTTCGGGTTCGCCCGCCAGCACCAGCGTCTGAAAGCGCTCGCCGTAGAGCTCGCTCAAGATGGCGACCGCAGCAGCGGCGGTGAGGGCATTGCGGCTGCGGCTGCCGGTGCTGTTCTGGGCGCCCCGGCCCCCCTGGTTCAGGAACCAGTCGGCCAGCAGCTCGGCGCTGCGGGGCTCGAGGCTGCGGCGCAGGCACCACGGCTCGGCATAGAAGTCGGGCTGGCCGCCAAAGCTGGTCAGCCGCTCGCGCACCAGCTCGGCGTCGGCGGCAAACAGCCCTGCCGCTGCCGGTGGGGCCACAGCTTCGGCGTCACTGGTCGCGGCAGCGGCCGCCTGGTCAAGGGGCGAGGGCTGCACCAGCAACGGCTGGGGCACCAGCTCGATCTGCTCGGCGGCCACGGTCAGGTCCTGCAGGGCGCCCACCAGATAGTCCTGGAAGCCCTTGAGCCGGCGGGCGATCTGATCCGACTGGCCGCTGAAGCTGGCCTTGAGGTCCTGGTTGATCTGCTCGCGCTGGGCTTCAAGCTGCTGGATCTCGTCGAGCAGGGCCTGGCGTCGGGCGTGCAGCTCGCTCAGGGCCAGCTCGAGCAGCGGCTCGGCAGGTGTTGGTGGTGTGGGGGGCGGGGTCTCACTCATGGCGCAGGGAGCTCGGGCAGACGCCGCGCCAACTGCTCGCGCAGGGCGGTGGCATCAAACAACACCGGCAGCAGGTGAATGCTCTGGCGTTCACGGAAATAAAACAGCACCGGCAGGGACGGCCAGAACAGTTTCCATCCGAGCCAGTCGCTGTAGGCAAAGCGGCGCAGCAGGGTGCCCTGGCGCAACACCAGCAGCGCCTCGGCCGTGAAGCTCAGCCGCAGCAGCACGCTCTGCAGGGTCAGAAACAGGCCAAACAGGCTCACCACCAGGCCGATCCACAGGGCCGGGCCCCAGAGCAGCTGCAGCGGCAGCAGCGCCAGACCCAGCAGCACCACCCCCAGGGGCACCCAGAAGCGCGGGGCCAGCACCACGTCGTCGAGGGGTTGGGGGTCCATCAGGCAAACATCAGCTTGGTGAGCAGGGCATCCATCAGGGCCACGGTCACCAGAATCATCACCACCGCGCCGGTGGTGCTGCTGCCCACCTCCTTGGGGCCGCCCTTGGTGGTGAGCCCCCAGCCGCAGGCGATCACGGCGATCTGCAACCCGAAGATCAAGGCCTTGACGAGCATCGACGGCAGATCCGACGGCTCCATCCAGGTGCGCACCGAGTTCCAGAACACCGCCGGTGGAATGTTGTACAGCAGGGTGCTGCTCATCTGGCCCGACCAGATGCCCACCCAGAAGAACAGCAGGCACTGCACCGGGGCCATGATCACCATGGCCAGCACCCGCGGTACCACCAGGTACTCGACCGGGTCGGTGCGCAGCATCGTGATCGCGTCGATCTGCTCGGTGACCTTCATGGTGCCCAGCTGGGCCGCATAGGCCGTGGCCACCTTGCCGGTGATCAGCGTGGCCGTGAGGATCGGCGCGATCTCCCGCGCCAGGCCCAGGGCCAGCAGTCCGCCCACGGTGGCGCCGGCCCCCTGCTTGGTGAGCTCGGCCGCCACCTGAATGTTGAACACGGTGCCGGCGGCCAGGGCCGTGATCACCACGATCAGAAAACTGGCCGGCCCGGCTTCCAGCAACTCGGCCATCAGATCGTTGCTGTTGATCTTGCCCTTGGCCAGGGCGCTGAGGGCCTGACCGCCGATCAGGCAGCTGGCGCCCAGCCGCCTCAGCCAGCGGGGCGAATGCCAGGGCCGTGGTTGCCGCTGGTGCAGGTCCCTGAAGGAGTCCCTGAAGGAGTCCTTGTTGGAGGGTGCGCTCATGGCTGCAGTGGCTGGCGGTGGAGGTGAACTCCTTTCTCGGGCCAGCGTCGCATCACCACCAGGCCCAGCACGATCAGGACAGCTGGAATCACACCCATGCAGAGGCGGATGGCCTGCAGGGCGCTGGTCGGCTGGGCGCTGGCCGCCAGGGCCTCGTTGTAGCCGCTGGCGCTGAGCACCACCCCCAGCAGGGCGATCACGGCGCTGATGCACACCTTCTGGGCCAGCACCATCCAGGCGCTGTATTGGCCGGCCGGTTTTTCGGGGTCGGCATCGATTGCATCGGGCAGCAGCGACCAGGGGATCAGATAGGCGGTTGAGGCGCCCGCCCCGGCCAGCACGATCGTGACCACCAGCGCAGTCAGCTTGAACGCGTTGGCGCCTGAGCCCAGCACCCCCAGCGATGGGTCGAGCGGTTGCAGCAGCATCACCAGCAGGCATCCGGCAGCCCACAGGCCGCCCCCCCAGCGCAGCGCCGTGATGCGTCCGGCCCGGTGGGCCACCGTGGTCCACAGCCACAGCCCGGCCAGCGAGCTGAGCAGAAACGGCAGCAGGATCAGCTTGCTGAGGCCTTCGGGCACCTGCAGCACCACCGGCAGAAAGAACAGCGACACCGCCTGCATCAGCTGCAGGGCGCACCACAGCAGCAGGTACAGCCCCAGCACCATCAGAAAGCGACCGTTGCGGCCCACCCGTTGCAGCAATCGCCGGGTGGTGCCGCGGCTGCTTTCGGGGCGGCGGCAGCGGCGTGCCAGCGGCAGCAGGCCCCAGCCGCACAGCAGGGCCGTGATCGCAATGATCAGCCCCGACACCAGCCCCACCGGTAGGTAGGTGCGCGGGTCGCCCAGGTTCTTCACCAGCAACCCGGCCAGCAGCGCGGCGGTGATCGTCGCCAGGATCGACCCGGTGAAGCGTGCGGTGTTGAGTCGGGTGCGCAGCCGCACCTCGCCGCTCAGTTCGGCCGCCAGGGCCGTGTAGGGCAGGTTGACGCAGGTGTACAGGCTGTTGGCGATCACCGAGATCGCCACAAAGAGGCCAAAGCGCAGCCAGTGGTCGCTCCATGGCGGCAGCCACCACATGGCCGCCATGGCCACCCCCAGGGGCACGGCGCTCCACAGGATCCAGGGCACCCGCGGGCCCCAGGGGTGGTGGGCGGTCTTGTCGCTCAGCCAGCCCACGATGGGGTCGTTGATGGCATCCCAGAGCCGTCCCACGCCGTAGGCCAGGCCCGCCAGCCAGGGGGGCAGGCCCGCTGCCACGTAGAAGCGCAGCAGGTAGAAGCCGATCAGGGCCGCCCCCATGCCGGTGCCCACATCGCCCAGGCCATAGGCCCACAGCAACCGTTGTCGGGCAGTGCCGCGCAGGTCGGCGGCGTCGAGAAGCTCAGCGGCCAAGGGGCTGCGTCCAAACGCAGGTCATAATGCTGCAGGTTCCGGGAGATCGCCTTCTGGAATCAGGCACTGCAAGCGATCTGCAGCCATGCCGCGGGCGTAGTTTAGTGGTAAAACCTCAGCCTTCCAAGCTGATGATGCGGGTTCGATTCCCGCCGCCCGCTTTTTGATCTCATCTTGATGAGGGCCTCAGCAGCTCATTGACCAGCCGGCTTGTTGGTCGCTGGCCCTGTGATGTGCCTGCACCGTTCTGGAAGACAAGGTGTCTAACACCAAGGTGTCTAACGCCAAGATGTCCAACGACATGTTGTCCCAAGACATTGCATCGCAAGTCATTGCATCGCAAGTCATTGCGTTCAGGCCTGACTGCGGACCCGCGGCTTGCGATCCACAGCAGACTGGATCCATGCCCTGATCAAGCCCTGATCAAGCCTTGATTCGGGCCCTGAATCGTGCCGCGACCCGTTGGGCAGTTCAGGGGTGCCGCAGGCTTGTCGAAAGACTGTCTAGACAGTGTCGATACAGCGCTGCGCGGTGTGTTGCTCGCCACCTCGATTGGGCCGGGCCGCGCTCACGAGGTGCAATCACAAGCTGCAATCACAAGCTGCATTCTCGGTTGTTGCTTGCCTGGGTTGTGATCGGAGGGGCCAAAGTGTGCTGGGGGACGGTTCTCACGCCAGCTTGATTCGGTCTGCCGCATCGGGTGAGGTTCGCCGTACCGATCGGTTCGGCTCTCCTGATCCCTGCAGTGCGGCAGCGCGGCGACAGTGTGTGCACCGGGGCGAACGACACCCCGCGATCTGATCCTTCGCCAACCGCATTATGTTGACCCTTCGTTCATCATCTCCCTTCGAAATCTTTGATCGCCTCGAGGCACAACTGAGCCAACAGTTGCAGTCTGCCGAGCGTGTGCCTGCTGCCGAGGTTCATGAAACCGCCGAGACCTATGCGGTGGTGCTCGAATTGCCCGGCGTCGACAAGGACGCCATCGATGTGAAGGCCACCGACCGCACGCTGGTGATCAGTGCCGAGCGGCGCAATCTCCGCCAGCAGCAAGCTGGCGATCAGGCCGGCGAGCCGGCTGCCCTGCTGAGCGAGTTTCGCTACGGCACCTGGAGCCGCAGCTTCCGTTTCGCCCAGCCGATCGAACGTGAGCAGCTGCAGGCTCGCTACAAAGATGGGCTGCTCACTGTGACCGCTCCCAAGGCCCACAAGGTCAGCAGTGTGACCGTGCAGGTGGAGGGCTGATCAACCGGATGCCCCGTTGATTGCCTTGCTATTGCCTTGCCAGTGAGAACGGTGGGCCCCTGTCCTTCGGGACGGGGGCTTTTTGCTGGATCAGGCTTTCTGGATTTCGATCTGGGTCGGGAAGGGGATCTCGATGCCCTGGGCCTCGAAACAGGCGAGCAGATCCTGGTTGAGCCGGTTGATGGCGTCCTTGAAGGCGCTGTAGCTGTTGTGGCTCGACCTGAAATCAAAGACATAGTCGTAACTGAAGTCTGAGATCTTCATCAGGCGGCATGACTTGAAGCTGAACTCGGCATCACTGGTCACCAAAGTTTGCACCAGCTCGGGAATCGCCCGACGCTTTTCTTCGGTGGTGTCGTAGGACACGCCGATCACAATGCGCGATTTTCTGACCACATCAAGCAGTTCCTGCAGGCGGCGCAGGATGCGCTCGCGCACCTGCAGATAGGCCTTCCAGCCATGCAGGGTGACCATGGCGAAGCAGATGAGAATCAGGTCGTCACTGCTGTGTTGTTCGATGCTCACCATCGGATCCTGCAGGTCGGGATCCGCTTCAAGCATCTTGCGGGTGTAATACAGCAGGTCGTCGATCTGGTCGGGCGAAAGGTGCTCGTTGATCGCCAGATTGAGGTCAAGCCCCTGGCTTGGGGTGGCCTCGGCCGATTGGGCGCGGTGTGAAAAGTTGACGATGGTGGCTTCATCGGCAATCGAGTTGGGGATCGTGATGCGGCTCTCGAGCGTCTGCAGTTCGAGCGAGCGCAGGCCGATGCGGGTGATGAAGCCCGTGTTGTCGCCCACCTTGCAGAACTCCCCGACCCGCAGCGGACGATCGGTCTGAATCGCCAGGCCGGCAAACAGGTTGCCCAGCAGTTTGGATGCCCCCAGGCCGATGGCCAGGCCCGGCACCGCCGAGAAGGCCAGCACCGTCGCCGATGGCAGACCCAGTTGGATCAGCAGTTCATAGAGCAGGAACAGGGCGATCAGCACGCCCAGGCTTCGGCAGATCGGCATGAGCAGGTTGTTCATGCGCTGCAGCGTGATCTGCGAATTGCTGCCGCGCAGTTTCATCATCCACTCGGCGCCTGATCGGCCGAGGGCCTCGAACACCAGGAAACACAACAGGCTTGCGGCTGCAAAGTAGACGATGAAGAACAGGTAGGTGATCACCTGCAGAGGCAGGCCGGTGAGGTTGATGTAGTCATCCAGGAACAGACGGCTGAAGCGCGCCAGTGGCAAGACCGGCAGTACCAACAGCACCCGTAGCCAGGCGATGTTGTCGTCTTCAGTGGTGGGCAGTCGTTGTTTCTGATCGCCGTTGCGAAAGCGGTAGGTTCGGATCAGCATCAACGCCAGAATGCCTCCCAGGCTCAGGCTGACAACGAGCAGCACGACGCTGGCTGCCAGTTGCAGCAGGGTCTGATCGAAGTAGGTGACCTCAAGGACTGCGCGGGTTGCCTTCGGTAGTTTCAGGTACCAGAGAGGTGGCACCAGGAATCCGGGAGAATGGCTGAAGTTGTCGTAGAGATTCTGGGTTGTGAACTCATTCGCGGGAACCTTGATTTTGGCGATATCGCTGTACATCTGGCCAATCCGTTGGGTGGATTCGGCTGAGAAAAGGAAATCAGCGTTTTCGGGATTCCCTTCGATTTTGTTGGTGAGCGTGATTGCGGTCCCGTGGATGCGCCAGTGGCTGTTGGCACTGCTGCGGGATCCGTTCATTTGCTTGAGGTCAGCACTGGTCGGCAGTTCGATCGGCGCATCGCTGAAGTTGAAGACATAGTCGAGAACCTGCTTCAGCTTCAGTGCTGATTCGTGGGCCATGTCTTGCCGCACGCTGCCGGGAAAGTCGGAGGCATCCAGCGCCCCAACGGTCAGTTCAAACAGATCTTCGACATCTTTGATTCTCTCCCTGGCTGCCGCGCTCCAGACCAGCCCAGGTTGGCTGGCAGCGGTTTGTTCGATGGCTTTGCAGCGGGCGGCCACCTCGGCCATCAGCGCATAGAAATTGAGCACGGTGCCGCGGGGGCTTTCGGCGACCACCTGGCCGATCTCATGCTTCTGCCATTCAGCACGAATCGCGAGCAGTTCGTCATAGAACGGCTGCTGTTGCAGGCGAACGCCTAGCCGGCTCACCGCTGTGATGTCCCTGGTTTGATCGGGCCGTGGTTGTGCGTGGCTCGGCAGGGCGGTGAGCACGCTGAGGCTCAGGCCCAGCAAGACGGCCATGGCTGCCGCCATCCAGCGGCGCCGCGAGAGGTGAACCATGACACCCGGGAGGCGATGGCCCGATGTTGGCAGCCCTGAGCGCCCGGGGCCAGCTGCCGCTCAGGACCAGCTGGAGCTCAGCAGCTGCAACACAACGCCGCCCAGGGCTGCCGCGCCGATGACCTGCAACACGCTGAAGCCCAGTTTTAGCTGGGCCAGCAGCCCCAGAGCCAGCACCAGGGCCGCCGCCGGGCTCCAGCTGCCGGCGGGCCACAGCACCGGTCCGGCAAAGAACACCGCCAGGCTGGCGATCACCCCCACCACCGCTGCGGTGATCGCCGTGAGCGGTGCCCCCAGCCGCAGATCGTCCCGGCTGGCTTCGACCAGCGGGGCACCGGCCAGGATGAACCCGAACGAGGGCACGAAGGTGAACCACACGGTCACCAGGGTGGCTGCCAGGGCTGCCGGCCAGCTGCCCGTGCTGCCTTCCAGACCGCTGTTCCAGCCACCCATGAAGCCCACGAAGGCCACCACCATGATCAGCGGGCCCGGGGTGGTCTCTCCCAGGGCCAGGCCGTCGACCATCTGGCTCGCCGTGAGCCAGCCAAAGGTGTCGACGGCCCCCTGGGCCACATAGGGCAGCACGGCATAGGCCCCGCCGAAGCTGAGCAGCGCCACCCGGCTGAAGAAGCGCGCCATGGTGGCCAGCGTGCCGCCCCAACCACCCCACAGCGCCAGGGCCGCCAGGGGCAACAGCGTTGCCAGCCCCCAGGCCAGCAGGGTCAGCGCCAGTGTCCTGCCCGACAGCTGCGCATGGGGCGGGGTGGGGGTGGTGTCGTCGTGAATGGCGGCCCGTTGGTTTGCGGCCTGTGGCAGGCCTGCGCCACCTCCCGGCCCGGCGCCAAGGGCGCTCTGGGGACGTTGGATCCACTGGGGCCGCAGGCGCCCGGCGAGCCAGCCCACCAGGGCCGCCAGGGCCACCACCAGCGGGTAGGGCAGCCTGAGCAGCGCCAGGGCTGCAAACGCCAGGGCGGCCAGTCCTCTCAACAGAGGCGTGTGCAGGGTGCGCTGCCCCACCCGCCAGGCGGCCACGATCACGATCGCCAGCACCGCCGGTTTGAGCACCGCAAACACCGACGCCAGCAGCGGCAGCTGCCCCCAACACGCATAGATCGTGGCCAGCGCCGTGAGTACCAGCACCGATGGCGCCAGAAACAGGCCAGGTAGGTGGCCAGCTGGGTGGCCTCGGGGCCGGGCAGCAGCATGCAGTAGTTGAGGGCATGCAGATAGCGCCGTTCACTGAGCCAACGGCGCCGCTCTACCAGTTCGCGATGCAGCAGGGCGATCTGCCCGGCGGGCCCGCCGAAGCTCACCAGCCCCAGCCGCAACCAGAAGCGCGAGGCGTCGCCGAGGGAGACCGCGTGGTCTGTTTGCGCATGGTGGGATGGCGCAGCAGCGCTCACGGTTTTCGGTGATGGCAGCGGATCTCTCCACCGATCAGCAGCATCGACTCGCCGCATCCAAAAGCCTGCCACTGCTCATCGGTGGTCAGGGGCTCGGTGCTCAGGATCGTGACCACATCCGAGGCTGTGGTCAGGGTTGCGAAATCGATCTGTACGTCGGCATCGGCCAGGGTCGCCGTGCTGAAGGGGGCTCGACGGGTGAGCCAGTGCAGGCGCGTGGTTGCTGTGGCAAACAACCACTGCCCGTTGCTGATCAGGGCGTTGAAGGTGCCGCGCCGGGCCAGCTGCCCGGCGCATCCGTGCAACAGCTCAAACAGCTCGGATGGCTCAGTGGGGTTGGGGTCTGCTTGATCCAGCTGCTCGAGGATCCAGCAGAACGCAGCCTCGCTGTCGGTGGATCCAAAGGGTCGGTAGATGTCGCCAACGGCACTGTCTCCTTTGAGGTCGCCGTTGTGGGCGAACACCCAGCGTTGACCGCGCCAGGTTCGGCTGAACGGATGGCAATTTTCGAGGGTGACCACACCTTGCGTGGCTTTGCGGATATGGGCGATCGACACGAGCGCTTTGGGTGAGCGCTCGGCCAGCTGGTCGGCCAGGGCCGAGAACGCGGCGGGGGCATCCTCCCGGATCAGGTCGAGCCCCGAGCCATCGGGGGTGTAACTGGCCAGGCCCCAGCCATCGGCGTGTTCGCCGGTGGCGCCCCCACGGCGACTGAGGCCTCGAAACGAGAACCCCATGTCGGTGGGGGTGTTGGCGTTGAGGGCCAGCAATTCACACATGGCTGGTCCGGTTGACCGGCAGAGCGGCCAGACCCTGAGCCCGAGCGGCCATCGGCACTCCACAGGAAGACTGCCAGCTTAACACGGTTGACCGGTCGGGAATGCTGTTGTTCTCGCTTCAAAAAAGACCCCGGCTTTGGGCCGGGGTCGGTGGGTCGCCTGGGTGCGAGGGCGCCTGGCGGCTGATCAGCGGCTCCTGGCGAAGATCTGATCCCAGAGGCCGCCTTTGCCGAAGAACTTCTTGTCGGCTCCGGCCCAGCCGCCGAAGTCGGCGATGGTGAAGAAGTCGAGCTGCTGGAACTTCTGCTTGGCATAGGCCCGGCCCGCCGGGGTCACCGGACGCAGGCCGTTGTCGGCAAACGCTTTCTGGGCGGCGTCGCTGTAGAGGAAGCGGGCAAAGGCCTCGGCCACCTTGCGGGTGCCTTTCTTGTCGACGTTCTTGTCGACCACCGCGATCGGCATCTCGGTGCGCACGTTGGGGCTGAACAGCTTGTAGGGCACGGTCCACTCGCCGTTGCGCTTGGCCAGGATCGCTTCGGATTCCCAGTTCACCAGCACGTCGCCTTTTTTGCGCTTGACGAAGGTGTCGGTGGCTTCGCGGGCGTCCTTGGGCAGCACATCGGCGTTCTTGTAGACGCCGGTGATGAACTTGCGGGCGTCAGCCTCGGAGCCGCCGGCCTGGGTCACCGCACCCCAGAGGGCGACGAAGCTCCAGCGGGCGCCACCCGAGGTCTTGGGATTGGCCAGCACCACATCCACGTTGGGATTGTCGAGGTCCTTCCAGGTCTTGATCTTCTTGGGATTGCCGGGGCGCACGAAGATCGCCATCGTCGAGTTGGTGGCGATGGAGTTGTTGGGCAACTCCTTCTGCCAGCCGGGCTGGATCAGGCCCTTGGCCTCGATCTTGCTGACATCGGCTTCCATGGCCAGGCCCACCACATCGGCTTCGAGGCCGTCGATCACGGCGCGGGTCTGGCTGCCGCTGCCGCCGTAGCTGGTTCTGACCGTGACGGTCTGGCCGGTCTTTTTCTTCCAGTCGGCGGTGAACTGGGGAATGATCCTGTCGTAGGCCGCCTTGGTGACGGCGTAGCTGACCAGCAGGATCTCCTGGGGTTTGGCCGGCGGGCCAGCCTGGGCCGAAGTGCCCAGCAGGCTCAGGGCGGCCCCCAGGGCGCCGGCGGCAGGCACGGCTGCCAGGCCGACGAGCAGGGCGCGGCGGGTGCCCGTTGTTGAAGCGAAATTCACGGTTTCTCGATCGAGAACCGGGAAACACTGGCTGCCGCGTATTTCCGATTTGGCTGCCGTGGTTTTACTGGCAGAATGAACCGGTTGACCGGTGGAGACATGGGATTTAGCGCCAAAACCGAATATGGCCTGGTGGCTTTGCTCGATCTGGCGGCGGCGCAGACCACCGGCGAATTGCTGCAGACGCGGGAGATCGGCCGCAACCATGGGATCCCCGAGCGCTATCTCGAGCAGATGCTCACGGCCCTTCGCAAAGGAGGCTTTCTCAAGAGTGTGCGCGGGCCCCATGGGGGCTTCCAGCTCGCCCGCTCACCCGATCAGATCACGATCGCCGAGGTGGAGGCCTGTCTTGAAGGGGAGGCGCGCAGCGATCGCCAGGGCAACCGTGACGACCCGGCCTTTCTGGCCCTCAAGGGTCTGGCCCAGCGTGCCGAGCAGGCGCGCATCGCCGTGTTGGGGGCCGTCACCCTTGCCCAGTTGCTGCAGGAGCGCGAACGCCTGCAGCAGCCCATGCCGATGTTTTACATCTGAGCCCGTGGGGCCTCGCGTCAAAGCCGTGTCACGGTGTGCCCAGAAATACCGGTACCCCCATCGGAATTTGTGCATACTGGTCTGACTTGCTTGCCCGCCATGGCCCCCTGTCCACGAATGTGCCGCCCTGTCGCTTTGCCTCTCAACCCTTTCCGTCCACCCGAACCGTCAACGCCATGACCACCACGCTGTTGAAACGCCCGCTTCAGCTCACCCTGCATCCGCAGGACATCCTTCCCGAGGGCATGAGCTGGCGCCTGCATGAGGGGTATGTGCGCGCTGCCACCTGGGACCTGGAGGGTGAGAGCATTGCCCTGGGGCTCTGGGGGCCCGGCGATGTGATCAGCTCCGAGGACCCGGGTGTGAGCCCCCTGGAGCTGCAGTGCCTCACCACCGTGGTGATTGAGCACATTGAGCTCGAGCCCGAACTCCAGCACACCCGACTGCGGCGCGAGCGTCAGATGCTCGCTGAACTGTTGACGATTCAGCGCATCCGCTCGGCCGAGCGGCGTCTGCTCGCCTTGCTGACCTGGCTCGGGGAGTCCTTCGGGCAGGTCAACAGCTACGGCTGGCGTTTCTCGCTCAGTGAGCTCAACCTCACCCACAAAGCCCTGGCCGAGCTGTGCGGGTTGACCCGGGTCACCGTCACCAAACTGCTCAGCCGCTATCGCCTTCAGGGGCAGCTTGTCGCTGTGAGCGACAGCGATCTGTTGATCCCGCGGTTGTCATGAATGCCCCGGCTCCGCCCTGGTGCCTCCAGTGGGGCTTTGACGGAGAACTGGCCCGTGTTGATCGCGATGACCTCGACGCACTGTTGCTGAGTTCTGAGCATGGTCAGACGCAGCAGTGGCTGAACCAGAGGGTTGTGTCCCGCCAGACCAACGCGGCTGACTCCCCCCTGTGGCTGCGGGAAACAGATTGATTTCACGAGTGTTCTGAACCCCCTGGATCTGCTTCCAGGGGGTTCTTGAGGCGTGATCAGAGGATCAAGCGTCGCCCTCAGATCACGTAATCAGGCACAAAGGTGCGTGTTTCGCGGCTGGTGAGGTACAACGCATCGCCCGCCTTGAGGTTGCGGTAATCGATGCGTTCACGCGGCAGCTGTGCCACCACCTGCTCCCCATTCTCAAGGGTGAGCTCGGCCTGAATCTCTCGGCCCATGTGGGTGATGCGGCGCAGCACGGCCGGCACACTGCCCTGCTGCGGGGTCAGGTGCAGGTCGAGATCGTGGGGGCGAATGAACAGCTGGCCCGGCGATGGACTGGTGCCCTGGTTGTTGTCTTGAAACGTGGCAGCGGCAAGGGGGCCGTCGCCTGGAAGCACGTTGACCGCTCCGACAAAGCCCATCACAAAGGGCGTCGCTGGGTGGTCGTAGATCTCAGCGGGGGTGCCGATCTGCTCGATGCGACCGTCGTTCATGACCACGATCCTGTCGGCCACCTCCATGGCCTCCTCCTGGTCGTGGGTGACGATCACCGTGGTGACATGCATCTCGTCGTGCAGGTTGCGCAACCACGCCCGCAGTTCCTTGCGCACCTTGGCGTCGAGGGCGCTGAAGGGCTCGTCAAGCAGCAGCACCCGGGGCTGCACCGCCAGGGCCCGGGCCAGAGCGACCCGCTGGCGCTGGCCGCCCGAGAGCTGGGAGGGGTAGCGGTTGCCGAAGCCCTGCAGCTGCACCAGGTCGAGCAGTTCATCGACCCGGCGGCGGATCGCGTCGTGCTTCCAGCCGCGCAGTTCAAGGCCAAAGCCCACGTTCTGGCGCACGGTGCGGTGCTTGAACAGGGCAAAGTGCTGGAACACAAAGCCCACCTGCCGGTCCTGCACCGAGCGGCTGGTGGCCTCTTCACCGGTGATCCAGATGCGGCCGGTGTCGGACTCCTCGAGGCCGGCGATCAGCCGCAGCAGGGTGCTTTTGCCTGAGCCGCTGGGCCCCAGCAGGGCCACCAGGGAGCCGCTGTCGACATCAAGGCTGACGTCATCGACGGCCTTGAAGCTGCCGAACTGCTTGCTCACTCCGGCAACGCGGATGCCCATGACGAGGCTTGCGGGTGGATCGGGACCAGCTTAGGTCAAAAGGTCGATTTCCTACTGGCCTACCGTTGAATAATGTCCGATCGGTGATACGGTCTATTCGCGGATGGAGGGCTTGCCAATGGTTTCGCTGGCTGCAGGGCGTCGCGCTGGGGCCGGGTTGCCCTCCTGGCTGCGGCTCAGTTGGTCGTGGCGCATCACCTGGCTGTATCTGGCCCTGGTGCTGTTTCTGCCCCTGGGGGCCATGGCGCTCAAGGCGGCCGCCGTGGGACCGGTCCAATTCTGGGAGCTGGCCACCACACCGGAGGCCATCGCCACCTACAAGATCAGCTTCGGCCTCTCGTTTGTGGCCGCCCTGCTCAACGGGGTGTTCGGGCTGGTGATTGCCTGGGCTCTGGTGCGTTGCCGCTTCCCGGGACGGCGCCTGCTCCATGCCCTGATCGATCTGCCCTTTGCCCTGCCCACGGCGGTGGCCGGTCTGGCCCTGGCCTCGATCTACAGCACCAACGGCTGGCTGGGAGCTCCGCTCAAGGCCCTGTTCGGGATTGAGGTGTCGTTCACCTGGCTGGGGGTGGCCATTGCCATGGTGTTCATCTCGTTGCCCTTCGTGGTGCGCAGTGTCGAGCCGGTGCTCGAGGCCCTGGAGATCGATCAGGAGGAGGCGGCCTGGTGCCTGGGTGCCAGCCCCCGCCAGACCCTGGTCAAGGTGGTGCTGCCCCAGCTCATGCCGGCGATTCTCTCGGGCGTGGCCCAGGGCTACAGCCGTGCCGTGGGTGAGTACGGCTCGGTGGTGATGATCTCCTCGAACGTGCCGTTCAAGGACCTGATCACTCCCACCCTGATCATTCAGAAACTCGAGGAGTACGACTTCGCTTCGGCCACGGTCATCGGCATGGTGATGCTCGCCTTCTCGCTGGTGAGCCTGGTGGTGATCAACGGCCTGCAGGTGTGGGGTCGCCATTGGGAAGCCAACCCCACCACCGCAGCCTGACCCTGAGCACATTCCCATCATGCGCAAACCGCTTCGCTGGCTCAAGGCCCATCTGCGCTGGCCCAAGCCCTCTGCCCTGATTCCGCTGATCGCCTTTGCCTATGTGGCTGTGATCATCCTGCTGCCGGCCCTCGAGGTGGTGGTGGGTGCCCTGGGCAAGGGGCTGGAGCCGTTTCTGCAGAACCTTCACTCCGAGGAGCTGATCTCGGCCGTGAAGATGACGCTGCTGATGGCCCTGATCGCCGTACCCGCCAACACGATCTTCGGTCTGGCGGCGGCGACCGCCATCGCCCGCCGTCAGTTTCCGGGCAAGGCGCTGCTGCTCAGCATCATCGACCTGCCCTTCTCGATCTCACCGGTGGTGGTGGGCCTGATGCTGGTGTTGCTCTACAGCCCCAGCAACGGCCTGTTTGGCGACGTGGTCAACAGCCTCGGCTGGAAGATCATCTTTTCGTGGCCCGGCATGGCCCTGGCCACGATCATCGTGACCTTCCCGTTCATGGCGCGGGAGGTCATTCCCCTTCTCGAAGAAGAAGGCTGGGATCAGGAGGAGGCGGCCCGCACCCTGGGCGCCAGCAACTGGCAGGTTTTCTGGAAGGTGACCCTGCCGTCGGTGCGCTGGGCCGTGCTCTACGGCCTGATCCTGACCACGGCCCGGGCCCTGGGTGAGTTCGGCGCGGTGTCGGTGGTCAGCGGCAACATCGCCGGTCAGACGCAGACCCTGCCGCTGTTTGTTGAAGACGCCTACAAGCAGTACCAGACCGAACTCGCCTACGGCGCCGCCCTGGTGCTGGGCGGTGTGGCCCTGGTGTCGCTGCTGCTCAAGCTGCTCGTTGAGCAGATGATCGGCGGCCTCAAGGACGACCAGCCGATCAATTAAGGGTCGGGCGTCGAAGGGTCGGGCGTCAGCGCTGGCTCTGGCTTCAGTTGCCGTCGAGTATCCCAGGGGCGATCAGCAGCATCAGGCTGCGGCTCTCCAGCGGCGCGCCGGGAGGTTCCCAGCGCGCGGGCTGCTCGGGCAGATCGTCGCCGGCGGGCAGGGCGGTGTCGATCAGGCGCAGCCAGCCTGACGGCGAGGCCGGCAGATCGAAGTGCATCGCCCGGTGGTAGGCATTCATGCCGCACCACAGCAGCGGCTGACCCTGGATGCCATAAAGGCTCCAGGCCAGGCAATGCGACCAGGCCGCCCAGTCGGGTTTGTTGAGCTCGACGCCGTGCCAGTGGGGGCAGGGGTGG
>RGUW01000310.1 GCA_010027605.1 Synechococcaceae bacterium WB9_2_112 | reverse complement strand
CTCCGGCCGCCTACAACCCAAAGCCGCCAAGCCCCGCAGTCGACGCCGACCCGACCCATTGGCTGTGGTGTGGGAGCCGTTGCTGCTGCCCTTACTTGAACGCCATCCCGCCCTGACGCCAACCACGTTGCTGGAGCATCTGCAGGAGCAACAACCCGATCAGGACTGGAGTTCACTGAAACGAACCTTGCAACGCCGGGTGCAGCACTGGAAAGCGCTCCATGGCCCGGTGCCAGAGGTGATGTTCCCGCTGGCGTATCAACCGGGTGAAATCGGATTCTGTGATTTCACCAAGGTCAAGCGGGTGGAGATCACCCTGCGGGGAGAACCGTTCCCGCACCTGCTGTTTCACTACCGCCTGGCATGGAGCGGCTGGGCCTACGGCCAGGTGATCCATGGCGGCGAGAGCTTTGTGGCGCTCTCCGAGGGGCTGCAGAACGCCCTGGCTGCCTGCGGCGGGGTTCCCCGCGAGCTGCGCACTGATCGGCTATCGGCCGCCAGCCGCAACCGCGACGGCAGCTACGCCCTCGACATCACGCCTCGCTACCAAGCCCTCTGCAGCCACTACGGCCTGAGCCCCAGCCGCAACAACCGCGGCGTGGCCCATGAGAACGGCATCGTCGAGGCACCCCATGGCCACGTGAAACGACGGCTGGAGCAGAAGCTGATCCTCCGCGGTAGCTGCGATTTCGAGGAACCTGCTGAATACGGCGAGCTGTTGGCCGAGGTGTTCAGCGCCCTCAACGCCCCGCGGCAGCGGCGCTACGAACAGGAAGTGGAGAGGCTGAGCCCATTGCCGGCCTATCGCTTTGCCGACTACGAGTTGCTCACGGTGCGGGTGCGGAGCACCAGCACGATCGAGGTACGCCAGGTCGTCTACTCGGTGCCGCCGAGCCTGATCGGTCGCCAGGTTGCGGTGCGATTGCACCATGACCGACTGGTCGTCTACCTCGGTCGCGACTGGGTCTGTCAGCTCCCACGCGCCTATGGCGGCGCCTCTGGCGAGAAGCGAGCCTGGTGCATCGATCTGGAGCACCTGATCGATGGCCTGCGTGCCAAACCGCGGGCTCTGCTCCATTGCCGCTACCAGCGCCACCTCTTCCCTGACGAGCGCTGGTGGGAGTTCTGGCAACAGCTCCTGGCCGGCGGTGACCGTGACGCCGCTGCCCGATTGATGGTTGAGGCGCTGTACGTCGCCGTGCGGGTGGCCTCCTTTGAGCTGGTGCTCGCCTTTCTGCAGCAGGGCCACAGCAGGCAAAACCTCTCGCTGTCGGCGTTGCAGCAGCGCTTCCGGGTGCCGCCACGCCGCCGCAGCCTGCCTGATCCCGTGATTCCCCAACACCTGCTGGCCTCCTATGACCACCTCCTCCCCACTGCCGCGCTCAGCAGCGGTGGAAGCGGCGCTGCCGCTGCTGCTCAAACAGCTGAAGCTCGCTCGCTTCCGCAGCCACTGGCAGTCGCTCTGCCAGCAAGCTGAGGCCGAGGGCTGGAGCCCCTCACAGTTCCTCTATGCCCTCTGTGA
>RGUW01000309.1 GCA_010027605.1 Synechococcaceae bacterium WB9_2_112 | reverse complement strand
CCGAAGAAGACGTGACCGCTCATCTCGCCGGCGAGGGGGGCCTGCATCTCGGCCATCGATTTGGGCGGCGACTGATCGGCGATCACCACTGTCAGCGGACTCGGCAGCGCCCGTGCTGCGGCGAGCCAGCCCTCCGGGGTGTCGTAGGGATCAAGGCCACCAGTCACGAAGGCAGCGCTGGCGAAGCGCGCCCCCGGATGGCGCGAGATCCGCTGCCGTGCAGCGAGACCCTCAGGGCTCAGGCCGGGCCCGGCCACATCCACATGGCGCCGGCTCATCCAGCCGAGCATGGCTTTGGTGGTGTTGAGCCGGTAGAGCACGGGCCCGAGCAACGGCGCCTCCACCAGAGAGCGGATCGCCGTGAAGGCGCGGCTGCGGCGGCCGGCCATCGTGAGCAGCGGCCCGCGCCAGGTGGGGGCCACCAGCACCCAGTCGCGGAAGGCCAGGCCATGGCGCTCGGAGGCGAGCAGGGCGATGCCAGCAGCGTGGCCGGCCGCGATCAGGCCGCAGTCGGCCGGGCAGACCTCGTTGCGGAAATCAGAGAGGAAGCAGGCCAGCAGCGCGGCGTCGTAGGGCAGATGGGGCCTGTCGCTGTCGCCAAAGCCCGGCCAGTCGACGCGGATCAAGCGGGGGGCCGCACTTCGACTTTGCTGGTGGCTTTCCAGAAGGGCCTCGCAGAAGGGCTCCCATTCGCTGCGGCTTGAGATCGTGCTCAGGGCCGGCAGCAGCAGCCAGGCCGGACCCGGCCCGCCGCTGTCACTGATGGCTATTGCAACGTCTCTGCCGCCGTCGTTCCAGCGATACCAACGGTGGTGAGCCGTGTTGATGTCTGCCGTTTTGGACTCGGGGGCGGAGGCAGGGAGCACGTCCGGAATGGTGTATTCGTCTACAGGTATACATTCAACCCATTGATCCCGGAGCGTTGATGGCCGCCAAGCGCTGCACCTCCAGTCGCGAGGGCAAGGTGTTGCTTTCCTGCTGGATTTCCGAGGAGCTGCGCATGGAGCTCGATCGGGTCTGGGCCGCCAAGGGCTACCGCCCTCACGGCCGCACCCAGAAGGGCATGGAGGAGATGATCGCCCTCTACCTGGCCGCCCAGCAGGAGGCCTGAGCCATGGGAGGCCAGCACGGGCACGAACCAGAACACCAACATCACAGCCATGGCCCAGGCGATGGGCACCACCATCACCCTGGCGATCACACCTCAGGGCATCACCACCACGTCCACGGTCAGGCCGGCAGCGCCTTCCGCTGGAGCATCGTTCTCAACAGTGGCCTGACGGCCCTGCAGCTGGTGATCGGCTTCGGCTTCGGCTCGCTCGCACTGATCGGCGATGCCCTCCACAACCTCGGCGATGTGGTCGGCCTTGCCCTGGGCTGGGGGGCGGATCGGCTCAGCCGCCGGCCAGCCCGGGGGCGCTTCACCTACGGATTCGGCCGCAGCACCCAGATGGTGTCGCTGGTGAACGGCCTGCTGATCTTCTCGGCCGGTGCGGTGGTGGTGGTGGAGGCCATCCAGCGCCTGTTCC
>RGUW01000308.1 GCA_010027605.1 Synechococcaceae bacterium WB9_2_112 | reverse complement strand
GTACGGCAGCAGGGGCGATTTCATTGGGCTGGTGGCCAACACATCCGCCGGCTTGATGCTCCCCGGCCTGTCGGCAGCGATGGGGCGGCACGTGCCCACCAAAGTGCTGCCGGTGCCCAACGGCGACAAGGCCCTGCCTGATGTGCGCCTGAGCGACCACAGCCCCTTCTGGGATGCGGGCTACAACGCCCTGATGGTGACGGACACCTCATTGATGCGGAATCCGCATTACCACCAGATGAGCGACACGGTGGAGACGCTGGATCTTCCGTTCTTCGCGGGGGTGGTGGAAGGGCTGGATGCGGCGTTGCGACAGGTCTGAACAGCGCCTATCAGGCGCCTCCGGCTCTCACACCCAGCGGAGAGATGTCCCTCCGCTCTGGCGCGGGCGGTCGTGCCGTTGCGCTTGGGGCGAGGCGCCCGTGGTCAGCTCAGGGCTCCGATGGACAAGGCCACGAATTGCCGGAGATCCTGAAGTTCGGCTGGGGTGATTTCTGACTTGGTGGCGGCGGTGATCCGTGTCTTTGCAACGCAGGTCAGGTTCTGCGGGAGCAGGTAGCTCACCTTCGTGCAGCCGTTGCTGGGGCTGGGCTGCAACACCACCGTCAGATCGGGGATCGCCAAGGCAGGGTCGCCTGTCATCGGCACCACAAGCACCGTTGGGTAAGCGGGATCAAACAACTCGGTGTCTTGCACCACCACTGCCGGCCTGAGCTTGTTGGGCTCAGGGGGCTGGGGATCCTGGGCTGGGTCGTCTGGATCCCTGCGCCAGTCAACTGTGACGATCTGTCCGGCCTTCACTTCCACGCTGAGCTTCAGCGGCAGATGGAATCAGGGGTGGCCCAGTCGTCCATGAAGGCTTTGGCTTCAGGGTCAGCGGCAATGTGGTCGGCCACCGTTTTGCTCTGGGCCCGAATGCGAGCCCGCAGGGCATCCATGGCGCTTACCGAGCTGGTCACAGCAACGACACGTCTGCCATCGCGCTGCCGGCGGCGGATGGAGAACGGAGTCCCAGTCTCCTGAATGGCTTGATCGGCTGGGGTCATGGCGGCAGCGGCTTTTGCCGGCCACGTGCGTGTGTAATCAGTTTAGGTCGACCAAAAAGCAAAGGCCTGGGTGAGGGCGTAGCGCCTTTAAGGCCGCTGGAGGAACACCGCGTTTGCTCAAAAAACCAAGGCGTGAAGCCGATTGTTCAACGGCCCGCTGCACTCCCCGGGTGCCGACGACAACGGCAGTGGAGTGGCGGCGCTGCTGGAGCTGGCGAGGCGTTGGGCAGCAGATCCGCCTCGCCGGCCGATCTGGCTGGTGGCGTTCGACCAGGAGGAGTGGGGGATGGTGGGCAGCGCGGCCCTGGCGCAAGAGCTCCGCGAAGCCGGGCAACGCCTGAAGCTGATGGTGAGCCTGGAGATGCTGGCGTTCACCAGCGAGCAGCAGAGCTATCCCGTTCCCGGGATGGAGGCGGTCTACGGCCGCCATGGCGATTTCATCGCCCTTGTGGCCAATGCCGGTGCCCAACGGCGGCAGGGCCA
>RGUW01000307.1 GCA_010027605.1 Synechococcaceae bacterium WB9_2_112 | reverse complement strand
TGAATCTCTCTCAGACCCAAGCGTCGGCTTCGCCGATCACTCTCAGCCCCCGCTTCTCGCGGGGGCTTTTTTGTTGGGCTGCAGCAGATTTGGTGCTGCCACAAATTTGGTATCGATCTGAACCACATGCTGTAAAGAAGCTGTGCAGCCAAGAAAAAGCAGCAAACACTGCTCATACGCTTTTGAGGCATCCACTGCGAACCGGCAGTGATGCTGGCGTTTCTCCCTGCCCCGCCTTTTTTTTGCCATGGCTTTGGTCAATGCGCCCTATCTGGGCCACGAACGCTTCAGCAATGAGCGCAACAAAGAGCACTGGTCCAATGCCAGTGACGATGACAAAAACACGATCCTGCGCGCTGTGTACCAACAGGTGCTCGGCCATCAGTATGTGATGAAAAGCGAGCGCCTGGAGGGGGCCGAGTCGCTGTTCAAAACGGGGTATCTGAATGTGCGCGAACTGGTGCGCACCGTCGCCAAGAGCGGCCTCTACCGGAGCCGTTTCTTCGAAAACTGCAATCCATATCACTTCATCGAGCTCAACTTCAAGCATCTGCTGGGCCGCGCCCCCCACAACAAGGCCGAAATGCTGGAGCACTTCACGACGCTCCAGGAACAGGGCTACGACGCAGAGATCGACTCCTACATCGACAGCGCTGAATACCAGGAACGCTTCGGCGAAGACACCGTGCCCTTCCTGCACGGCTGGGACTATTCCAAAGGCCAGCAAGGTCGGCAGTTTTCCTGGCTGATGCAGCTGGCCCGCGGTGCCGCCGCCTCGGTCAAGGGAGACACCTCAGGCACCCAGTTCCGTCTGGGCAAGGCCCTGCACCAGGACCGTCCGGTGCCGGTGGTCAGCCCGAATGCTGCCGGCTCGGCCTTCCAGCCCACCCAGGTGGCCAATGAAGGCATCACCACCATGGCCCAGGGCATCGGCCAGAAGGCACGGGTCTACCGCATCGAGGTGACCAGCCTGAACAACTATCGGCTGCACAAACGCAGCAACACCGTTCGCTTCGTGACCTTCGACAAGATGCTGGAAACCCAGCAGATGATTCACCGCCAGGGGGGCCGCGTGGCCAGCGTCACTCCGGTGAACTGAAGCCAGAACCAGGCCAGGCGAGCGCACCCGCCCACGCGGCGCCAGAATCCGAAGCAAACCTGAAGGCGATCCCGGTCAAACACGCACGCATTCCTCGGTCAATTCGGAAGCAATTCTGAAGCGCTTACCCAGGAATGTGCGGCCCAGTCGCTACGCCGTCGCTGCGAATCAGACCCAGGCCCAGATCAAGTTCCTGGCCAATTGTTCAAGGCGTTACCTCTGCGGTGACCCTTTGTAAAGGACCTCGCAAGAGGTCCTTTTTTTTCAGAAGAATGGCGCGGTGCCCAGCACACGAAGGTAATTCTCTGTTGACCGACGTCATTTGACCCGCGTCATTCGACCCACGTCAGCTGAGTCAGCCTTCACACCCTTGTTCACCCCCTCTTCGACGCTTCGTCGAGAACAGGAGCCCTTCAATGTTCGACGCCTTCACCAAGGT
>RGUW01000306.1 GCA_010027605.1 Synechococcaceae bacterium WB9_2_112 | reverse complement strand
GGCGTGAGTGATCAAGGAGTCTCAGACCAGGGGAACACGCAAGCAGAGCGGGGCTCGTGCGACGCCACACAACCTCCTAATTTGGGCAAAATTAGGAGTTGATTGGTAGATGCCCACCCGTCTGCCCCGCAGGCCTCCATCGCTGGAGACGCTGCTCGCCCAAGCCGGCGGGTTGCATGAGGCCATGCCCGTGCTCGCGCAGCTCGCCCAGACCAGCGGGGGAGAGCGATATCTCCATTGGGATGAGCTGCGTCACCGCCCTGCCCCGCACGGACTGAGCCATGAGCAGTGGTGGCTGGCCGAGAAGCTCTCAAGACGCGGCACCGGCACTCCGTTGCCCCTGCTGAGCAGTGAAGGCACCCCCTTCTGGTTCTGCCAGCCGCCGCTGCTGCTCAAGGGTCTGCACGAGATCGACATGAAGGCCGGGGCCAGCGTGATGGCACCAGAGGCCGTCACAAGTCCCTCCACACGCGATCGCTACCTGCTGAGCTCGCTGATGGAGGAGGCAATCACCTCCTCCCAGATGGAGGGCGCCGCCACAACCCGCGACGTGGCCAAGGCCATGATCCGCAGCCAGCGGGCGCCGAGGGATCGCTCCGAACAGATGATCCTGAACAACTTCCGGACCATGCAGCGCATCCGGCAGCTGAAGGACGCCCCACTGACGCCGCAGCTGGTGCTGGATCTGCATCGGCTGGTGAGCGAGAAGACGCTGGATGACCCCGCTGATGCCGGCCGGCTACGCCCCCCCGGCATGGAGGTGGTGGTCGATGACATCTACGGGACGGTTTTTCATGTGCCGCCGGCAGCAACAGAGCTGGAAGCGCGGCTGAAGCAGCTGTGCCGTTTCGCCAACGGTGAAACCCCTGCGGTGTTCATCCATCCGGTGGTGCGGGCGATCACCCTGCACTTCTGGCTGGCCTATGACCACCCGTTCTGCGATGGCAACGGCCGCACGGCCCGGGCGCTCTTCTACTGGTCGATGCTCAAGCAGGGCTACTGGCTGTTTGAGTTCATCTCGATCTCCTCGGTGATCAACCAGGCCCGGGCGAAGTACGAGCGCTCATTCCTGCTCTGCGAGACCGATGACAACGACCTGACCTACTTCCTACTGGCCCAGGTGACGGTGATCCAGCAGGCGATCACCAACCTTCACGCCTATCTGGAGCGGAAGGCCAATGAGGTGGCCGTGCTGCAGCGGCGCTTGGAGGGCATGGATGGGCTCAACCACCGCCAGCTGGCCCTGCTGCGCCATGCCCTGCGCCATGCCGGGTTCCGCTACACGGTGCTCTTCCACCAGAGCAGCCACGGCATCAGCAACCAGACAGCTCGCACCGACCTGCAGAAGCTGGCAAGCCGCGGCCTGCTCATCCCGGAAAAGGACGGCAAGCGCGACATCTTCCGTGTGCCGGCTGATCTACCAACGCGACTGCAGAACTGAGGTGGGATCTCAAGGGGGGATTGCCCTGGCGTCCTTGCCTTCCTGAAACCCCTTGCGGCAACTGACGGGGCTGGCGGGACTCGAACCCACGACCTACGGTTTAGGAAACCG
>RGUW01000305.1 GCA_010027605.1 Synechococcaceae bacterium WB9_2_112 | reverse complement strand
AATTTCGCGAGCCATTCCGCCCTTTTGCCCCAGCGTGACGCCTTGAGCAGCGCCCGCATCGATATCACTGGCTTTTGCGGCATGGGAGGCCGCCAATGCGAAACCGACCACACCTACGAATACGACTGCTTTCTTGATCCACTGAATCTTGTTCATAACGACTACTCTCCTGCTCATGCCCTGCCCTCCGTGGGCCGGCGGTCCCCCTGCGGCGGCAGCTCCTGCCCTGGCAGCGGCCTGATGGCCATCGCCGGCCACCCTGCGGCCACCACCGCGCCCAGCCTTGAGCAGGCCTACGAGGCCTGCCGGCTGGAAACAGCCCAGTGGGCCAAAACGTTTTATCTGGGCACCCTGTTGATGCCGCCGGCCAAGCGCCGGGCGATCTGGGCCATCTACGTCTGGTGCCGCCGGACCGATGAGCTGATGGACAGCGCCGAGGCCCAGGGCCGCTCAACCGATGAGCTTTCGGCCCGCCTCGATGCCTGGGAGGCGCGCACCCGGGAGCTGTTTGCCGGGCAGGTGCGCGACGGTCTCGATCGCGTCATGGCCGACACCCTCGAGCGGTACCCCCAGCCGATTCAGCCCTACCTCGACATGATCGAGGGTCAGCGCATGGATCTGCACCAGCACCGCTACGCCAGCTTCGAGGAGCTGAAGCTCTACTGCTACCGGGTGGCGGGCACGGTCGGCCTCATGACCCAGGAGGTGATGGGCGTCGACGCGGCCTACACCTCGGCCCCCTGGAGCGATGCACCCGACACCTCGGAGGCGGCGGTGGCGCTGGGCATCGCCAACCAGCTCACCAACATCCTGCGCGATGTCGGCGAAGACCGGGGGCGAGGCCGCATCTATCTGCCCCTCGACGATCTGCAGCGCTTCGGCTACAGCGAGTCTGAACTCATGGCCGGCACCCTCAACGACAACTGGCGCGCCCTGATGCGCTTTCAGGTGGATCGGGCCCGCGACTGGTTTGCCCGCAGTGAAGCCGGTGTGCGTTGGTTGGCGCCTGATGCCCGCTGGCCGGTCTGGGCTTCGCTGCGGCTCTATCGCGGCATCCTCGATGTGATCGAGCAGCACGATTACGACGTGTTCAACAAGCGTGCCTACGTGCCGAGGGCGGGCAAGCTGTTGGATCTACCGGTGTCGTTCGTGGTGGCTCAGGTGCGCTGAGCCGCGGTGCGATTCGGCGGTGTGATCCATTGCTGCAGAATCGGATTGACCTGCTCAGGGGCTTCGTCATGGGGGCAGTGGCCGAGCCCTGGCAGCACCACCAGATCCACGATGCAGCGGTGATCCTGAGCCCACTGGCGCGCCTCGGCCGGATCCTCCCAGGGATCCGCTGACCCCCAGAGCAGGCGCACCGGCGGTCCATCGCCATGGCGGCTGAGTTCGGCCAGCAGGTCGGGTGCCAGATGGTCGTTGAACAGGTTGACGAAGCCGCGAAAGCTCTCCAGGGCACCGGTCGTGGTGCTGGGTCGGTAGAGCAGCTCCACCAGCTCGGCATCGATGTTGGCGCCGCTGGGGTAGGCCCGCTTCAGCACCCGGCGAATCACCGCGGGC
>RGUW01000304.1 GCA_010027605.1 Synechococcaceae bacterium WB9_2_112 | reverse complement strand
GTCTACTGGCCGATGGCTCCCTGGGAGCCCGAACCGCGGGTCTGCTGGCCTTGATCGAAACCCCGGAGGCGATGGAGGGCTATCTGCTGCGTGCCCAGGGGCAGGACGATGCCAAGCGCCGGGCTCAGCGCTGCATCACTGCAGTGCAGGAGGCGGTACGCCTGGCCGCCGCGCGCGGCTGGCTCTCCTGACACCACCCAGATGTGTGCCCGCACGGGCGGTTCCCCGTATCCAGCCGTACCTGCCAGAACGGCTCAGCCGGCCAAGGATGGAGCCGGTAAGAAGGAGATACCCCCGCATGCGAGAGGTTGTGTTCCGCCTGGAGGCTGAACGCCCAGGCCACCTTGAGGCCAGCGCCGACGGCCTGCCGATCCGCATCACTGCCCCAACCCTGGAAGAACTGCAGCACGAGGCCCGTGAGGCCCTGATTGAACACATGGGCCCGGCCCATTGCACGGTTCGTGTGCGCGTTCGCCGCAGCCCAGGCGTGGCAGTGAGCAGCATCCGGCCGAAAGGCCGCCCTGCGGCCCTCTGCTGTTGAGCCCCACCCTTGATGAAGGCTGTTGCCCCGATGACGAGCACGATTGCTGCGGCTCTGTTCGCTATTGAGCTGAGATGGACTCGAACGCATAGCTATCCATCGCGATCACGTGATCGGTGATGCCGCGGTGGATCGCACGGGGATGGGCTCCAGAACCAGCGGCGCCCAGGGCCATGAACAGCGGCAGCAGATGCTCGTCGCGGGGCTGGGCTCGCAAGGCATCGCTCTGACGGGGCCGGTAGTCCAGGAGTGCCGTGGTGTTGCCGCTGATCAACTGCCCATGGATCCAGTCCGAGAAACGCTGGGCATAGCTGCTGTCGATGGCAAGCCCCATTTCCGCCTGCTGCCAATCGCGAAGGTTGTGGGTGATGTTGCCGGTCGCCACGATCAACCAGCCCTGCTCGGTCAGAGGCGATAGAGCCTGACCCACACGGCAGGCGTGGTCTGGGCCGCCGTGATGCTGGATCGACAGGGGAACGACGGGCACATCGACCTGCGGGAACAAGTACCGCAACGGCACCCAGGCGCCATGGTCGAGGCCGCGCTGCCCGTCGGTGCTCACCGGCAGCCCGGCGGCCTCCAGCGCAGCCACGACCTCCTGTGCTCCCTGAGGTGAACCCTGGGCGGGATAGTGGATCGCGTACAGAGCTGGATCGAATCCAGCGAAGTCGTGGATGGTCTGCAGCTGTTCGGCTGTACCCACGGTTGCGAGCTGCGTTTCCCAGTGGGGGCTGATCACCAGCACCGCTCGGGGTCTGCCCAACTCTTTGGCCAGGTCCGAGAGTGCCGCGCCTGCCGCACCGGGCCGGATGGCGAACATTGGTGAGCCGTGGGCGACGAACAGAACAGAAGGAGCTGCAGAGGAATCCATGGCTGCCATCAGAATTGCGGGATCAGCCCCAGAACTCCCACCACGGGCGCTGGGCCGGGGATGTGGAGGCGCTCAGCTGGAGATAGCTGCCATCGCAGAAGGCTCCGTTCCCGCTCAGGCCGCAGGTGCAGAGGGCGTGGCTGCCGGC
>RGUW01000303.1 GCA_010027605.1 Synechococcaceae bacterium WB9_2_112 | reverse complement strand
TCGTGGCAGTGGGCTACATGGACCCAGGTAACTGGGCCACGGATCTGGCGGCAGGCTCCCGGTTCGGTTACCAGCTGCTGTGGGTGGTGGCGCTGTCAAGCCTGATGGCAATGGTGCTGCAGTCGCTCTGCTGCCGGCTGGGGGTAGCGACAGGGCTCGACCTGGCCCAGGCCTGCCGCAGGCTGCTGCCGCCGCACTGGCGGCTGCCCCTGTGGCTGGTGGCCGAAGTGGCGATCGTGGCCTGCGATCTCGCGGAGCTGATGGGCAGTGCCATTGCCCTGCGGCTGCTGTTCGGGCTGCCCCTGCCCTGGGGGGTGGCCCTGACAGCCTTTGACACCCTGCTGCTGCTGGCGCTGCAGGGGATGGGGATCCGGCGCCTCGAGGCTCTGATCATCAGCCTGGTGGCGCTGGTGGGGGGCTGCTTCGCGATCGAGCTGATCCTGCTGCCTCCCGACTGGGCGGGGGTGGCGGCGGGTTTCGTGCCGCGGCTCGGCTCCCTCAAGAACGGGGAGCAGCTTTACCTGGCCGCCGGGATCCTCGGGGCGACCGTGATGCCCCACAACCTCTACCTGCAGTCGGCTCTGGTGCACACGCGACAGTGGCAGGAGATGCCGCGGGCGCGCCACTGGGCGCTTCGCTACGCGACCGTCGACACCCTGCTGGCGCTGGTGTTCGCCTTCCTGGTCAATGCGGCAATCCTGGTGCTGGCAGCGACGGCTTTCCACGGCTCCGGGCGACCGATGGTCGAAGACCTTGACCAGGCCTACCGGCTGCTGACCCCTTTGCTGGGAACGTCGCTGGCCAGCATCCTGTTCGGAGTGGCCCTGCTCGCGGCGGGCCAGAGCTCGACGGTGACGGCAACCATGGCCGGCCAGGTGGTGATGGAAGGGTTCCTGGATCTGCGGCTGCCCCCATGGCAGCGGCGGCTGCTGACCCGTGGACTGGCCCTGATCCCGGCCCTGGCGACGGTGCTGGTGCTGGGAGATCGCAGCAGCAACCAACTGCTGGTGCTCAGTCAGGTGGTGCTGAGCCTGCAACTGCCCTTCGCGGTGATTCCCCTGGTGCTGTTCTGTAGCCGCAGGGAGCTGATGGGCGAGCTGGCATCCCCCCGCTGGCTGCAGGCCGTCGCCTGGGTCATCGCGGGCCTGATTGTTGCCATCAACCTTGGCCTGCTGGTGAGCGTGGCCAGCGGGTTCAGTCCGAGCGGGGATTGAGGAGGAAAGATCCCCGATGGTTCGCCTTAGATTGGGTCAATTGCCGGTCTTCATGGATCGCACGGTCGCCATCAGCGGGGCTTGCTGGAGATCGGATGACCGCATGGCAGAAGAACTCCTGGCCGACCGCGACAGTCCACCGGGCTGCCGAGGCCTGGACCTGAGCGATGCACCAACCCTCGATGACGCCCTGCGGGGGGCTGAGGCGCTGATCCTGGTGTGGAATCTGCTGGGGGAACAGGAGGACAGGCTGGAGAACGAGGAGACCCGCTGGGCGCGGCGCGACCTTGAGGTGACCAGCAGCCCATCGTTGCCACCGGTGATGGTGGCGGTTGACATCGAGGAG
>RGUW01000302.1 GCA_010027605.1 Synechococcaceae bacterium WB9_2_112 | reverse complement strand
TGCCCAGCAACGTGATTGCCGCCGAGGCCTTCGCCCAGCGCTTCGATGGCTTCTCCATCGGCTCCAACGACCTCACCCAGCTCACCCTCGGGCTCGACCGTGATTCAGCCCTGGTGGCGGAGCTCTTCGATGAACGGCAGGACGCCGTGGTGAGCCTGATTCAGATGGCCATCCGCACGGCCAAGCGCTGCGGCCGCAAGGTCGGCATCTGCGGCCAGGCCCCGAGCGATCACCCCGAATTCGCCGCCCTGCTGGTGCGGGAGGGCATCGATTCGATCAGCCTCAACCCCGACGCGGTGCTCACCACCCGCGTGGCGGTTGCCGCCATCGAAGCCGAATTGGCTCAGGCGGGCAGGTAGCGAACGGGGGCGCCATAGCGCTGCAGGCTGCGATCAGCCGTGAGCAACTGCATGGGTTCCACACGGCTTTGGCACACCAACAGCCGATCAAAGGGATCGCGGTGGTCGGCATGGCTCTCCAGCTGAGCCACCGCGAGCAGATGGGCGTTTTGGATCGACAACCACTGGAATCCCTGACGGGGCACCTGCGACTCCAACGCCGAAAGGGGCACCTGCACCTTGCCCAAGGACTGCTTGATCGCGAGCTCCCAGAGGGACACCTGGCTCACGAAGACCTCTGCACCGGGCGTTTGCACAAGATCCCTCACCGTTGGCGACAACCGCGGATCTGCAGCCAGCCACCACAGCAACAGGTGGGTGTCCAACAGCAGCCGCATCAGCGCAGCACCTCAAACAGGTCGTCGAGGGGGGCATCAAAGTCGTCGGCAATCTGGATCTGCCCCCGCATGCCCCCCGGTGCCGCCACGGTGCGCTCTGCCGAATGCCAGGCCACAAGACGGGCGATCGGCACACCAGCGCGGGCGATGACCACGTCCTGCCCCAGCTCCACCTCTTGCAACAACTGGGAGAGGTGGGTCTTGGCCTGATGCACATTCACCTGATGAACCGCCATGGGGGCCTCCGGCAGCAACTGAGCACCCTCAGCATTCCCCTTCTGTGGGGTGCGCTTGCCGCGTGAACCCGCCATCACCCCAAGCATTAGCTAAAGCAAGACTAAGTCAAAGCATCGACTTGGTTGCCGCCATCGAAGCCGAGCAGATCAGCAGCAGCCCTGACGCTGCGCCCGCCGGCTCCCCCAACGCTCCATAGGGTCCGATTAGCGGGCCGGGGAGGTCATGGCGGGGAGTGCTGATATCCCGGTTGGCGAGGCGCCCGATGCCCTCGAGCAGGAGCTGCAACGCCACGGCCTGCAGCGCGACGGGCTGATCGAAATCCTCACCGCCGCCCAACGGCAGCACGGCTGGCTCAGCCCAACGGTGCTCACCACCATCTCCACCCGGCTGCAGCTACCCCTGAGCCAGGTGTTGGGCACCGCCAGCTTCTACCACCTGTTTCGCTTCGAACCACCGCTGGCCCATCGCTGCCTGGTGTGCACCGGCACCGCCTGCCATGTGCTCGGTGCTCCATGGCTGCTCGCCGCCCTGCGGCAGGAGCCCCTGTCGCAGCGGGGCATGGAACTGGGCGAAGTGCGTTGCATCGG
>RGUW01000301.1 GCA_010027605.1 Synechococcaceae bacterium WB9_2_112 | reverse complement strand
TACTGCGCTGGAACGCCCCTGCGTCGTTCAATCCAGCGCCGTAGCCGAAATCGCGCTGCCGTGGCAGGTTGAGACTGGCCAGCGTGCAGGAGCCCCGTGGAGAAACCACTGCCCCGCCAGATGAACTCCCAGGCGCCGGGCTGGCTGTTCGCCGACATGAGCCCGATGACCCGCAGCAGCCGGGCGGCGCGGCTGCGGGAGTGGCGTCGGGTGGAGCGGGGCGAACCGCGCAGCACACCCCACATCGAGCGCTGGCAGCTGATCGTGCGCGGCCGTGTGCAGGGGGTGGGCTACCGCGCCAGCTGCTGCCAGAAAGCCAAACAACTCGATCTGCACGGCTGGGTGCGCAACCTGCCCGATGGCTGCGTCGAAGTGCAGGCGGAGGGGGCCGTGCATCTGCTCACCGAGCTGCGCCTGTGGTGCGAGCACGGACCCGCCGGCGCTGAGGTTCACAGCGTCAGCCACGCTCATCTCGCCCCCAGCAGGGAAGACTGGTTCGAAATCCGAGCCTGACCTGCACCCATGAGCCATGGCACTCTCTGGGCCGAACTGCTGGCCTACGGCAGCGGCATCAGCCTGAGTCCGATTCACATCGGCCTGCTGCTGCTGCTGCTGCTCGGACCAAACCCGCTGCGCCGCGGCGGCCTGTTCGTGCTCAGCTGGATGGTCACGATCACAGCGACCCTTGTGGTGCTGCTGACGGTCGGCCACAGCCTGCTGCTCACGATGGAGCAGGGCTCCAGCCACAGGACGGGGCTGGACCTTCTCGGCGCCGGCGCCCTGCTGGCTCTGGGGCTGCGGGAACTGCTTGAGCGCCGCGAGGAGGGTCAGGAGCCACCCGGCTGGACCCGCCAGCTGGACCGCCTTTGCGCCATGCCCCTGCCGCTGCTGCTGGGGGCCAGCTGCGCCATCGAGGTGGTGAGCCCGGACGACCTGTTCCTGTTCGCCAAGGCGGCCTCGGCCCTGCTGGCCAACGGCCTGAATCGGGCGCAGGAGGTGCTGTTCACGGCAGGATTCACCCTGGCGGCCAGCCTGGCGTTGCTGCTGCCGTTCTCCGCGGTGCTGGTGGGCCGGACGCAGGTGCTGCCGCTGCTGGAGCGTGGCAAGCAGCTGCTGTTCGCCCGCGGTGATCTGCTGGTGGGCGGCCTGAGCCTGGTGCTGGCCGGCTACCTGGGCTGGCAGGGCATCGAGGGTCTCCAGCTCAGCTGAAGCGAACCCTGCAGCGCCGGATCGATCAGGCGCCCTGTCCCAGCCAGTCGGACCAGAGCCGGCGATCGGCGCCAGCCCCGCCATCGGCCATCAGCCAGACCGCCTGACTGGCGCGGCTGACCGCGACATAGCCGGCGCACGGGTTAAGACACGTGAAGAAGAGCTCAAGCTTTTGGAGACGAATGTGAAGTTGGACATTGCAAAAGCATACTATGATGTGGTTTTGAAAAAGCAAGTTCTGCAGCAAACACAAGCTTCACTGGTGCGCGCTCGCGCGCTCTTTTCGGAAGCAGAAACCAAGCACAAATTGGGTACGATGCTCGATGCCGATTATTCGCGTGCAATGCTGGAA
>RGUW01000031.1 GCA_010027605.1 Synechococcaceae bacterium WB9_2_112 | reverse complement strand
CGTTGACGGCCGACATGCCGTTCAGCGAGGCGAGCTCCTGGGCCTGTGCTGCAGTCGTTGCGGCGATCGGAGCCAAAGCCATTGCTCCTAGCCAGCTGCTTCGGAGCGCTCGGATCAACAGCGTCATCAGTTCAGGTCCTTGGTTGATGGCATCGCTCAGCTGCTGCAGCAGTGCAGCGCAGCGCAGAGATGCCATGATGCATCAACTCTCCAGTAAGTCGCCTGTGCCGGAGAGTTTGTTGGCATTCCCTGATCATCTGGCGGGATTGCAGAGTGGTCATGACGGCGTGAGTCCTGTGCAGCGCACCAGGTCCTTTGACAACGCTGAACTGAATCGCCTGGCTCCCCACCTGGTCGGTCAGGCGCGGCGCGGCGTGGTGGGCAGCAGTCGCTATGCCCGTGCTCTGCGGGAAGCGGTGCGAGAGGCCTCTCTCGATGCGACGCGCCGGCCGGTGTTGATCAGCGGTGAGCCTGGTCTGGAAAAGGACAACCTGGCAGCGCTGATCCACTTCGGCTCCGCTGATCGCACCCAGCTGATGGTGCGCTTCGACGGGGCCCTGCTGCGGTCCGACGGCAACGAGCTCTTCGGCGTTGTCCACGACGGTGGCCGTCCCTTGCTCGATTTGCTGGCTGGCGGTGCGCTGCTCATCGACAAGCTCGATCAGGTGCCTTCTGAGCTGCAGGACCGTTTGCTGGAGCTGGCCCGCAGCGGCTCCTGGGGCCCGTCGGCAGCCGACGGGGAGCAGCACCACTTTGCCGGCCGTGTGTTCTTCACGTCCGAAACCGCGTTGCCGGCCTTTGATCGCTGCTGCACCCTGATCCGGGTACCGCCGTTGCGGGTGCGTCGTCAGGATCTCGGCGAGTGGTTGCGTTATGGCGTGCGTCAGCGCAGTCGCAAGCTGGGCTGGGCCCATCCGCCCCAGGTGAGTGAGGGCGTGATCAAGCGGCTGCAGGTCCACGATTTCCCCAACAACATCCGCGAGCTTGAGACCCTGATCTATCGGGCCCTGCAGCAGGTGCGGCGCCAGGAGACCCAATGGCCGGCCCTCCTGCCCGAAGACGTCTTCTGGACCTCGCCTCGGCAACAGCGGGCGCGCTTCGACATCTGGCGTTGGAAGCCTCAGCTCAGGGAGTGGATGCGTGCTCCATGGCTCTGGAACGCGGCGTTGTTCGGTCTGGTCAGCTGGCTCTTTGTGCTGGTCAACCTCTGGCTCTGGCTGGGCCCCCAGGACCGTGCCCACAACGGGGCTCTCAATCTGTTCTGGGCCTGGTGGTGGCCCTTGATCCTGCTGGGATTCCCCCTGGTGGGGAGGCTGTGGTGTGCGTTCTGCCCGTTCATGGTGTGGGGTGAGATCAGCCAGCGGGTTGCCCGGTCGCTTGGATGGCAGCCGGCGCGCTGGCCGCGGGGCAGCAGTGACGGCTGGGCCTCCCCGCTGCTGGCGGCTGGGTTTGCCGCGATCCTGCTCTGGGAGGAGGTCTGGAACCTGCAGAACACCGCCTGGCTCAGCAGCTGTCTGCTGCTGTTGATCACGGCTGGTGCCGTCATCGGCTCGCTGCGCTTTGAGAAGCGCTTCTGGTGCCGCTACCTGTGCCCTGTGGGGGGCATGAACGGGTTGTTCGCCAAGCTGTCGATTCTGGAGCTCAGGGCCCAGGTGGGCACCTGCAGCGGCAGCTGCAGCACCTATGCCTGCTTCAAGGGCGGCCCGGCCGATGGCGAGGGCCTGGCCACGGCGGGATGCCCGCTGGGCACCCACCCGGCCCATCTGAGCGATAACCGCAATTGCGTGCTGTGTCTCACCTGCGCCCAGGCCTGCGCCCACCGCTCGGTGCAGCTGAGCCTGCGGCCGCCGGCTGCCGACATTCAGCGCGACATGGAGGTGCCCCCCGGGGAGCCGGCCCTGCTGCTGGTGCTGGCGGGGGATGTGTGCCTGCATCACTGGCAGCGGCTGCTGGGTTGGTGCCCCCTGGTGCCTGATTCGTTGGTTGATGGTCCGCTGCTGCCCCGTCTTGCCGTGGCGGCCGCGGCCCTGGCCGTGCCATCGGTTCTGTTTCTGGGAGCGCGGCTGCTGTTTTCGGCCTCGCGTCTGCGGCGCACCCTCTATGGCCTGTTGCCCGTGATCTGGGCCCTGCTGCTGGCGCGCCATCTCCCCCTGGGGATGGGCGAGGCTGGCGCCTTGCTGCCGGTGAGCCTGGGCGACCCGGCCTTGCCGGCCTGGCGGGGGGATCCCCACGTGATCGGCTTCTGTCAGAGCGCCGCGGTCGCTGTGGGCTGTCTGGGAAGTGTTGTGCTGTTGCGCCGACTGCTGGCCAACAGCCGCCTGGCCTGGCTCAGTGCTGCGTCGCTGGCCCTGCTGCTGGCCCTCGGCGGTCGCTGGCTGGTCGCCCTGTGAGCCAGGGCCCGCTCCAGTTGCCGCAACGGATGCGCTGCACATGGCGCACCTGGTGGCTCTGGCCCACATAGACCCAGACGGCTCGGCCATCGTCAAGCTGGTGCCCCTGGCGCTCGTACAGCCGCGGCACACCCTCAAAGCGATCGAGCTCTGCCAACAGGCCCGCGTCGACCCCATAGACCTCCCCCTGCAGCACGGCAGCTGGGTCGGTGCTGGCCACCGCCATCGGAAACGGTCCAAGGTCAAACAGACCGAATCCGCTCAGTCGGGCCGATCCCACGAAGGTGGACCCGGCCAGGTGCCGGTGGTTGGCCATGCCCCGCTTGAGCGTGCCGTAGACGAACACCAACTCCTGCGGCGGTTGCGCGGCAGAATTAACGGGGTTTGGAGCACTCACCATGACGATTGCGCTGCTGATTGCTCTGGCGGGTTCGCTGGTGCTGATGACCGTGATTGTGCGTCGTCTCGAGCAGTCGTGACCCACGACAGAGACCCGGATCCCCTTGCCACGGTTCTGATCACCGGTGCCTCGCGTGGCATCGGCGCTGCCGCTGCCCGGCTTCTGCTGCAGCGCGGCTGGCGCGTGATCGCTGCGGCACGTCGGGTTGAGGCCATGGCGCCGCTGGCGGCGGCCGGGGCCCATGTGCTGCCGCTCGACCTCAGCGATGAGCGCTCCCGTGAGCAGCTCGCCGCCGCTGTAGCGGAGCGCTTCGGGCCCCTCGACGCGCTCGTCAACAACGCTGGATTCGGCGAGGTGGGTCCCCTTGAGACCATGCCGCTCGAGCGGGCACGCGCCATCTTCGACGTCAACGTTTTCGGGCTCATGGGGCTCACGCAGCTGTTGCTGCCAGCCATGCGTGAGCGCGGGCGGGGACGCATTGTCAACGTCTCGTCGATTGCCGGCCGCTGGGTCAGCCCCGGCTCCGGTTGGTACGGGGCCAGCAAGCATGCCCTCGAGGCGCTCAGCGATGCACTGCGCCTCGAGCTGCACCGTTTCGGGATGCAGGTGGTGTTGATCGAACCCGGCCTGATCGCCACGGATTTTGCCGCTGTGGCCGATCCTTCGATCCAGCAGGCCCAGAGTTGCACGATCTATGGCGGCATGATGCGCAAGGTGCGCACCGGTTGGGACAACGTCTACCGCGGTGCGTCCGCGCCCGAGGTGGTGGCCCGCGCGATCGAAACCGCGCTCACGGCGGCCAGACCCAAGCCGCGTTATCTGTGCGGACACCAGTCGGTGTCGGTGATCGCCAATCGCCTCATGCCCACGGGCCTGTGGGACCGGTTTGTCAGGGCTCAGATGACCTGATGGCTGTGATGCGCTGGCTGGCTGACCCAGTGGATCAGCCCTCGGCCCGCTGAGCCTCGGCGATCAGCCGCTGCACCCGCTCCAGCAGGGTTTCATTGCTGAGGCGGTTGTTCAGTCGCTCCACCAGCAGCGGGAACGCCAGCGGACCTGGCCTGGGGATTCCTTGCAGTTGCCAGGGGCTGTTGGCCATGCGGGTCAGGGCTGCCCGCAGACGCGGTTGCTCGAGCTGCTCGTCGAGCACTTCGCGGCGGGCCTGCTCCAGCAGGAGGTGGCCGGGCTCGTGTTTCTGGAACACGTCAAACAGCAGGGCCGCACTGATCTGCAGCTGACCCCCGGTCTTGTTCTGTCCCGGCATGGCCTGGGTGATCAGACCGCTGACCTGGGCGATGGCGCGAAAGCGGCGGCGGCACAGTTCTGAAAAGTTGAGGGCCTGCTCCAGGTCGGCTTCCAGATGCTCCAGATCGAGCAGCTCCTCGCCGTGGAGCTCGAGCAGCTCGTCAAAGGGGTAGCCCTTGGGGGCCAACAGCTCAAAGCCATAGTCGTTGACCGACACGGTGATCGTGCTGGCCCGGTGGCGGGCCAGGCGCCAAGCCCAGAGAAAGCCGATGCCCTCATGCACGAAGCGCCCTTCAAACGGGTAGACGAACAGGTGGCTGCCTTCGCGGCTGCGGCAGTGTTCGACCAGCAGCTCATCACTGCGCGGCAACCTGGAGAGATCGGCCTGGCGCTCGAGCAGGGGTCTCAGGGCCTCCAGCTCGGGGGTGTCGAGTTCGGCATCGCCCGCTAGGGCTCTGGCACAGCGGTCGATTTCCAGGCGCAGGTGCTCGCTGAGCAGATCGGAGAGGGCCATCTGGCCGCCGGCCCAGGCCGGCACGGTTGTGCTCTTGCGGCTCGAGGCCTTGACCTGAGCCGTCATCTCCCGTAGCCGCACAAACTCGAGCTGCCGTCCAGCGAAAAAGAAGACATCGCCGGGTCTGAGCCGGCTGATGAACGCCTCTTCGACATGGCCGATCACAGCTCCGCGAACAAAGCGCACCGTCACCGAGCGATCGGCGGTGATCGTGCCGATGTTGAAGCGGTGCAGCCGCGCGATCGCCTTGTCGAGCACCCGGTAGCGATAGGGCTCTCCATTGGCAACCGGTTCGTTGCCGTTGAGCCCGCAGCGCACCAATTTGCGGTAGCGGGGGTAGGCCGCCAGGCATTGGCCGCCGTGCTCCAGAAACGCCAGGCACCAACGCCACTGGCTGTCGGTGAGATCCCGAAAGCTCCAGCAGCGGCGCACGCTCTCCAGCTCTTCGCCTGGTACGAACCCGGGCCCGCAGGCCAGGGTCACCAGGTGCTGCAGCAGCACATCAAGGGGCAGCCGGGGTGGGTGGCGGTGCTCCACCAGGCCATTGCTCAGGCCCCGGCGCATGGCGCTGACCTCGAGCAGCTCGAGTGCATTGGTGGGCATGAACAGCACCTGGGAGGTGCCCCCCGGGCAGTGGGCGCTGCGGCCGGCCCGCTGCAGCAATCGCGCCAGGTTCTTGGCGCTGCCGATCTGCACCACCCGTTCGACCGGTTGAAAGTCGACCCCTAGATCGAGCGAGCTGGTGCACACCACCCAGCGCAGGGCGCCGCTTTTGACCTGGGCCTCGATCGCTTCGCGTTCGGCACGGTCGATGGCGCTGTGGTGCAACGCCAGGGCGCCCTCCATCTCGGGGCAGGCGAAGCGCAGGCACTGGTGCCAGCGTTCGGCCTGGTTGCGGGTGTTGGTGAACAGCAGGGTGCTGATCCCGGGGTCCAGCCCCGCCACCAGTTCCTCGTACATGCGCAGGCCCAGGTGACCACCCCAGGGAAAGCCGTCGATGTTCTCGGGCAGCAGGCTGCGAATGGCCGTTGGGCGCTCGATGTCGGCCGTGATGCTGCGCGCCGCTGTGCCGACCCCCACCGCTGCCTGGGCGGCTTCCTCCAGGTTGCCGATCGTGGCGCTGACGGCCCAGGTGCGCAGCCCTGGCCTCAGCCGCCGCAGCCAGCTGAGGCAGAGCTCGGCCTGCACGCCGCGCTTGCTGCCCATCAGTTCGTGCCATTCGTCGAGCACGACGGCCTGCAGCTGCGAAAACAGCGCGGGGGCCTTGGCGTTGCTGAGCAGCACGCTCAGCGATTCGGGCGTGGTGATCAGGATCTGGGGTGGGGTGCGCAGTTGCCGGCTGCGCTCGGTGCTGCTGGTGTCGCCATTGCGGATGCCCACCCGCAGTGGCCAGCCCATGGCGTTGAGGGGTTGCTCAATCGCCAGGGCCAGGTCACGGCTCAGGGCGCGCAGCGGTGTGATCACCAATAACCGCAGACCAGCAGGCTCCTTGCCCAAGGTTGTGCCGCTCCAGCCCGCTTCGGCCAGCAGCTCAGCGATCGGCCCCATCACGGCGGCATAGGTCTTGCCTGAGCCCGTGGGCACCTGGATCAGACCGCTGTCGCCCGCCAGGTAGGCAGCCCAGCATCGGCGCTGAAACTCCATGGGCTGCCAGCCCTGCCGCTCGAACCAGGCCTCGATCGGCGCGAGCACGGCGGGGCTCAAGGCTCCTCCTCCCCCAGCAGGGCCAGGGCTGTGGCCAGGGTGTCGGCTTCGCGTGCCGGTTTGTCGCGGCGCCAGCGGCTGATGCGCGGAAAGCGCACGGCGATGCCGCTTTTGTGGCGCTTCGAGCGCTGAATGCCCTCAAAGGCCAGTTCAAACACCTGCAGCGGCTCGACCGCGCGCACCGGGCCAAAACGCTCGACCGTGTGGCCGCGGATCCAGCGATCCAGAGCCGTGATTTCGGCATCGTCGAGTCCTGAATAGGCCTTGGCGAAGCTCACCAGCGAGCCGCCCCCATCCCACAGACCAAAGGTGTAGTCGGTGAACAGGTTGGCGCGGCGGCCGCTGCCGGCCTGGGCGTAGAGCAGCACCGCATCGAGGCGATAGGGGTCGAGCTTGTGCTTCCACCAGTACCCCCGTTTGCGGCCCGTCAGATACGGCGAGTCGAGGGCCTTGAGCATGAGCCCTTCGGCGCCCGCCAGGCGGGCCTGCTGGCGCAGGGGTTCGAGCTGCTCCCAGTGGTCGAGGGCCAGACGCTCCGACAGGCGCAGGCACCCGGCGAGGGAAGTCTCTGGCGTGTTCGGCAGCCCCTCGATCAGCGACTCCAGGGCGCTGCGGCGCTGGTGCAGGGGTCTGGGGCGCCAGTCGTCGCCCCCCTGCTCGAGCAGGTCATAGGCCACAAAGGCGGCCGGGCAGTCGCGCATCAGTCGGGCGCTGGGTCTGTTGCGGCCGAGGCGGCCTTGCAGGGCGTGGAAGGAGGCGGGGCGCTCGGCCTCCGCCGCCCAGACGATCACCTCGCCATCAAGAACCGTGCCGTCGGGCAGGGCGCCGGCAGCGGCGATCAGTTCGGGAAAGGCCCCGTGCAGCAACTCCTCGCCGCGGCTCCACAGAAAGCTCTGTCCGCAACGGCGGATCAACTGCCCGCGGATGCCATCCCACTTCCACTCGACCTGCCAGTCAGCCGCCGTTCCCGGCAGGGCCTCGGGCAGGGGCGATGCCAGAAAGAACGGATAGGGCCGGCTTGGCACGGCGCTGCTGTCGTCGCCGGCCGTGGCGGCGAGCAGGGCATCAAAGGCGGCGGCTGATGCTGCGAAGCCCCCCATCAGCCGGTGCTGGATCAGGGCCTCCTCGAGCCCGCTCAGCTGGGCGAGCGCCTTGACCACCAACCCCTTCGCCACCCCGATGCGAAGGCCGCCGGTGAGCAGCTTGTTGGCCACCCACAGCTGCTGGGGCGTCAGTCCGGCCCAGAGGCGCCGAATGGCCTCGGCCTGCGGTCCCGGTTCCAGGGCCGCCGCCGCCGGCAGCAGCGTTTCCATCCACACCTGGAGCGGCTGGGGAGCGGCACCCGCACCGTCGTGATGCCACAGAAGGGCGATCGTTTCGGCCGAATCGCCGACGTGGGCATAACAATCGTCAAACAACCATTCGGGCAGGGTTGTCGCCTCGAGGCAGATCTGACGCAGCCGGCGACCCGTGATCAAGCGTCGGCGCGCTCCCCCCAGCAGCACCTGCAGGGCCCAGGCGGCTTCGGCTGACGGTGTCTGCGCGAAGTAGTCGACCAGCGCCTGCACCCTGGCCCGGGTGCCGCGGCTGTGCTCAAGCGTGGCGATCAGTTCAGCGAACGCCTGCATGGCGGGTGCGGTTCACGGCCACCAGGGCAGCAGCCCCGAAGGGCAGGGCATACAGCGGAATCAGCCAGCTGGCCTGACTGTCGTGCAGCCAGCTGGCGGCCAGTGGCGCGGTTCCTGCAAACAGCGCCATGCCCAGCGAATAGGCGATGGAAAAGACGGCGCAGCGTTGTCGCATCGGCACCAACAGGACGCCGAGCACCCCCTGCGCCCCCATGGTGACCATCACCGGTACGACGAGCAGGCACTGGGCGATGGCCAGCGACGTGAGCCGGCCCTGAAGCCCGATCGCCAGGCCCAGGGGGGCCAGCACGATCAGCACCCGGTTACCCCAGCGGTTGACCGGCACCATGCCGAAGCGATCGGCGAGGTGTCCGCCCAGGATCGCAATCAGCAGGCCGGCGGTCTGCACCACGGTGGTGATCGTGTTGGCGCCGCTGCTGCCGCTGGCCTGCCCGGTGAGGTCCACCAGGTAGACGAAGGCCAGGTAGAAGATCATGTTGGCGAAGCTCACCAGCGCGATCACCAGCAGGACCAGTCGCCATTGCTGCAGCACCTGGGCCAGGCGCCAGCCGATGGCCCGACCCAGTTCGCGGGGATGGTTGAGCGTGGGGCCACCGTCGTCGGGTGCCAGCGTCTCGGGCATGCGGCGGCGCATCCACAACCCGAGCAGCGCGACAGCTGCTCCCAGCAGAAATGGCAGCCGCCAGCCCCAGATGCTCATCGCCGCTTCGCCCACCACCCCAGCGATCACCGCCACGGTCAACGAGCCGAGGCTGAAACCCAGCAGCCCACCGGCCACGGCCAGGCTCGACAGCAACCCCGCTCGACCGTGGGCTGCGGCTTCGGTGGCATAGGTGATGCTGCCGGTGAACTCTGCTCCCACCGAAAAGCCCTGCAGCATGCGCAGCAGCACAAGGCAGATCGCGGCGGCCATGCCGATCTGGCTGTGACCGGGCAGCAGTCCGATCAGCAGGCTTGAAAGCCCCATGATCACGATGCTGAGGCTGAGCATCAGCCGCCGGCCCAGCAGGTCACCCAAGGGTCCGAGCACGATGCTGCCCACCGGTCGCATCAGATAGCCCACCGCAAACACGCCGAAGGCCGCCAGGGTCTGGAGGGCCGGCACATCGGCCGGAAAGAACACCTGGCCCAGGTCGCTGGCCACATAGCCGTAGACCGCGAAGTCGTACCACTCCAGCGCGTTGCCGAACAGGGCTGCCAGGGCAGCCCGGTAACGCTGGGCAGGGGTCAGATCAGATTGCATCGGAGCCATCCTCGTCAGTCATGGCTCCGCTGTCGGAGCGTTGGGCGGCGAACCCACCGCTCAGGGGTTCGGCGATGATTCCCTCGACGTCACACAGGTAGCGGGCCAGCACATCGCTGCTGCCGTGGGTGACATACACCTGGCGTGCTGCTGAACCTCTGACACTGGCCAGCAGGCCGTTCCAGTCGGCATGGTCGCTGAGCACAAAGCCACGCTCGTAGCCGCGGCGGCGGCGGGCGCCGCGCACGGCCATCCAGCCGCTGACAAAGGCGGTCTGCGGCTCCTTGAAGCGTTTCATCCAGGTCGACCGGTGGGCTGAAGGGGGAGCGATCACCAGGCGCCCCGCCAGCTCGGCACTGCGCTCGAGAGCGCTCAGCGGCAGCGTTGACGGTAACGCTACCCCCGCCTCGCGGTAGGGCGGCATCAGTGTCTCAACGGCGCCATGCAGCAGGATCGTGTCGCCAACGCCCTGTGCGGCGAGTTCGGCCAGGATCCGCTGGGCCTTGCCGAAGGCATAACAGAACAGGATCGAGGCCCGCTCCGGCGCGCCCTGCCACCACTGCACGATTTCGCGGGCCACCTCAGCGCCGGGGCGCCAGCGGTAGATCGGCAGACCGAAGGTGGCCTCGGTGATGAACACATCGGCCGTGACCGGTTCAAACGGCGCGCAGCTGGGGTCGCTGTCGCGCTTGTAGTCGCCGCTGACAAGCCAGCTTTCGCCAGCGGACTCCAGCCGGATCTGGGCGCTGCCGAGCACATGACCGGCGCTGTGAAACGACACCCGGGCGTCATCGATGCGGTGCAGCGCGCCGTAGTCGACGGGGATCAGGTTGATGCCGGCCCCCAGCCGTTGCCGCAGGATGCCTTCGCTGGCGGCGGTGGCCCAGTATTCGCCACAACCAGGCCGGGCATGGTCGGCGATCCAGGCGCCTGCCGCCTTGCAGTACAGCCCCTCGGGTGTGAGCTGCAGCAGACCGTCGGTGGGAAGCATCGCGGCTGATTGTGGCGCCCGGAGTGATGCGGGCGTGCTGTGAACGCTGTTCAGCGGTGAGGCTTTCGGGAGCGTGGCGTTGACGATGCAACCGGTCGCCTCTAGCCAGGGGGAGTGATCCAGGCATCGGCCATGGCGCTTGACGACCTTCGTGATGAACTGGCTGCCACGGCCGCGGCCCTGGCGGCACCGGGTACCGGGCTGCTGGCGGCCGACGAATCGACCGGCACCATCGGCAAACGCTTTGATGCGATCGGGCTCGAGAACACTGAGGCCAATCGCCGCGCCTACCGCACCGTGCTGGCCACCACCCCTGGCCTGGCCGAGCACATCTCGGGGGTGATCCTGTTCGAGGAGACCCTCTTTCAGGACAGCGATCCGGCGGTGGCTGCCGTCGCGGCAGCCGATGCCGCTCCCGAGGGCTCCAGTGGTGACCCCCAGCCGATCGTGGCCCTGTTTCAGCAGAAGGGCATCGTGCCGGGCATCAAGGTCGATCTCGGTGTCGAAGACCTCGCCGGCGGGCTCGCAGGCGAGAGCTGGTGCACCGGGCTCAAGGGCATGGCCGAGCGGGCCTCCCGCTACTACGCCCGCGGGGCGCGCTTCGCCAAATGGCGCGCCGTGCTGCGCATCAGCGCTGGGGGCTGCCCCTCCGAGCTGGCGGTGCGCGAGAACGCCTGGGGCCTGGCCCGTTACGCCCGCACCTGCCAGGAGCACGGTCTGGTGCCGATCGTCGAGCCCGAAATCCTGATGGATGGTGACCACGACATCGCCACCACCGCCTCGGTGCAGGAGTGGGTGCTGCGTACTGTCTACGAGGCCCTTGCCGTCAACGGCGTGTTTCTGGAGGGCAGCCTGCTCAAACCCTCGATGACCACTGCCGGGGCCGATTGCGCCACGCGACCGGGTGTCGACGAGGTGGGCGAGTTCACGGTGCGCACCCTGAGCCGCACGGTGCCGGCGGCGGTGCCGGCGATCCTGTTCCTGAGTGGTGGCCTCAGCGAAGAGGATGCCAGCCTCTGCCTCAACGCCATCAACGAGGCGGCGGCGGTGGGCTATGCCCCCTGGCATCTGGGCTTCTCGTTTGGCCGGGCCCTGCAGCACTCGTGCCTCAAACACTGGGGCGGCCGCGACGTGGCTGCCGGTCAGGTGGCGCTCCTGGCGCGGGCGCGGGCCAACGGCGCCGCCAGCCGCGGTGCCTATGTGGCGGGCAGCGAACCCTCCGACGACGAGAGCCTGTTCGTCTCCAACTACAGCTACTGAGTCAGCGACTGAGGTCAACGACCAGGTCAGCGACTGAGGCGCGGCTCAGCGGCTCAACTCCAGCATCCGCTGAATTGGCAGCAGGGCCCGCTGGCGGATCTCCTCGTCGAGCTCGATCGCCGGGCCCATGGTCTCCAGGCAATGGCGCAGTTTCTCGAGCGTGTTGAGGCGCATGTAGGGGCAGGCATTGCAGCTGCAGCCATCGCTTCCGGGCACCTCCAAGAAGCGTTTGGCGGGGACCTTGCGCCGCATCTGGTGCAGGATCCCCGGCTCGGTCAGCACGATGAAGCTTGGCGCCGGACTCGCTTCGGCGCGATGCAGCAGCTTGCTGGTGGAGCCGATGAAATCGGCCAGATCCAGCAGGTGGGGCAGGCACTCGGGGTGGGCCAGCACCTCGGCCTCGGGATGCTCGGCCTTGAGCCGCAGCAGGGCCTGTTCGCTGAAGCTCTCGTGCACGATGCAGCTGCCGGGCCAAAGGGTGAGCGCGCGGCCGCTCTGCTGCTGCACCCAACGGCCCAGGTTCTGGTCGGGGGCAAACAACACCGGCCGGTCGTTGGGCAGTTGCTTGACCAGATCGACCGCGTTGCTGCTGGTGCAGATCAGGTCGCTCTGGGCCTTGATCGCCGCCGAGCAGTTGATGTAGCTCACCACGATGTGGTCGGGATGCTCGGCCCGGAATGCCGCGAACGGTTCGGGCGGGCAGGCGTCGGCCAGGCTGCAGCCGGCCTCCAGATCGGGAATCAGCACCGTTTTTTCGGGGCTGAGGATCTTGGCCGTCTCGGCCATGAAGTGCACACCGCAGAACACGATGACGTCGGCATCGGTGGCCGCGGCCTGGCGAGAGAGTTCGAGTGAGTCACCGATGAAATCGGCGATGTCCTGAATGCTGTCGTCCTGGTAGTAATGCGCCAAGATCACGGCGTTGCGCTCCTGCCTGAGGCGCTCGATCACCGCCCGGTGTTCGGCGTCAGTGGTGGCTGTGCTCTGGGATGCAGCGAAAACCACGCCGAGCGCCCCTGGGCGAAGATGGGCACACCCTAGTCATCGGTGTCGATGCGGCTGGCCATTGCGGGAGATCTGCACGGCCAGTGGGATCACAGTGATCACGCCCTGCTGGAGCTGTTGGCTCCCGATGCGTTGCTGGTTGTGGGCGATCTCAGCGATGGCACCCCCCGCATCCCGGCGCTGCTGCGCCAGCTGGAGCTGCCCGTCGCGTGCGTTCTGGGCAACCACGACAGCGGCAAGGACGCATCGGGCCACACCCTGACCCGGCAGCTTGCGGCCCTCGGTCCGCTTCACATCGGCTGGCAGTTGCGTGAACTGCGCCCTGCCGACCCTGCCTGTGGTGCAGGCGTCGCCGTTGTTGGGGGCCGGCCCGGCACCGCTGGTGGAGGCTTTCACCTGTCCAGGGCCTGCACGGCCGTGTTTGGCCCCTTGACCCTCGAACAGTCGGCCGACCGCATCGTGGCCGCGGCAGCGGCCGCTGATCCCGCGTTGCCGGTGGTGTTGCTGGCCCACAGCGGACCGGCAGGTCTGGGCAGCGACGCGGCCGACATCTGCGGGCGTGACTGGAAGCAGCCGTCGTGCGACTGGGGCGATCAGGATCTGGCCCTGGCCATCGATCGCATCCGCCGCCAACGGGCGTTGCCTCTGGTGGTGTTCGGTCACATGCACCACCGGCTCAAACGGGGTGCCGGCGAGCGCCGCACCCTGGTGGTCGACCGCGCTGGCACGGCCTACCTCAACACCGCCTGCGTGCCGCGCCACCTGGTCGATGACGCGGGAATGGCGCTGCGTCACTTCAGCTGGGTCGAGTTTGATGGGCAGAGCTTGTGCAGCGTCTCGCACCGCTGGTACGGACTGGACGGGCGACTGCACTACCAGGAAGTGCTGTATCGCGGGGAACCTTCGCTGGCCCCGGCCGGGGCTGCGCCGCTTTCATGCTGATCGTCGCCTGCATCAGCGCCCACGGGTTCGGGCACGGGTCGCGCAGTGCGGCGGTGCTGACGGCACTGGCGGCCCGCCATCCCGACTGGCGCCTGGTGATCTCGAGCGCCCTGCCCCGCCGTTTTCTGGATCTGGCCATGGGACCGGTGCCGTTTGAACACCGTCCCTGTCAGTGGGATGTGGGAGTGATGCAGGCCGATGCCCTGGACTCCGATCTGGCGGCCACCCTGACTGCCCTGGAGGCGCTGGAGGCGCGCCTGCCCGCCCAGATCGCCCGCGAGGCGGCATGGCTGGAAGGTGAGCGCCATGACCCCAGCGAGCCGATTCTGGTGCTGGGCGACGTGCCCCCAGCCGCCGCACGGCTGGCCACCCGCCTGGGGGCGCCGCTGGTGTGGCTGGCCAGCTTCGGCTGGGAAGCAATCTACCGACCCCTGGGTGCGGCCTTTGTGCCCTGGGCCGACGCCGCCCTGGCGGCCTACCGGCAGGGGCAGCTGCTGATTCGCTGTCCGCTGGCGATGCCGATCGACTGGGGTATCCCTGAGGTGCGGGTTGGCCTGACCACGTCGATCCCGCGGCTTGCTGCGGCTGCACTGGCTCAGACGGCCGGTGAGCTGGATCTGCCCGGTGCCGCGCGCGACCGTTGCGTGTTGATCAGCTTTGGGGGGCTGGGCCTTGATCTGGCGTCAGCACCCCTGCAGCGCTGGCCCGATCATGTGTTCATCGGCCCGGATGCAGCCCTGGCTCGCCATCCCAACGGTCGGGTACTGCCAGCCGGGCTGCGGCCCCTCGATCTGATGCCGCTGTGCGGCCGCATGATCACCAAACCCGGCTACAGCAGTTTCTGTGAAGCCCTGAGCCAGGGTATCGGCATTCATCTGGTGCAGCGCGACGGTTTTGCTGAGGCCGCCGTGCTGGAGCAGGATCTGCAGAACCATGGCCACCATCGCCTGCTCAGCCGCGAGGCCTTCATGGCGGGGGACTGGCAGCTCGATCAACCGCTGCTGCCGCCGCGACTGGGCCCTCTGCCGTCAGATGGCAGCGCTGAGGCGGCAGCGGCGATCGCGGCCTTGGCGCTTTGATGTCGCTGCCTGGGCGAGCCTCAAGGGGAGCTCATTGCTGAGCTTATTGCTGAGCTCATTGGTGATCTCCAAGTTCAGCGGCTGGTGATGCCCTTGGAAATCTGGCGGGAGTTCTGGCGTGTTTTTGGAGCACGCGCGGGATCGCTCCGGTTCACGCGGCTGCAGCGGTGGTGCTGCCGGGGGTTGCCCGATTCGGTTCAGTGCGGCACATTGGCGCAGATTTTTCCCTTCTCCCTGCCCGTGCTCCTGGCCCGAGGCCCGGTGCTGCCACTGTTGTTTGCCTGATTCGTTTTGTCTCACAACAATCGTCGCCTCGCCCTGGGTGCAGCTCTGCTGGCATCCATGGCCGCCCCGATGTTGTCTGTGCTGCCGGCGGCAGCCCAGAGCCAAAGCCCAATCTCGAGCTCGAGCCTGGATGTCGACCTGAACCTCAAGCCCAACAGCGCGCCGCTCTCGTCGCTCGCGATGCTCGAAGCTCTGCCCCAGGGTCAGCGGGTCTTCGCCATCACCCCTGAACGGCGGGCCCTGCTCAACACGATTCGCTTCGCCGAGGGCACCTGGGCCCAGGGCAGCGACCTCGGGTATCGCATTCTGTTTGGCGGCAGCCTGATCGACTCGCTCGACCGCCATCCCAACCGGGTGATGCGCACCGCCCGCTACGCCAGCGCAGCCGCCGGTGCCTATCAGTTCATGCCGTTCACCTGGGCTCTGGCGGCACGAGCCCTGGGATTGGCTGTGTTTCATCCCGAGGCTCAGGATCAGGCCGCCCTGTTTCTGGTGCAGCGCCGCGGCGCCCTGCCGCTGGCTGATCTGGGAGAGCTGACCCCCCAGCTGGTGTCTCTGCTCTCACCCGAATGGGCCTCGTTCCCGACGATGCGGGGTCACAGCTTCTATGGCCAGCCGGTGAAACGATTCGCCGATCTCAAGCGCTTCTACGACGACAACCTGGCCCAGCTGCGATCGGCGCTGGGCCCTGCCGAGCCACCCAGGGTCTGTGAGCCGGAGACTTCTCTGCGCTGCCGGCTCGAGGCGCTCGATCGCTTTGGGCCCCGCAACCGCCCGGGGGCCTGATCCCGGATCAGCTCTCGCTGTTCTTGAACTTTTCGCGGCCCACGGTGTTCTGGGCGATCAGGTAGGCGGCCACAATGGCGCCCACGAAGCCCAGGGCATTGCGGGCCAACGGCAGCAGGTCAGGGGTGCGGGTGATGATCGGCGCCACGCCGAACACCCCAACCAGAATCACCCACAGGGGGCTCAGCAGCAGCACCCAGGCCCATTCGACAACGCGGCCCTTCTGGCGGGGATAGGCGGCAAAGCCGACGATCAGGCCCCCCAGGATCGAGGTGCCCAGGGTCAGCACCCACTGCTCGGTGGGCAGGCCGGGCACCACCTGGCAGCCGCCGATCTCGAGGCAGCCCTTGACGGTGTGCAGAGCATCGACGATGGCGGCATCTTCGCCGTGGTCGCGCACGTAGTACTGGTTGCCGAAGCGGGTCTGCAGCTCCACCCAGAAGGTGCGCGGCATCAGCGCAAACAGGGCATCGCCCACGTTGAAGTTGAGCAGGTTGCCGCCCCGTTCATCGGCGATCAGCAGCAGTGAGCGCTCATCGAGGTGCCAGAAATCCTTGACCGCGTAGCCCGGGGTGCGGTCGTACTGGGTCAGCACCCGCAGCTTCCAGCCGCTCACATGCTCGAAATCGTCGAGCTCGGCCTCGAGGGCCTGGCGCTGGGGGTCGGTCAGGGCCTTGGCCAGGTCGATCACC
>RGUW01000004.1 GCA_010027605.1 Synechococcaceae bacterium WB9_2_112 | reverse complement strand
GGGTGGCCGGCCAGATGTCGACCCCGGTGCCATCGCCCCGGATGAACGGAATGATCGGATCGTTGGGCACGATCGGTTGGCCGTTCTCAAAGCGAATGGCCGTGCCCGAGGTGGGGGCGGTGAGCTTCTCGTAGCTGGCCATGAAGGGCCCTGCGCAATCGGTGTTGGGGCGAGCCTATGCCTGCGGGAGGGCGCGAAAGGTTGGTGGTGATCGGCGCGGGGGCGGGTCGCTGTGCTGAGGCTTCAGATCAGGGCGCGGGTCAGTTGCAGGATTCGTGCGAAGGTCAGGGCGTAGAGCCCCAGGACCATCCCCAGGTACAGCAGCACCAGCAGCCGACCGGTGCGGCTCACCCCCACGATCGTCGGCTTGCCCTTGTTCAGCAGGGTGCTGATCGAGGCGTGGTAGTAATCAAACGACGAGATTCCCCGTGTCGGATCGGCATCGCTGAGCACCACGATCCGGCCCGGTTGCTCCTGGTTGACCAGGTCAAGTCGATGGAAGATCCAGCCCCAGGTGACCACGAAGTAGGGGAGATACAGCACGATCTGGCCCAGCAGCACCCCGGGCTCCACCTTCGACCCCTCAAAGATCAGCCCGTTGATCGTCAGGTATTCGGCCAGCAGCCGCAGCGAAAACCAGACGCCGAGTGCATCAAAACTCCAGCGTGGAGGGCAGACCCCGCGCAACAGGGTCAGCACCAGGCCCGTCAGCCAGACCCCACAGACCAGCATCGCCAGCGGGTGCACATGGTCGGCCTGCAACAGGGCCCAGTCGGCGACGATGCGCCCGCTGGCCGTGCCCGTCAGGTGTCGGTCCAGGGTCCCGGCTGCACGCCGCAGCATTTCGGCGTTGATCGTCTGCAGCAGATAAAGGATTGCCAAGGCGGCCAGTTCCTTGAACCGGGCGCGTCGGACGGCGGGGGGCAAGGCCATGCCGCAATGTTGCCGGAGCGATGTCGGCAACTGCCGATCTGCCCTGCCGTTTTCCGGCGGCAGACTTCAGGATGGTGCCATGAACGCTGCCGATCAGGCCCGCTCTCTCGATCTGGCCCAGGTGATCGCCTCGGCAGCGGCTCTGGTTCGCAAGGCCTTCCCCGCCGCCAGGGCCAACCTGACCCCCTGGCGTGATGACCCATTGACCCGTGCCTGGGCCGAGGCCGAGAGCGTTGACCTCTCGTTTCACTTTCCGGGTTGGAATCCCCGCAACCAGTGCCGCTCGATGCTGATTCAGTTGCGGCTGGAGCGTCCACCCGTCAGTGCCGTCAGATCCGCGCCCGGTCCCGCGCGTTCGCGGCCCAGGTTGTTGGGCGTGGTGATCCGTGGTCTTACCTACGAGTCAGAGCGCTGGCGCCTGGCCACCGTGGGCGACTGGCAGCCCAGCGGAACCCATCTGCCGGAGCCGGTGGTCGTCGATCGCCTGCGACAGGTGTGTCGCGAGCTGTTCGCCCTGTTCGACGGACGGCTCGATCAATCCGGTTCGGTCGGTGACGCTCACGATCAGGCGGCCTGAGTCGGGGCCTGTTGCGAGCTTTACCCTTCGCAACCAAGGCGCTCGGAGGGCCCGATGGGGCACCTAACTTGGCCGTTCTGCCTGCATCAGCGTCCTCACCATGGCTGTCGCTCTGGCCTCCCAGCTGCGCGAGGGAACCAAGAAGTCCCACACGATGGCCGAGAACACCGGCTTCGTCAGCTGCTTTCTCAAAGGCGTGGTCGACAAGGCCAGCTACCGCACCCTGGTGGCGGATCTCTACTTCGTCTACACGGCCATGGAAGAGGAGATCGGCAGACTCCGGGCGGCAGGCCATCCCGTGGTGGGACCGGTCGGCTTCCCTGAGCTCAACCGTCGCGAGAGCCTCGAGCAGGACCTGGCTTTTTACTTCGGTGACACCTGGCGCAGCAGCGTCAAGGCGACACCAGCGGCCCAGGAGTATGTCGCCCGCATCCATCAGATCGCCGCTGAGGCCCCTGAGCTGCTGGTGGGTCACCACTACACCCGCTACATCGGTGATCTGAGCGGCGGTCAGATCCTCAAGAACATCGCCCAGAAGGCGATGAACCTGGGTGAGCACGACGGTCTGCGCTTCTACGAGTTCGACGCGATTCCCGACGAGAAGGGCTTCAAGACCAACTACCGCGCCACCCTCGACAATCTGCCGATCGATCAGGCCATGGCCGATCGCATCGTCGAGGAGGCCAACCACGCCTTCCATCTGAACATGAAGATGTTCCAGGAGCTCGAGGGCAACCTGATCGCCGCCATCGGCAAGGTGCTGTTCGGTTTCCTGACCCGCCGCCAGCGTGCCGGCAGCACCGAGGCTGTTGCCGCCTGAGCTTGCGAACCCTTCGTTTCCTCGTTCCTGGCACCGGTCGCCGCTTTCGTTGCGGTGGCCTTGCGGTCGAGCTGCAGACGGCGCGTCTGGTGTCGGCCCTGGCGCCCACCGAGGTGGTCACCTATCGCGAGCGCCAGAGCGATCTCCCCTTTCTCGATGATCTGCTGAGCGCCGAGCCTCTGGGCGGCGCTGATGCCGACAAGGCCCTCTGGATCGTGAGCTGGGGCTTCGATGTGCCCCGGCTGTTGCGACGGCTGCACAGGCGTGCCGTGGCTTATCACGCCCACAGCAGCGGCTATGGCTTTGATCTGCCTCCAGGGGTGCCTGTGCTGGCCGTGAGCCGCAACACCCTCGGCTACTGGGGCGATCGGTCTCCCCGTGCCCCGCTCCTGCTGGTGCCGAATGCTTTGGAGCCCCAGTGGCTGATGCGGGGCCAGCGGCCTGCGCCCGGTTCTGCTCGCACCACGGCTGCACCTCGCCCGATCGATGTGCTGGTGCAGCAGCGCAAGTGCAGCGCCTATGTGCTGCAGCGGCTGGTGCCGGCCCTGCGGGCCCGGGGGCTGCGGGTCGAGGTGCAGAGCGGCTGGGTCGACGATCTGGTGGTGCTGTTCAACAGCGCGGCGGTGGTGCTCTACGACTCGGCCGATTACTGGCGAGGCCGCGGAGTCAGCGAGGGTTTTGGCCTGCCCCCGATCGAGGCCCTGGCCTGCGGTTGCGTGGTGTTCAGCAGTCTCAACCATGCCCTGGCCGACTGCCTCGATCCTGGGGTGCTGGGTCATCAACTGGGTCTGGGCACCCTGAGCGCCGATGTGGAGCGCATCGTGGCGGCGGTGGCCGATCCTGAGGGGTGGCAGGCCGATCCGGCAGCGCTGCAACGCCTGCTCGAAGGCCTGGCTGAATCCAGCCTGCAGCAGCGCTGGCAACGGGCCCTGGGGGTCCTCAACCAGCACTGGGATCGGCTGTTGCTGGCCGATCAGCTGCCGTTGCGTGCGCCCAGTCCGGTTCAGGTGCGCTGGGCACAGGCTCGGCAGAAGCTGGCTCAGCTGCTGCACCGGCGGCGCTGAGGGGGGACACTGGCTGCATGAGCGCCTTTCTCTCGGGGTTGAACGAAGCCCAGCGCCGGGCGGTGGATCACCACACCGGTCCGCTGCTGGTGGTGGCCGGCGCCGGCAGCGGCAAGACCCGCGCCCTGACCCATCGCATCGCCCACCTGATCGGTCACCACGGCATCGATCCGGCCGAGCTGCTGGCGGTCACCTTCACCAACAAGGCCGCCCGCGAGATGAAGGAGCGGCTCGAGCTGCTGCTGGCCCAGAAGCTGGCCCAGAGCCAGTTCGGCCAGCCCTGGAGCACCCTGCCGGCCGCCGAACAGCGCCAGCTGCGCATCCGCATCGACCGCGAGGTCATCAAGGAGCTCTGGATCGGCACGTTCCACGCCCTGTTTGCGCGGCTGCTGCGCTTTGACATCGACAAGTACCGCGACCCTGAGGGCCTCAGCTGGACGCGGCAGTTCTCGATCTACGACGAGAACGACGTGCAGAGCCTGATCAAGGAGATCGTTGTTCAGGAGCTGCAGCTCGACCCCAAGCGCTTCGAGCCCAAGAAGGTGCGCTGGGCGATCAGCAACGCCAAGAACCAGCTGTGGCTGCCCGAACAGCTCGAGGCCGACGTGGGCGGCCAACGGGGCAAGCTGATGGCCGAGACCTATCGCCGCTACCGCCGCGCCCTGGCGGCCAACAACGCCCTCGACTTCGATGACCTGCTGCTGCTGCCGGTGCAGCTGCTGCGCCAGAACGAGCAGATCCGCAGCTACTGGCACCGGCGCTTTCGCCATGTGCTGGTCGACGAGTATCAGGACACCAACCGCACCCAGTACGAGCTGATCAAGCTCCTGGTGGCCGATGGTCGCGACCCCCAGGCCTTTGACGACTGGAGCGGCCGCTCGGTGTTTGTGGTCGGTGATGCCGACCAGAGCATCTACAGCTTCCGGGCGGCCGACTTCCGCATCCTGATGGGATTCCAGGAGGACTTTGGTGACGGGGGCGGTATGGGACCGGGCGGCGCCACAGAGGCCAGCCAGACCATGGTCAAGCTCGAAGAGAACTATCGCTCCACGGCCACGATCCTGGAGGCGGCCAACGCCCTGATCGCCCACAACACCGAGCGCATCGACAAGGTGCTGCGGCCGACCCGCGGCGAGGGCGAGCCCATCAGCCTGACCCGCTGCGACGACGAGATCGCCGAGGCCGAGGCGGTGGTGCACCGCATGCGCATGCTCGACGCTGCCCATGACGAGCTGCGTTGGGGCGACATGGCGGTGCTGTATCGCACCAATGCCCAGTCGCGGGCCCTGGAGGAGGCCCTGGTGCGCTGGGGCATCCCCTACGTGGTGGTGGGGGGTCTGCGCTTTTACGACCGCCGCGAGATCAAGGACGTGCTCGCCTACCTGCGGTTGCTGGTCAACCCGGCCGACACCGTGAGCCTGCTGCGGGTGCTCAACGTGCCCCGCCGCGGCATCGGCAAGACCACGATCGAGCGGCTCACCGATGCGGCGTCCCAGCTGGGGGTGCCCCTGTGGGAGGTGGTGCGCGATCCCGAAGCGGTGCGCTCCCTGGGGGGGCGTTCGGCCAAGGGGTTGCTGCAGTTCTGTGAATTGATCAATGATCTGCAGGAGCGCGTTTCAGACACGGCGCCCTCAGAGCTGGTGCAGCGGGTCATGGAGCAGAGCGGTTACGTGGCCGAACTCATCGCCGATGGTTCCGACGAGGCCGAAGAGCGCCGCCGCAACCTGCAGGAGCTGGTCAACGCCGCCCTGCAGTACCAGGAGGAAAACGACGAGGGTGACCTTGAGGGCTTCCTGGCCAGCGCCGCACTGGCCAGCGATGCCGACGACAAGGATGCTGCTGCCGATCGGGTCACGCTGATGACCCTGCACGCCAGCAAGGGCCTGGAGTTTCCGGTCGTGTTCCTGGTTGGTTTGGAGCAGGGCCTGTTCCCCAGCTACCGCTCCCTCGATGACCCGTCGTCGCTTGAGGAGGAACGGCGTCTCTGTTACGTGGGTGTCACCCGGGCCAAGGAGCGCCTGTTTCTGTCGCACGCCAGCGAGCGGCGTCTCTGGGGCGGCATGCGCGAGCCGGCTGTGCCGTCGGTGTTTCTCTCAGAGCTGCCGGCTGAGCTGTTGTCAGGCGATGTGCCCCGCAGCGGCGGCGCAGCGATCCGGCGTGAGCAGCGGCTCGAGCGCCTCACCCGCGTCGACCGTGATGACAGCCAGCGGGTGGCTGCCGGTGGCGCAGCAGGGGCTCCCGCCAACGCGGTGCGGCGGCGCCCGTCGGCCTCAGGACCAGCCCGCGCGTGGGCCGTGGGTGATCGCTTGCGCCACGCCTCCTTTGGCGAAGGTCTGGTGACCCATCTGTTCGGCAGTGGTCAGAAGGTGTCGATCGCCGTCAAGTTCGAGGGCATGGGCCCCAAAATTCTTGATCCGCGGCTGGCACCGATTGAGCCGTTATGACCTCAATCAGTGCTGCCTGTCGCTGTTGAAGCAGAGATTCAGAAAGTCCATCACTCCCTGCAAACGGCCTTTGAGATGGGACAGTCCGCGAGGAACAAGCAATGGTTGAACCGTGAAATAGATGATATTCATGGCGACTGCGACACGCGACGCGTGCTTGCTTAAAATATAGAGCTTGCTGAAGGTTGCATGGCGAAACATCGACTGTGGATTTTTTGCGGTGGTTGCAGAGACGGCATGCTCAACCAGCACCGCATTGGTGACGTAGGTTTCGTGTCCTTGTTGTGCGAGCCTGAGGCATAAATCAACGTCTTCGTAATAAAGAAATATGTTTTTGTCGAAGTACGGGACGTCGGAGAACTTGCTCAAATCAAGAATCATGCTGCAGCCGCTCACCCACTGAGAAGGCTCGCAAATGCTTGCATTGGAGATCCACTTCTGGCGTTTGTGTCGATTCCCATCTGGAATCAGACCAAGCGTGGAATTAAAGGATCCGCCGCGAAACCATGATTTGCCGTATTGAGTATTGATGCAGGTTCCTAGGATTGCCGGATAGGGGGGATTTTTGAGCGCATTGCGGATGATTGTTGTGGCATTGGGGAGCAGATTTGTGTCAGGATTCAGAAGCCAGACAACTGCAGATCGATCTTGATGGTGGATATAGCGCAGGCCGAAATTGCATCCTTCGCCGAAGCCAAGGTTCTTCGCTGGCCTCAGGATTGTGGCTTTGAATTGATTGGTCAATTCATCAAGCGCTTCATCATTCGGTGAATTGTCGACAATCACAACTTCAATCGATTCGTCTCCCAGCTCCTGAATGGATTCAAGAAGCTCGGCAACGAGAAGAGAGCTGAAGTAATTGACGGTTAAAATATGAATTGTTTGCCGTTGTTTCACGGGTCTTGGGTGGATTGTGCGACTGCCTCTCATGATGTGGTTGGCTTCAGGCATCGAGGGTTAGCCCCAGATCGGTCATCAGCTCTCCGTGTCCTCTGAATTGCTGGCCGCGAACAGGGACTCCTTGCTGGTAAGCCTCTTTGGGACGATTGATATAGCTCGCATTATTGCCAGTAAGGATATAATGATCAATGATTTCCAGCCAAGCTTTTGAATTCCTTTCGATATTGATGCTCGTGAGAAGTTCAGTGATCTGCGCTATCGAATAACAGCCATGTTTGACGATGTCCTTCTTGAGAAATGGAGAGCTGCAATATCTGGCAAACAATAGAGCAAGAGCGTGGGATGGATTGTGAAGCTCAAGAACCATGAAGGCCTTGTGAAGCTCGATCTTGTTGATTGCTTCATCTGCCAGGCTGTGATCTGAACAATGTCGCGAAAGATACATGCAGCCCTTGGGAAGAAGGCTATAAAACTCAGATCTCTTGGGTGTGATGTGCGAAAGTTGAATATAAAGATCTGGCCAGTTGTATAGGATTTTGGCTTTTGCAAAACCCGTGATTTGCGCTGTCAGCTGAATTTCGCCTTTGATGATCGCGTGATGGCGATTGGAAATTGGTTTGTAGTGACGCCAAAACCTTGTGAAGCCTTTTTGAAGGAAAAGTCGTCGATGGTAGCAAATAAAATAGGATTGGTAATGGGGTGAAATCTCAAGGTTTTTGTTGAGGGCGATCAGGTCAATCGTGTCGTCTGACAGCGCAGCCGAAAACTCTTTTTCGAAGGCTTGCGCGTTTGTTGCCAGGAAAAAATTGCTGTCATTGCAAAGCAAGAGCCATTCAATATCTTGAAGCCGATGCTGTAGGAGTCCATCCAGTAGCCAATCCTTCCAGGCTCCAAAATCTTGGCCGATGTTTTCTCTGCAAATCACCTGTGTGCAGAATTTCTCCACTGGTGCTCGCTGCGTGGCATCAATAGGCCCGTTGTGGATGTAGGTGACCTGAAAACCACAGTTGACGAGTGATTGCAAGTAGTTGATGTTGCTTTGAGGCGCTTCTCTGCCAGGGTGATAAGCAACAAAGATGGCGTGACGATCGGGATTTGAGAGAGATGGCCGCTGGCTGGTATGCCAGTTGCATTCCTGATGCTTCAGTAGCCTTGAACGTGTGGTGCCTCCCTTGAGTCTGTGCCAGGCATACGCGTAGTTTGTAGACAGACGGTATTCAATCTTGTAACGTACATTGAGGATGGCTGACCTGATGCTTTTTGCAATTTGAACAGGGCTATTTTTGTTGCTCATAAATTTCACCCTGCTTGGTATTTTTTGCCGACTAAAATCTTGGTTTGAGGCGTTCTGCCGGGTGCGGCTATGGCCATTGACATTGCCATGGATCGTGCAATTGCCATTGCGGTTGGCGGTCCGGCTGGATCTTGAGATCTGATCTTGAGTACTGAGTCTAAATCCGCTTCTAAAACTGCGTCAAGAATGCCTTCCCACGGAGTGTATTGATCAGGATTGCGTGATCTGCTTGCGCGCGCATGACATTGGATGCCATTCGCGCCGCGGATTGTCAGATTGACCGCCGCTGAGCTTGCCGCGCCTGTTCGGCCTGTGTTCCGGCTGCACGGCTCTTTCAGGGATTCAGATGTCTGCAGGCGCTCGTAGGTCGGTGTTTGTGTCACACTTTGCTCAGCAACAACATCTGGCCTGACCCGTTCGCCTGGATGGCAACCGGTTTCTCCATCATGCTGCCCGGTTCCCATCTCTGCGCGATGAACTCCGGGTTGCAGCGGCTTCCGTTCAAGGCCGCCTTTCCTGTGTTGTCATGGTCCTGTTCTGACCCTCCGGTTCAGTCACCAGTCTGGCTTCGACCCTGATGGCCTTGCCCTTGTTGCCGGCGTTGTTGCCAGGGGTGCCAGCCGAGTTGCCTGCCCTGTTGCAGGCTGCTGCTGGAACCCAGCGCCTGGCGCTTGTGGGCGGAGCGGTGCGCGACCTGCTGTTGCACCGGGTTCACAACGACCCCTGGCGCGGTCTTCCCGATCTCGACCTTGTTCTTGAGGGTTCAGCTGCTGCGATGGTGCAGCGCCTGCCCGGGGTGGTGGCATCCCAGGAGCACAGTGCCTACGGCACCGTCGAACTTGAGCTGCGGCATGGCGGCCAGACCGTGCTGCTTGACGTGGCGACGGCCCGTCGCGAGCACTACCCCGTGCTGGGCGAAAACCCCGTGGTGGTTTTCGCTGCCCTTGAAGACGACCTGGCACGCCGGGATTTCACCATCAACGCGATGGCGCTGCTGCTCAATCCCGGCAGCAGCGGGCCAGTTGTGCTGCTGGATCCCCATGGCGGTCAGCAGGATCTGGAACGCCGGCAATTGCGTCTGTTGCACGACGGCAGCGTTGCCGACGATCCGACCCGTTTGGTGCGAGGCGCTCGCTACGCCGCCCGGCTCGGGTTTGACCTTGCACCCGAGGTCCTGTTGCAGGTGCGCAACACCCTGGCCGCGTGGCCCTGGAGCTGGCAGCCCGGGGACCCGCCTGGTCAGGCCCCGTCGGCACTGGGCACACGCCTGCGCATGGAGCTCGAGCTGCTGCTTGAACGTGAACCGTGGCCCGAGGCTGTGGCTGCCTTGCGGCGCTGGGGAGCCCTGCAGCTGCTCGATGCAGCGTTGCAACAGCAGCCGGAGCAGGCTCTGCAGCGGCGTCTGCGCCGGGCTGCGCGACTGGGATTGCCTCGGCTGCCAGCTCTGGTGGCGGGGGCGGCTGATCCCCTGGCCCTCGCCGAACGCCTGCAACTGCCCCATCGTCATCACAAGCTGCTGGTTCAGTGGCTTGCCTTGCGCCACCGTTGGCTCGGTGTCGTCGAGGTTGGTCAGCACAACGGTTCCCGCTCGCCCGCGGGTTGGGGCGCTGAGCGTTGGAGCGATTGGCTCGAGGTTCCTGGCTGCTCCCCGGACGCGGTAGCCCTGGAGTTGGCGGCCGGGGGTTGCGTTTCGGCCCTTGAGGGCTTGCCGCGCAGGCCGTTGCTGCGCTGGTGGTCGCGTTGGCGCCACATTCAGGCTCCATGGAGTGCCACGGCGCTGATGGCCGCCGAGGGGCTGACCCCAGGGCCTGCGTTGGGGGAACGCCTGCGCCAGCTTCGTGCTGACCGCCTGGCTGCCGAACGCTGCTGAACAGCTGGCTGTCGCTGGAAACCCGCATCCGTCGATTCAGCGTTGACGTTGGTGTTGGTCGCGCCTGGGGGGTGCTTTGGGGGATCCCTTCAACAAGGCGCCGGAACTCTGGCGGGTTTCTGAAGCGGCTCGACGCACAGCGCGTTCGACCCGCCCATAGCACGCAGCACCGGCTTCAGTGCTGCGGGTTCAGCTGGACGGCTGCAGAACGCGACCAATCACCGCGGCCTGGTCGAACCCCTGCTGATGCAGGGCGAGCAACGCCTCAGGGGCGCGTTGGGCAGGCAGGGCGGCCAGCAGGGGGCCGCAGGTCTGGGGATCGATCAGCAGCTGCAGCAGGGCTGCATTGGCCGTTTCGGTGAGGGTGACGGCCCCTTCGAGCAGGGCCAGGGCGCGCCCGTTGGCCGGGGCCAGGGTGCTGGCATGGCCTGCGGACAACAGCTCCAGGGCTCCGGGCAGGGCGAGCTTGGCCAGGGCGGCAGTGTTCAACTGCACCCGGGTCGCCGTTCGGCGGCGACTGCTTGTGTTGTCGCCCCTGGGGTTGAGCATCTCGCCCAGGTGACCGAGCAGCCCGAAGCCGGTGATGTCGGTGCAGGCGCGGCAGCCGTGGGCGGCCAGCAGTGCCACCAGCGGCGCCTGGCTCTGCTGCATCACGGTCAGGGCCCGATCCATCCAATCGGGCTGTGACGCACCGGCCATGGCCGCCGCAAACAACACCCCGGTGCCGATCGGTCGCATCAGGATCAGGGCATCGCCCGGCTGCACCGGGCCTTTGCGCCACAGGCGCCCGGCCGGGGCGCTGCCGTTGACCGTGAGCATCAGGCTCAGCCCTGCGCCGGTCATGGCGTCGCGCGCCTCGAGCGTGTGGCCGCCGATCAGTCGGGCTTCCAGTGGATCGAGCACCGAACGCACCCCAGCCAGGGTCTGGAGCAGCAGGTCGCTCTGCAGCCGCGGGCCCAGCACCGGCAGGGTCACCACGGCCTGAGCGCTTTCAAGCCGAGCCCCGCAGGCCCACAGGTCGCTGCAGGCGTGCAGGGTTGTGAGGCGACCGTTGAGCCAGGGGTCGCTCACCAGGGCCGGAAAACCATCCACGCTCTGCAGCAGCCACTGTCCACGACCATCCGTGCCCGTGACGGCCGCATCGTCCTGAATCAGGGGCTGCACGGCCGCCTGGATGCTGTTGCCCGGGTCTTCAAGGTCATGCAGGGCGGCCTCGAGCGCTGAAGCGGCGACCTTGGCCGCGCAACCGCGGCAGCCCATGCGGCTGGCGTCGCCATTTCCCATGGCTGGTGTGACGGTGTCAAAAGCCGCCATGAAGCGGCGGTCGATCCGGTCCTTGATGCGCCATAACCAGCGGCTGGGCCCCAGGGTCAGCGGCCCCCAGAGGGCGATGGCCCTGGGGACACCGCCCACACCGCCATCGCCCAGCAGTTGCAGGGCCTGACGTTGCGGGCGCCAGCGCTGCAGGGGGCGACCCGTCAGCACGCGTTCCAGGTTGATCGCCAGCACCGGTGCGGCCCGCACCGCCCACACGCCCGCGGGCGGCCGCGGGTTGGCGGCGATCACAGCGCAGTCACCACTGGCAAAGATCTCGGGCCGGCCCACAACCTGCAGGGTTGCGGTGGTGCACACCCGCCCCCGCTGGCCTGTCGGCAGACCGCTGGCCGTCAGCCAGAGCGGCGCCCGGCTGCCGGTGCAGGCGATGCTGGGGGCATCGTTGGGCACGCCTGCCGCACCGCTGGGTCCCTGGGGAGCGATGCCCGCCTTCTGCAGCTCTGCTGCAACCAGACGGTTGGCCCGCTCTGAACCCAGAGCCAGGCCGCTGGCGCGCGTCTGCAACCATGGCTGCAGACCCCGGGCCCTGAGCGCCAGGGCCACCTCGACGGCGGCGGCGCCGCTGCCCACCACCCGCACGGCGCACGCGTCGCCCTGCTGCGCACACCAGCTCAGAAACGGCTCCAGCGGTTTGACCGGCAGCCCCGCTGGTGTTGACGCGTCGCTGTTGGTCTCAGCACCCACATCGAGGCTGAGCCAGTCGAAGCGCAGCGGTGGCCGGCCCTGCAGCAGCAGCCGTCGGCCGTCGAGGTCGAGGCCGTTGATCTCGGCCACGATCAGGTTCACGCCCGCCTGCAGGGCCAGGCGCCTGAGGTCGATGGCGACTTGCTGGTGGCTGTAGAGCCCCGCCACCAGCCCGGGCACCATGCCTGAATAGAGCGCCGTGGAGCCGCGGCTCACCAGGGTGATCCAGCCTCTGGGCCTGTGGCGCGGTTGCATCGCCCAGCGGCGCAACACCAGAGCGTGGCTGTGGCCACCCCCCGCCAGGATCAGATGTCGACCTTCGGGTTCAGCCGCCATAACCCCGCGGGTTGGCGTTCTGCCAGGTCCAGCCATCACGGCACATCTGCTCCAGGCTGCGGCTGGCACGCCAGCCCAGGGTCGCGGCTGCCAACTCGGGGCAGCCTTCGAGCCGGGCCACATCGCCGTCGCGGCGTCCCACCAGCTCCCTGGGAATGGTGCGCCCCGTCGCCGTTTCGAAGGCCTGCACCACCTCGAGCACGCTGAGACCGCGGCCGGTGCCCAGGTTCAGCACCGGCAGGCTGCGGCGGTGTTGCAGCAGCCAGTCGAGAGCCAGGCCATGGGCCTCGGCCAGATCCATTACATGCAGATAGTCACGGATGCCGGTGCCATCAGGTGTGGGCCAGTCGTCACCGAAGATCCGCAGCAGGGGTCGCTGGCCACTGGCCACCTGGGTGATGAACGGGAACAGGTTGTTGGGGATTCCCAGGGGGTTTTCGCCGATGCGACCGCTCGGATGGGCTCCCACGGGGTTGAAATAGCGCAGACGGCCGATGCACCACCCCGCTTCGCTGGTCTCGAGTGCCTGCAGCATCCACTCGACCGCCAGCTTGGTCTGGGCGTAGGGGTGCCTTGGATCGGTGGCACAGGTTTCGGTGATCGGGAACCGCTGAGGTTCGCCGTAGACCGTCGAGGTGCTGCTGAACACCAGGGTGCGGCAACCATGGCGTTGCATCGCCTCCACCAGCTGGCGACTGCCATTGACGTTCACGTCCCAGTAGCGCAGCGGTTGCTGCACCGATTCGCCCACGGCCTTGAGCCCGGCGAAATGGATCACTCCTGCCACGGGATCGCCACCCGGGGCCGCCATGGCCAGGGCACGGTCCAGATCCCCCGAGCTGCGGATGTCGCCCGCGATGACCTGCAGGCGAGGGCTGTCGGCGTCCAGACCGGCCAGCTCGGCAACCCTGCGCAGTGCTTCCGGGCTGCTGTTGGTGAAGTTGTCGAGCACCACCAGGCTGTGGCCGGCCTGCAGCAGCACCAGGGCTGTGTGGCTGCCGATGAAGCCCGCCCCTCCGGTGATCAGCAGATGGGCCATGGGGGTGCGGCTACCACAGCTGACTCTGGCAGGCGTCTGTCCTGCAGAATCGCCCCATGGCTCCGGGGGGTGGTGTGGTGGATCGCGTTGACAGCTTGGCTGCAGATTGCACAGGGCGCATCGCACTGATCACCGGCATCACCGGTCAGGACGGCAGCTACCTGGCCGAGCTTCTGCTCAGCAAGGGCTATGTGGTGCATGGCATCAAGCGGCGGGCCAGCAGCTTCAACACCGATCGCATTGATCACCTCTACCAGGACCCCCACGAGACTGGTTCCAGCGGACAGCCCCCGCGCCTGGTGCTGCATTACGGCGACCTGACCGACAGCACCAACCTGATCCGCATCATTCAACAGGTGCAGCCCGATGAGATCTACAACCTGGGCGCCCAGAGCCACGTGCAGGTCAGCTTTGAGTCGCCCGAATACACGGCCAACAGCGACGCTCTTGGAACCCTGCGCATTCTCGAGGCCGTACGGATTCTGGGGCTGACGGCCAAGACCCGCATCTATCAGGCGAGCACCAGTGAGCTGTATGGCCTGGTGCAGGAGATCCCGCAAAAGGAGACGACGCCGTTCTACCCGCGCAGCCCCTATGGGGTGGCCAAGCTCTATGCCTACTGGATCACGGTCAATTACCGCGAGAGCTACGGGATGTATGCCTGCAACGGCATCCTGTTCAACCACGAATCACCGCGTCGGGGTGAAACATTCGTGACCCGCAAGATCACCCGCGGCCTGGCGCGCATCGATGCCGGTCTGGATCAGTGCCTGTTCATGGGCAACCTTGATTCGCTGCGCGACTGGGGCCACGCCCGCGACTATGTCGAGATGCAGTGGCGCATGCTGCAGCAGCAGGGCATCCCCGAAGACTTTGTGATCGCCACCGGCCGGCAGGAGTCGGTGCGCCGCTTCATTGAACTGACCGCTGCTGAGCTGGGCTGGGGCCCCATGGTCTGGAGCGGCGAGGGGGTCGCCGAGACCGGCTGTCGCAGCGACACCGGCGCGGTGGTGGTGCGCATCGATCCGCGCTACTTCCGCCCGGCCGAGGTGGAGACCCTGCTGGGTGACCCCACCCGGGCCAGGGAGAAGCTGGGCTGGACCCCGACCACCACCCTCGAGGAGCTGGTGGCCGAAATGGTGGCTGCTGACAAAGAAGAAGCCGCCAAAGAGGCCCTGCTGCGCCGCAAGGGCTTCAACGTGGTTGGTTCGATGGAGAATCCGCCCACCAATCCGCTGGCGGTCACGTCCACGCAGCCATGAGTGCGGTGATGGGGACCTTGATCAGCCCAGCCGACCGAATCGCCGTGGCCGGGCATCGGGGCATGGCCGGCAGTGCGATCTGCCGGGCTCTGCTCAAGGCTGGCTATGGCAACCCTGAGCGCGGTGGGGCCTTGCTGACGGCCGGTCGCGATCAGCTTGACCTGCTGGATCCACTGGCGGTCGAACGCTGGTTTGCCGCGCAGCAGCCCACGGTGGTGGTGCTGGCGGCGGCGAAGGTGGGCGGCATCCACGCCAATGCCACCTACCCGGCCGACTTTCTGCTGGAGAACCTCAGGATCCAGAACAACGTGATCGAAGCGGCCTGGCGCAGTGGTGTGCGGCGGCTGCTGTTTCTGGGCAGCAGCTGCATCTACCCCAAGCTGGCCGCCCAACCGATCGTCGAAGAGGCGTTGCTCACCGGGGCGCTCGAGCCCACCAATCAGTGGTACGCAGTGGCCAAGATCGCCGGGCTCAAGCTGTGTGAGGCCCTGCGCCAGCAGCATGGCTTCGACGCCATCAGCCTGATGCCCACCAATCTCTATGGGCCGGGCGACAATTACCACCCCACCGGCAGCCACGTGCTGCCGGCCTTGCTTCGCCGCTTTCACGAGGCCCGGGAAGCCAACGCCTCCGGTGTGGTGTGCTGGGGCACCGGCACACCGATGCGCGAGTTTCTGCATGTCGACGATCTCGGCGAGGCGGCGGTGTTTGCCCTCGAGCACTGGGATCCTGCGGCTCCCGATGCACCCCGCGGCCAGGGCCCGGCCGGCGAGGATCTGGGGCCTCTCAACCACCTCAATGTGGGCACCGGGGTGGATGTGACCATCCGCGAGGCCGCCGAGACCGTGGCGTCGGTCGTTGGTTTTGAGGGCGCCATCTCCTGGGATGCCAGCAAGCCCGATGGCACCCCACGCAAGTTGCTGGATGTGAGCCGCCTGGCTGCTCTGGGTTGGCGTGCCCGCATCACCCTGCAGGATGGGCTGGCCAGCACCTACGGCGACTTCGCTGCCCGGCTGGCTGCCAACCGCGAAGCTGTGCGTCTATGAGCTTGTTGCGCCATCTGGTGACCGGCGGTGCCGGTTTCGTGGGCTCCCATCTGGTCGATCGGCTGATGCAGGCCGGCGACGAGGTGATCTGCCTCGACAACTATTTCACCGGTCGCAAGGCCAACGTGGCTCGCTGGATCGGCCATCCGCGGTTTGAGCTGATCCGGCACGACGTGACCGAACCGATCCGCCTCGAGGTGGATCGGATCTGGCACCTTGCCTGCCCAGCCTCCCCGGTGCACTACCAGTTCAACCCGATCAAGACCGCCAAGACCAGCTTTCTTGGCACGGCCAACATGCTGGGCCTGGCCAAGCGGGTGGGGGCGCGGTTGCTGCTGGCCAGCACCAGCGAGGTGTATGGCGATCCCGAGGTGCACCCCCAGCCCGAGAGCTACCGGGGCTGCGTCAACACCACCGGCATCCGCAGTTGCTACGACGAGGGGAAGCGCATCGCCGAGACCCTGTGTTTCGACTACCACCGCATGCACGGTGTGGCGATCCGCGTGGCGCGGATCTTCAACACCTACGGCCCGCGCATGCTGCCCAACGATGGCCGCGTGGTCAGCAACTTCATTGTGCAGGCCCTGCGCGGTGAGTCCCTGACCCTCTATGGCGATGGCCGTCAGACCCGCAGCTTCTGCTACGTGGATGACCTGGTGGAGGGGTTGATCCGCCTGATGAACGGCGGTCACACGGGTCCGATCAACCTGGGCAATCCCGGCGAGTTCACGATCCGCCAGCTGGCCGAACTGGTGCGCGATCGCATCAATCCCGGCCTGGCCCTGATTGAGAAGCCGCTGCCCCAGGACGATCCGATGCAGCGCCAGCCCGTGATCGATCTGGCGCAGCGCGAGCTGGGGTGGGAGCCCACGGTCCCTCTGGAGCAGGGTCTGGAGCCCACCATTGCCCACTTCCGTGAGGTCCTGCAGGCATGAGCAACGCGATTCAGTCGATCTGCTGCATCGGCGCCGGGTACGTGGGCGGTCCGACGATGGCGGTCATCGCCGATCGTTGCCCCCACATTCAGGTGACCGTCGTCGACCTCAATGCGGCCCGCATCGCCGCCTGGAACGATCCCGATCTGAGCCGGCTGCCGGTGTATGAACCCGGCCTCGATGCGGTGGTGGGCCGTTGCCGGGGGCGCAACCTGCATTTCTCGACCGAGGTCGACGCTGCCATCGCCCAGGCCGACATGGTCTTTCTGTCGGTCAATACCCCCACCAAGACCAAGGGCATCGGCGCCGGCCAGGCCAGCGACCTGCGCTGGATCGAGGCCTCGGCGCGCCAGGTGGCGGCAGCGGCCCAGGGCCACACGATCGTGGTCGAGAAGAGCACCCTGCCGGTGCGCACCGCCGCGGTGATCAAGACGATCCTGGGCGCCGCTGAGGGGGAAACCCCAACCGGACGCAAGAGTTTTGAGGTGCTCTCCAACCCTGAGTTTCTGGCCGAGGGCACGGCGATCAGCGATCTCGAGGCCCCCGATCGGGTGCTGATCGGGGGTGAAGACCCAGCCGCGATCGAAGCGCTGGCGTCGATCTATCAGCAGTGGGTGCCCGCCGAGCGGATCCTGCGCACCAACGTCTGGAGCAGCGAGCTCTCCAAACTCACGGCCAACTCCTTTCTGGCCCAGCGCATCAGTTCGATCAACAGCATTGCCGCCTTGTGCGAAGCCACCGGTGCCGACGTGCGCGAGGTGGCGCGGGCGATCGGTGCCGACAGCCGCATCGGCCCCAAGTTTCTCAAGGCCGGACCTGGTTTCGGTGGCAGCTGCTTTCAGAAGGACATCCTGAATCTGGTCTATCTGTGTCGCCATTACGGCCTTGATGAGGTGGCGGGCTACTGGGAGTCGGTGGTCAGCCTCAACTCCTGGCAGCAGCACCGCATCAGCACCAAGGTGGTGCAGAACCTGTTCGGCACCGTCACAGGCAAGCGCATCGCCGTGCTGGGGTTTGCCTTCAAGGCCGATACCAATGACACCCGCGAGACTCCGGCGATCCGCATCTGCGCGGATCTGCTTGAGGAAGGGGCACAACTGGCCATTTTCGATCCCAAGGTCAGCGCTGCACAGATGGCGCTTGATCTGGGCCAGCACCCCCAGGAGGCCCAGTCCGGCCATGGGCTCAGCGGCGAGGGGGTGTGGCAGGTGGCCCCATCGCCCGATGCAGCGGTGCGCGGGGCCGATGCGGTGCTGGTGCTCACCGAATGGCAGCAGTTTGCCGCCCTCGACTGGCCAGCTCTGGCTGCACTGATGCGTCAACCGGCCTGGTTGTTTGATGCCCGGGCGATCTGCGATGCCGCCGGGGCGAGGGCTGCAGGCTTGAAGGTGTGGCGCGTCGGCGAGGGCTGAGCAGGTGAGCAAGCTTCAGAGCCTTCGAGGCATGGTCAGCGAGTTCAAGCTGCCGAAAGAGCTTCTGGGAGGCATTCTCGAATCCGCAAATAAAACTCGACGTGAGTTTCTCGGTAATTTGTCGCAAGAGTTAATCAGCCGTGTGAGTGAAAAAATCGACTCCAGGGAACTTGTGAAAGAGATATTAGATAAAAAAAAGCGCAGCTGCACCCTGCGCCCCGAGGGCACGGCGTCGGTGGTGCGCGCCGCGATCGAGCACGGCCTGTTGAGCCAGGGGGCCCAGCGCCTCTGGTATGGCGGCCCGATGTTTCGTTACGAGCGTCCCCAGGCTGGTCGTCAGCGGCAGTTCCATCAGATCGGTGTCGAGTGGCTGGGGGTGGCCGATGCGACCAGCGATGCCGAAGTGATTGCCCTGGCCTGGGATCTGCTGGCCGATCTTGGCGTCGGTGCTCTGGCCCTCGAGATCAACAGCCTGGGCAGCCCCGCAGACCGGGCCGGCTACCGCGATCAGCTGGTGACCTGGCTCGAGGCCCATCGCGCCCAGCTGGATGCCGACTCCCAGGCGCGCATCCACACCAACCCGTTGCGGGTGCTCGATTCGAAGCACCCCGACACCCAGGCTCTGCTGGCCGGCGCCCCGACTCTGGCCGATGCCCTGAGCCCCGGGAGCCGGGCCCGCTTTGACCAGGTGCAGGAGGCGCTGAGCGCGCTCGACATCCCCGTTGTGCTCAACCCCAGATTGGTACGAGGCCTCGACTACTACAGCCACACCGCCTTCGAGATCACCAGCAGCCAGCTGGGGGCCCAGGCCACGGTCTGTGGCGGCGGTCGTTATGACGGCCTGGTCGAGCAGCTGGGCGGGCCGTCGACGCCGGCGATCGGTTGGGCCCTGGGCATGGAGCGGTTGGTGCTGCTGTTGGAGCAGCGTCTGGCATCCGGTGCACGCGCACTGGCAGCGGCCGTTCCCGATCTCTATGTGGTGAGCCGGGGTGAGGCGGCCGAGCGGGCCGCCCTGGCCCTGGCGGTGGGCCTGCGGCGGCTGGGACTGGCCGTGGAGCGCGACGCCAGTGGCAGTGCGTTCGGCAAGCAGTTCAAGCGCGCAGAGCGCAGCGGCGCTCCCTGGGTTGCGGTGATCGGGGATGACGAGGTTGCCAGCGCTCAGCTGCGCTTGCGATCTCTGCTGACCCCGCATGCCGAGGATCAAGTCCTTCCCCTTGGTGCTCTCGACAACCTGGTCAGGATGCTTCAATGATCCGTCGATCAAAGGTCCGGCTTGAATGCAAGCGCTGAGCGAGATTTTTGACTTGGTTGAAGGTTATAGGGCCTGATGCGCATTCTGATCACTGCGTATGATCTAGAGCAGGTGGAGCACCGCGGGATCGCGGTTTACTCCAAAGGATTGATTCATTGTCTTGCAGAGGCTGGGGCCGAGATCTGGCTTCTGACGCAGTTCGCGTTGCCAAAGCAACCCAGAGTTCCGTCCAATCTTGATGGTGATCATCGATCTGCAGAGATCGACAGATTGGTGGATCTCTTTGATCCCTCTTCTTCTTCTTCTTCTTCTTCTCGGCTTGGTGGGCGGCTGGCCCTGTTGGGACTGGCCAGGAAGTTGTTTGAGATTGTGCAACGCGTTCTGATCTCCGTGCCTTACCTGGTCGGCTCACGCATTTACAGGCGGGCTGACATGCGCTATCTGAAGCTCAAGGACTTGCGTGATCCGGGTCGGTTGGATAGTGACCGTCTGTTTTTTCTACGGCGGGTTTCAGGTTTTGTCTGCGCTCCCAATCTTTACCGCGCCAGTCAGATTGCTGCCCTGGTTCCAGTTGCGAAGCCCTTCAGGGTTGATTGTGAAGGCTTTGACTTCTTGGTCACGGCTTGCCCGCTGTTTATCAGGCCGGCCTCTGGGCGAACCAAGCTTGTTCAAACTGTGCATGATTTGATTCCTCTTCAATATTATGGTAGCGGCAATCGATATCTATTTCTGCGAACACTCCTCGCGTCCTCCAGTGCGCAAAGAATCTTTGTCTCATGTGCGACGTCGCGGTTGTTTTATGAATATTTTGGCTCCAGGCGACTGGTTAATGGTCGTTTGGAAAGAGTGCCTGACTGTGTGCTCTTTCAAAGGCCCTCGCTCGCCATGCTTGATGGTGATGTTTCGCGGACTGAGTTGTTGGGGCGCGTAGGAGAGGAGGGATTGAAGCCGTTTAAGTATATTCTGTTCAACTCTTTCATTGAGCCTCGAAAAAATGTCGAATTCCTGATTCGGGTATTTGGTGAGTCGGGTCTGGCATCTGAGGGTTATCAGCTTTGTATCGTCGGCAAAAAGCAGCAGCTCGCCTACTCTCAAAGCATTGAAGAGCTTAGCCGACAGACTGCTGGTGTCAGGCTTGTTGGCTACGTTGACGAAGTGAAGAAAGCGGCCTTGTTTCTTTATGCTGGCATGCTGGCAAGTCCTTCTCATTTAGAGGGCTTTGGAATTCCTGTTCTTGATGCGGCCTGTCTGGGTTTGCCAGTGATGGCAAGCACCTGTGAGGCTTATCAGGAGCTTTTTGATTATCGTGATTTCTCGCGTTACATGACATTGATCTCCATCGATCGTCCGGCTGAGTGGGTTCAATCGCTGGGGGCCGTCAAGCTGCGGGGCGAGTGTGATCCCGACATGGCTGAATTGATTGTCCAGCAGCGTCTGAGCCGCTATCGGCGTAAGACAGGAATTATCGAGGCGGAAATGATGCGCTCCCTGCAACGGGTCATTGCTCAATTCTGAAGCGATCTGATGAGATTCAATCTCCGGTGATCTCTGTTGTAGCGATCTTCGCTGCAGCGATCTCCTCTGCAGTGATCTCGCCTGAAGCGATTGCTTTTGGAGGAAACTGCTCTGAGGCGACATGGCCTGACCCTGTCGGTGTAGGCCTCGCCAGGCAGTAGCAGCACGCCAGCAGCAACCAGCCGAGCACGTTGTTGCGGCTGTCAAAACTGGGAATGTCAAAGCTGTGCAGCCAGATGGCGCCAAGGGCAGCAGCCAGCAGGCCCCGGTCCCTGAGCCCCAGGTGACTGACGTTCCACCAGGGGCGGATCACCAGGGCTGCCACAGCGGCCAGCAGTGCCAGCGAGGCCACGATCCCGTGCTGGATCGCCAGTTGGAACATCACGTTGTGGGTGTGGGTCAGCAGGGCGGGCTGATGCACGGGTTGGCCTCTCAGCAGCGATTCGGCCAGTCCCAGCCATGGGTGCTGCTGCACAAACTGGAGCGCCTGGGCAAACAGTTCGCTGCGGTACGGATCGCGGCCCGAGGCGATGGCTTCGGCGGCCGTGCTGCCTGCCCCCTGAACCATCGGCATGAACTTGGCCGCCAGGCCTCCGCTGAGCCGTTGGGCCAGCAACCCTGCAGGACTCTGGCCCGGCAGCAGCAGCGACGCGACCACCAGGGAGACCAGCGACGCCAGGGCCAGCAGCAGGGGTTTCCAGAAGTGCCGCCACGACAGCAGCAACAGGGCCAGCAGCGTTCCCGACAGCGCCGTGCGGCTGCCGCTGAGCACCAACGCCACCGCCAGCAGCAGCAACAGCGTCCAGGAGGCATGGCGCTGGGTTGCACCGGTCGTGGATGGCAGGGTCAGAACCCGAGCGGCCGCCAGGGGTGCGGCCATGGCGTACCAGGCCGCCGTGAAGTTGGGGTTGGGGAAGACCCCAGCCCCCTGGGCCGCAAAGCGTGCTGGCAGATCCCAGATCAGCAGGCTGCCGAGCGCCTGCCACGGACCGCTGAAGCCGATCACAGCCTGCGCCAGACCCACCAGCAGGGCCGGCACGGTGGCCACCAGCACCACCAGGCTGAACCGATCCCGGGCTGCCGGCGTGGCCAGGTAGGGCGGGGCGGCCAGCAGGAGCCAGAAAAACGGCAGCCAGTTGAACAGACGGAGCCGCATCTCCAGGGGCACCGGGCTGGCCAGGGTTGTCACCAGCATCCACAATCCCAGTGCCAGCAGCCAGCGGGCCAGGGGGCGGCTCAGGAGCCGCGGTTGGGAGGCCGGCCGCCACAGCGTCAGGGACGCCAGCAGAGCGAGTCCAGCGATCAGGGCGCTGGTCGGCAGAAACACCAAGCCCAGCTGAAAGGAGCGCCAGCCCCCCACACTGCAGCTTGGCGGGCGCTGTTGATCAAGCCACGGCAGCCAGCGCTTCATGGACGGCCCCGGGGTTCGGATCCGGCTGCTCGGAGCACCAGACGAATCGTCTTGATCAGGATGAACAGGTCGAGCAGCAGATTGGCGTTGCGGATGTAATAGATGTCGTAGCTGAGCTTCATGCGGCTGTCGGCCACGCTCGCTCCATAGGGAAAGCAGACCTGGGCCCAGCCGCTGAGGCCAGGTCTGGCCAGGTAGCGCAGCCTGTAATTGGGAATCTGTTGCTCCAGCTGGCTGTCGATTTCGGGGCGCTCGGGCCGCGGTCCGATCAGGCTCATGTCGCCTCGGATCACATTCCACAGCTGGGGGAGCTCATCGAGGCGCAGCCGGCGCAGCCATTGGCCCGTGCGGGTGACCCTTGGATCGTTGCGCTGGGCCCAGCGGGCCTGATCGGTTTCGGCGTCAACGCTCATGGTGCGCAGCTTGAGGATGCGGATCGTGGTGTCGTTGATGCCACTGCGCTGCTGGGTGTAGAAGACCGGGCCCCGGTCTTCCAGCCAGATCAGCACGGCACAGAGGAGCATCACCGGCGCCAGCACCAGCAGCAGCAGGCCGGCCAGGCCAAGATCGCCGAGACGCTTGACCCGCCAGCTGAGGCTGCCGGGAATCAGCTCGAAGCCCTCGGCCCGCAGCCGCCATTCCGGTGAGATCAGCTCGGGTGGGACCCGGTGCAGGAAGGTCTCGCACCAGCTGATCAGGGTGCTGACCCGCAGGCCGGCGGCGCGGCTGTTGGCCAGGTCCTGCAGCAGGGTGTCGCTGACGCCGTGCAGTTCGCCCACCGCCAGGCCCGCCCAGGGCAGGTCGTTGCCGGTCTCAAGCTCCTCGCTGAGCGAATGGACCTGCTGCAGCGGCACCAGCCGCGTGGTGATCGCGCGATTGCTTCTGCTGCCCTGCTGCTCTCTGGCGATCACCGCCAGGTCGCTGTCGCTGCTCACCAGGATCCAGGGTTCGCGGCGTCGTTGGATCAGCTGGCGGGCCAGCAGCTGGCACAGGGCTGAGGCCACGCCTACGCAGCTGAGCAGGGGAATCAGAAAGCCACGGAACGTGCGGGGATCGCTGCTCTTGAACCCCCAGCTGAACACCACCACCCCCAGCCCCAGCATCAACAGCACCACCAGCAGGGTGCGGCCGACGATGTCGACGGTGTTTTCGCGCCGTCCCACCCGGCTGGAGTAGCGCCCTCCCAGATACGACAGACCGGTCCAGGTGCAGATCAGCAGCAGGGCGATCGGGTCGAGGCCTGGCCCATGGCCCAGGCGCAGGGCCGTGATCAGATTGTAGAAGCCCCCCACCCAGAAGGCGTCAAGCACCGAGAGCGCAAACAGTTTGGAGCGTTCCTGGAACCAGGGGGTGCGCAGCGCCATGACTATTGGGCGTAGCCGCTCGGGTTCTGCTGATGCCAGCGCCAGGCATCACGGCAGATGGTCGCGAGATCGCGGCTGGTCTGCCAGCCCAGACGGCTGCGGGCCACACTCGGATCGGCCACCGAGACGGCCGAGTCGCCGGCACGGCGGCTGCAGAGCTCGTAGGGAACGCTGGTGCCGTTGGTGTGTTCAAAGGCCTGCACCATCTGCAGCACGGAGTGGCCCCGGCCGCTGCCAAGGTTGAGGGTGAGCAGCTGGGGGGGTTCGGCCAGAAGGGTCTCGACGGCCGCGCCATGGCCTTCGGCCAGGTCCATCACGTGGATGTAGTCGCGCACGCCGGTGCCGTCGGGCGTGGCCCAGTCACTCCCGTAGACCTGCAGGGCAGGGCGCTGGCCACTGGCCACCTGGCAGATCAGGGGCAGCAGGTTGCTGGGCACGCCGTCGGGGTCTTCGCCGATGGCGCCGCTTTCGTGGGCGCCAACCGGGTTGAAGTACCGCAGGCAGGCGATGCGCCAGCCTGGCTCGGCCGGGCCGCTGCTGGCCGCCAGGTCCCGCAGCATCTGCTCGACGGCCGCCTTGGTCTGGCCGTAGGGATTGATCGGCTGCACCGGCGAGGTCTCGGCGATCGGCACCCGTTCGGCCATGCCATAGACGGTGGCGCTGCTGCTGAACACAAAGGTGCGGCAATGGTTGTCGGCCATCACCTCGAGCACCTGCCGGCTGCCCGCCACATTCACGTTCCAGTAGTCGAGCGGTTTGGCCACCGATTCGGCCACGGCCTTGAGCCCGGCAAAATGCAGCACCGCATCGATGGCCTGATCCTCAAAGGCCAGCTGCAGGTCTGCGGCCAGGCGGATGTCTCCCTCGAGCAGGGTGAGGTGCTGTCCGCCCTGCTGCCAGTGCCACTGGTGGTGGCGGGCCTGGCCGCTGGCGCTCCGGCTGCGCTGCTGCAGGCCCGCCAGGCGCGCGACGGCGCGGATGGCATCGACGGAGCCGTTGGAGAAATCGTCAATGACCACCAGGCTGTGACCCATCTGCAGCAATGCCAGGCAGGTGTGACTGCCGATGTAGCCGGCGCCTCCGGTGATCAGCAGATTGGCCATGGCGCGACGCTAGGTCTCACCGGCGCCGTTCCACACTGGGCGCCATCCACTCTGACGAACAGCACAAACCCCATGGAGCCCAGACCGATTCTGGTCACGGGTGTTGCCGGCTTCATCGGCGCGGCCGTGGCCCAGGCGCTGTTGGCCCGCGGCGAGCGGGTCTTTGGGCTCGACAATCTCAACCCCTATTACGACCCTGCCCTCAAGCGTGCCCGCCTGGCCCTGGTGGCGGCGGCGGGGGGCGAACGGTTCGGTTTTGAAGCGCTCGATCTGGTCGACGCTGAGGCCCTCGCGGCCCTGTTTGACCGCGTGCGGCCCCGCGCCGTGGTGCATCTGGCTGCCCAGCCTGGGGTGCGTCATTCGCTTGAGAACCCCGCCGCCTACATCCAGAGCAATCTGGTGGGTTTTGGCCATGTGCTGGAAGGCTGCCGCCATCACAGGGTCGAGCATCTCGTTTACGCCTCCAGCAGCTCGGTGTATGGCGGCAACCGCACCCTGCCCTTCAGCGAGGACCAGCCGGTCAACCACCCGGTGAGCCTGTATGCGGCCACCAAGAAGGCCAATGAGCTGATGGCCCACGCCTACAGCCATCTCTACGGGATGCCGGCGACGGGTCTGCGCTTCTTCACCGTGTACGGCCCCTGGGGCCGGCCCGACATGGCCCCGATGCTGTTTGCCCGCGCCATGCTCGCCGGCGAGCCCATCCGGGTGTTCAACCAGGGGGAGATGCAGCGCGATTTCACCTACATCGACGACATCGTCGATGGGGTGCTCCGCTGTCTCGCCAAGCCGGCCACCGCTGATCCCGCCTTTGATCCGCTGGATCCTGGCCCGGCCTGCGCAGCGGCCCCCCACCGGCTGTTCAACATCGGCAACGCCCAGCCGGTGCCGCTGCTGCACTTCATTGCGTTGCTCGAAGACGCCCTGGGCGTGCGCGCCATCAAAGACTTTGAACCCCTTCAGAGCGGTGATGTACGGGACACCGCCGCTGACATCACGCGCCTCGAGGCCTGGATCGGCGACCGCCTCAGCACCCCGATCGAGACCGGCGTCGCCCGCTTCGCCGCCTGGTACAGGGGCTGGGTCGCCGTCTAGCTCTGTGCGGCTGAGATCGCCTGCTCCAGCCGGGTCGAGCCCCTGCGCCGAAGGACTTCCGGCCAACAAAAAAGCGGAGCCATGCGGCTCCGCTGAGATTGCCTCATGGCCCGTTTGTTGCTGACCGATCAGGCCGAACCGACGCCCACATAGGAGCCGTAGAAGAACAGGCCGACCACAAAGATCACGGCCATGCCACCGGCAGTGGCGACCAGCCACAGGGGAAGCACGCCTTCGGTCCAGCGGGAGCGCCAGGCAACAGCCGGGCGTCCGTCGGGAAGGCGGTCGGGGATCCGGCCGTCAGGCAGGTTGGATTTCTTGCCGCTCATTCGGGATGCCTCCGGATCAGTTGAAGAAGTAACTGGAGAACAGCACGCCGGTCACGAACACCAGCAGCAGACCCAGGTACAGGCTGGTGCGGTTGAGTTCAACCGGCAGGTTGTTGGGGTTTGGATTGCGTTGCATGGCAGGCGATCAGGAAGTCAGCGACGGATGAACTGCATCGCGGCCAGGGCGCCCAGGAAGAAGACCGTGGGAACGCCGAGGGCGTGAATCGACAGCCAGCGCACCGTGAAGATCGGGTAGTTGCGCGGCGTGGTGGGGGCAGGAGTCTGGGTCATGGCGTTTATTGCAGGCGCAGATCAAGGGACGACTTGGCGTCGTAGCGCTGGCTCACCACAGGTGCCTTGCTCTCGCTGGCCTGGAAATAGGCATCCGGCCGCGGCGTGCCGAAAGCGTCGTAGGCCAGTCCAGTGGACACAAACAGAAAACCAGCCAGGAAGATCGCAGGCAGGGTCACCGCGTGGATCACCCAGTAGCGAATGCTGGTGATGATTTCAAAGAACGGACGTTCACCCGTAGAGCCGGCAGCCATGGCACCAAGCGTTCAGCTCGGTGATCCTAGGGGTCGGGCTCCGGGCGCCGGGAGCGACAGGCGGCCTTGGTAACAGAAGTTGGTGGGGCTGCCCAGTGGGCTCAGCCGACCCAGCGCAACAGGGAGCCCCGCTCGCCCAGGACGAAGCCCTTGCCGTCGTCGGTGAAGACGAAGCGGGTGAGGTTCGAGGGTTCCTGGGATCCGACCGGGTCCTTCTGCCAGGTCTTGCCACCGTCGGCGCTGCTCAGCAGGGTGCCGCTGCCACCCCCGGCCCAGATGGTGCCAGCAGGATCCCAGGCCATGTCGAGGTAGCCATAACCATTGGTGATCGGAATGATCGCCTTGCCCCAGGACTCGGGATCGGCAGCATCGCTGTTGAACCGGATCTGGGCCCCGCGGGCCACCATCCACAGCGGGCCATTGGGCTGGAAGCCGATCGTCTGCAGACGCTGGCTGCTCACCCGCTGATGCACCTGCCAGGTCTCCTGGCCGGGCTCCCAGGTGGCGAAGAAGTTGCCGAGGCTGCTGACGCTCACATAACGGCCGGCCTCATCACGGCGCAGGTCGCGCACCGAGCCGGCGGCATCGGTGACCTTGGCCTGCCAGCTGCTGCCGCCGTCGTTGGTCTGATACACCGCACCGACGTTGGTGGCCAGTTCGGCCGTCCCGCTGCCCAGGGCGGTGATCAGGTAGGGCTCGCCGGGGAGCTTGGTGTCGAGCAGCAGGCGGCTCCAGTTCTGACCGCCGTCGGTGCTGTGCAGGAGCAGACCAGGCTGACCTGCGATCCAGCCCTCATTGCCCTTGAAGTCGATGCTGATCAGGCGGAAGTTCTCCTCATCCGGGAGGTCGAGCGCCCGGGGGGCCCAGCTCGCACCGCCGTCGTCGGTCTCTTCGATCAGGCGGTTGCTGCCCACCAGAAAGCCGTGGCGACTGTCGGTGAACGCCACATCGAGCGGGTTCGACTTCGTGTCGAGGGGCACCGGTTGCCAGGGGCTGGTGGCCGCCACGGGCAGCCCGGTGGTGACGCAGCCGCTGAGGCCGAAGCTCAGCACCACACAGACCGCGAGGCTCAGCAGAGGCCTCAGCAGGCTGCTCAGGGAACGCAGGCGGTTCAGAACGGATGAGGTCACGGTGATGCTCAACGCAGGGAATACAGCGAAAGGAAGAAGGCGATCGCCAGGGCGAAGCCCCCGAAGATCAGCACATTTTTCTGGCCGGGTGTGAGCCGGTTGACCCCGAGGCCATAGTTGAGGTTCTCCTCAAAGCCACTGGGCTTGTTGCGGGGGCCGATGTCCTTGAAGGCACCCACCCTGCTGCGGCAGACCGGGCAGCGGAATGTGGCGGCATCCAGTGCAAGAAACGGCGTCCCCGGTTCGATGGCCAGCTTCCTGACGCCTTCACCCGGGTCATAGACGAAGCCGCAACTGCGGCATTCGAAGCGATGGCTGTCGAGATCGTCAGCTTCTTCGGCCTTGACAGCCTCTGCCCCGGCCACTGCGGGGTCAGGCGGCGCCTGCTCAGGAGTCTCGGGCGGGAGATCGGCCGATGGGAGATCGGCCTGGGTGTCGCTGCTCATCCCTGCCGGGCCTGCGGTGGGCAGAACTCTATCCAGCAGGTGCAGACAACCAGCTGTTGCAGCCCTGTGGCTGACCCCGTGGCTGACCCCGCACCCAACTTCGGGGTCAGGGGTGCCAGACTGCGCCCCACGCGGGCTTCGTCCGGATGTTTGCCCTTTCTGGTTACGACGCCTTTCTGGGCTTCCTGTTGATTTCGGCTGCCGTGCCGGTGCTGGCGCTGGTGACCAACAAGCTGCTGTCACCCAGGAGCCGCGGGGGCGAGCGCGAGCTCACCTATGAATCAGGGATGGAGCCGATCGGCGGCGCCTGGATTCAGTTCAACATCCGCTACTACATGTTTGCGCTGGTCTTCGTCATCTTCGATGTCGAGACCGTCTTTCTCTATCCCTGGGCGGTTGCTTTCCATCGCCTGGGCCTGCTGGCCTTCATCGAGGCCCTGATCTTCATCGCCATCCTGGTGGTCGCCCTGGCCTACGCCTGGCGCAAGGGTGCCCTCGAGTGGAGCTGACGCCACGTCGACCATGACCCAGACCCCTTCTCCCAGCATCAACGCCCTGCGCGACCTGCGCGAAGCCAGTTGCAGCCCCGTGGGTGCCCCCAAGGTCACCTCGGATCTCTCCGAGAACGTGATCCTCACCACCCTCGATGACCTGCACAACTGGGCACGGCTGAGCAGCCTCTGGCCCCTGCTCTACGGCACGGCCTGCTGCTTCATTGAGTTTGCTGCTCTGATCGGTTCGCGTTTCGACTTTGACCGCTTTGGCCTGGTGCCCCGTTCCAGCCCTCGTCAGGCCGACCTGCTGATCGTGGCCGGCACGGTCACCATGAAGATGGCGCCCGCGCTGGTGCGGCTCTATGAGCAGATGCCCGAGCCCAAGTACGTGATCGCCATGGGCGCCTGCACGATCACCGGTGGCATGTTCAGCGCCGACTCGACCACGGCCGTTCGTGGTGTCGACAAACTCATTCCGGTTGATCTCTATCTGCCCGGCTGCCCGCCCAGACCCGAGGCGATCTTTGATGCGGTGATCAAGCTGCGCAAGAAGGTGGGCAATGAGGCGCTGGCCGAGCGTGGCAATCTGCAGCCCACCCACCGCTACTGCACGGTGCCGCACCAGATGAAGGCGGTTGAGCCGATCGTGACCGGCGCCTACCTCGAGGCTGAAACCCAGCGCAAGGCCCTGGCCGCCGCTGCCTCACTGCCCCTGGGCGCTGCTGCTTCCGTGCCAGCTGTGGTCGCCGCCGACGCCTCCCAAGCCTGACGCCACTTTCGATCGCCATGCCAGAAGCTCAAGATTCCGTCGCGCCAGATTCAGCAGCCAAAGACTCTGCGCAGCAATCCGACCAGCCATTGGCTCCCCAGCCCGGACCCGTGAGTCAGTGGCTCACCAGTCAGGGCTTTGGCCATGCGGTGCTGCCTGCCGATCACCTCGGTGTCGAGGTGATCGGCGTGGAGCCGGTGTTTCTGCCGGTGATCGCCACGGCCCTCAAGGCCTGGGGCTTTGATTACCTGCAATGCCAGGGCGGCTACGACGAAGGGCCTGGGGGCAATCTGGTGAGCTTCTATCACCTGGTGAAGCTGGCGGCCCTGGCCGATCGGGCCGGCGCCACCCAGCACCTGCCGGCTGATGTGAAGCCCGAAGAGGTGCGCCTCAAGGTCTTCCTGCCTCGCGATGGTGATCTGACGATCCCCAGCCTCTATGGCCTGTTTCGCGGTGCCGACTGGCAGGAGCGTGAGACCTTCGACATGTACGGCATTCAGTTCGAGGGGCACCCCCATCCCAAGCGCCTGCTGATGCCCGAAGACTGGAAGGGTTATCCGCTGCGCAAAGACTATGTGCAGCCCGATTTCTACGAGATGCAGGACGCTTACTGATTGTTGACCTCCGGCAGACTGACGTAGCCCGAGACAAACCGCTCCACCCGCCCATCTTCCAGGTAGGCGTGCCGGTTGCGCTTGCCGATGTCGGCCCCATAGACATGAATGCTGATCGAGTTGGAATCAGCGACGCCATTCCACACCTGGTGGATGTCTCCGAGCCGGGGCGAGACCGCATCCACAGTTCCTTCCTGCAAGTGGGTGGGGCTTCCCAGGGGCTGGAGCAGACCTTGCGCGTCGAAGCCATGGCGCTGAGTCACCTCCACTCCACGCACCATCCCGATCAATCCCCAGACCGTGTGGTCGTGGATGGGCGTTGTCTGGCCAGGGCCCCAAACGCAACTGACGACGCTGTAGAGGTCGTCGGGATGGAGATACAGCAGGTGATGGACGACGCGATCAGGGCCGGCGCAGGTGCAGTGCGGCGGCAGCCAATCTTCGGTTGCGATCAACTCAGTCAACAGAGCCGTTCCTTGGCTGATCAGGGTGTTTTCGTCAGGCTCTGTCTCCAGCAGAGCGTTCAACTTCGCCACAAACCTGGCCAGACGCCCTGGCAGGTGGTGATCTGAGCTGTTCATCGGCTCCCTGAACCTTGGTTGGACCCGTGTGCGCCGCGGTCGCGCAGCTGGCGTCGGTAGAAGCGCAACACCGCCACCGCCAGGCCAGCTCTTTGGCGTCGCAGTCGACAGGTTCGGCGCCGGTCTGGCGGTAGCGCTCCAGCAGGGGGGTGTCGCTGGGGCCCATGGGCTCCTGGGCGAGCACCGCTGTGAACAGACGCTGCTGCACGCCCAGGGTGGCCAGCTGGGCTTCGATCGCACGCAGATGGCCGCTCACATCGAGACCGTCGGTCTCGCCGGGTTGGGTCATCAGGTTGCAGATGTACAGCCGCGGCGCCTTGCTGCGGCTGATCGCCGTGACCAGCTCGGGCACGAGCAGGTTGGGCAGCAGTGAGGTGTAGAGACTGCCCGGGCCGAGAATGATCAGGTCGGCGTTGGCGATCGCTTCGATCGCCCGGGGCAGCGCCGGCGGGCGTTCAGGGATGCAGCCCAGCCGCACGATCGGGCTGGTGGCCTTGCCGATGGCCGACTCGCCCTCGATGCGGGAGCCGTTCTCGAGCTCGGCCCAGAGGCGCACATCGGCCGTGGTGGCCGGCACCACCTGGCCCTGGACCGCAAGCACCCGGCTGCTTGCGGTGATCGCCGATTCAAGATTGCCGGTGATCGCGGTCAGGGCCGAGAGAAACAGGTTGCCGAAACTGTGTCCCTCGAGTCCGCTGCCGGCTTTGAAGCGGTACTGAAACAGGCGGGTCAGCAGGGGCTCTTCGCTGGCCAGCGCCGCCAGGCAGTTGCGGATGTCACCCGGTGGCTGCACGCCCAGCTCACGGCGCAGTACACCACTGCTGCCGCCGTCATCGGCCACGGTGACGATGGCGGTGAGATTGGAGCTGTAGCGCTTGAGCCCGCTCAACAGGGTCGAGAGCCCGGTGCCACCGCCGATCGCCACGATGTTCGGCCCCCGGTTGAGGCGTCCATGGGCCAACAGGGCATCAACCAGAAGCGTCTCCTTCTCAGGGGCAAGGGCCTGCTGAATCGAGCTGAAGCTGCGGCTCTGACCCCACAGCACCAGGCCGGCGCCGATCACCAGCACCAGTGGACCGGTGATGCCCCGCGGCATCACCTGGGTGATCTGGGCAAGCAGCCAGTTGATCGATTCGAGGATCCAGTAGATCGGTTTGAGGTCGGCCCACACCGCCGCTCCGAGCAGGGCCATGACGAGCCCCAGCCCGGAGGTGAGCACCCAGCGCTTGACCACCAGGCCGGGCCTGAGCCAGCGGGCTGCCCGGCGTGAACGGCTCACCAGGTCCCGTTGGCGAACGGCGCTGCGCTGCAGCCGGCGACGCAGCGTCGGCCGGCGGGCAGAGTGGTTGGGACCGTTGCCGCTCAAGGGCCGTGCGTGGGACGCTGCAGATCTCGGCAGAACTGTACGGATGATTCGCCAGGCCGACCTGCCGCCCGTCGCCGAAATGGTCGACCTGACCATGCGCTGGGGATCCAGGCCCGTGCTCGATCAGGTCAACCTCACCATCCAGCCGGGTGAGCGGATCGTCGTGGTCGGCCCGTCGGGTGCCGGCAAGTCAACGATTCTGCGGGTGTTGGCGGGGCTGCAGCTGCCCACCGGCGGCAACCTCAGGATCCATGGCGTGCCCCAGACCTACCTGCGGCTCGACCAGCGGCATCCCCCTGACGTGCGCCTGGTGTTTCAGAACCCGGCGCTGCTGGGTTCGCTGACGGTGCGCGAAAACGTCGGCTTCCTCTTGTACCGCCACAGCCGCCTGCCTGAGGCCGAGATCCGCCAGCGGGTGTCCCAGGCCCTCGAGGCCGTGGGCCTGGCCGGCACCGATGAGCTGTATCCCGGTCAGCTCAGCGGTGGCATGCAGAAACGGGTCAGCTTCGCCCGGGCGCTGATCGACGATCCCGCCAAGCAGGACCACGAGGTGCCCCTGCTGCTGTTTGACGAGCCCACCGCAGGCCTGGATCCCGTGGCCTGCACCCGCATCGAGGATCTGATCGTGCGCACCACCGAAATGGCCCAGGGCAGCTCGGTCGTCGTCAGCCATGTGATGAGCACGATCGAGCGCTCTGGGGAGCGACTGCTCTTGCTCTATGAGGGGAAGTTTCGCTGGGGCGGCACGGTCGACGAGTTCCACAGCTGCGACAACCCCTATGTCGTGCAGTTCAGAACAGGTAGTCTGCCCGTTTTGAAAATGCCGGCGGGCTGGCCGAGCGATCGCCGGTGGTCTTTCGCGGGGTCATGGTCGGCAGCGTCCAGAGCATCCGCGTCACACCGCAGGCGGTTCTGGCCGAACTGGAGATCACCGATCCCACCCTGATCCTGGCCAGGCCCACCTACGCCAAGGTGGGGCAGGCGTCGCTGCTGGGGGGCACGGCCCAGGTCGCCCTGGTGAGTCTGGGCAAGCCCGTGCCCCCTGGTACCGCCGGTCCCCGCGACCCCCGTTGCAACAACGCTCTGGTGGTCTGTCCCAGATCCCAGATCCTCGGTCAGGCCACGCCCAGCCTCGAGAGTGTGTTGGGCAGCATGCAGCGCCTGCTCGATGATGCCGAGCGCCAGAAGCTCGTCGCCGACATCGCCACCACCGTGCGCACGTTTGACCGGGCCGCCAAGGAGGCCTCGGTGTTCCTCAAGGACGGCCAGCTGCTGGTGCGCAACATCGACGGGTCGGTGCGCAGGGTCAACCCGATCATTGCCAACCTTGATGCCACCAGCCTTCACATCCGCAATCTGACCGCCGCTCTCGACAACCCCAAGACCCTCTCGGAGTTGCAGAGCACCGTCGCCAATGCCGAAAAGCTGACCGCCCGCTGGGATGCTGTCGGCGGCGACGTCAAGAAGCTGACCAGCGACGAACAGTTCATGAACGGCGTCAAAAGCGTCGCCGTCGGCCTGGGCAAGTTCTTCGATGAGCTGTATCCGGGTCGGGCCGCAGCCCGGAAGCCCTGACGCCGCAGGGTTCGATCAAACCCCGCTGATCGCCTCCATGGCGATGGCGGCAATGGCCTGATCGCTGGCCTTGGGCAGCTGCACATACTTGCCGCCGGCGGCTTCGGCCAGGTCCTTGCCCATGCCGCTGCCGATGAACTTGCGCTCGGTGTCGATCACCAGCAGCTTGATGCCCAGGGCCCGGTATTTGCCGGCCACCTGCTTGACCTCCTCCTTGAGGTCGGGGGTCTCCTCGCCCTCGAGCACCGGCTGACCCAGCGAGCGCGACAGCGGCACGTTGCCGCGGCCGTCGGTGATCGCCACCACCACCACCTGGCCCAGATCGCCGGTGGCCAGCGCATTGGCCCCCACCCGGGCGGCCTGCGAGAGGCCGTGGGCCAGGGGCGAGCCGCCGCCGCAGGGCATCGATTCGAGCCGCCGGCGCGCGGCGGTGATCGAGCGGGTCGGCGGCAGCAGCACCTCGGCCTGTTCGCCCCTGAACGGAATCAGGGCCACCTCGTCGCGGTTTTCGTAGGCCTCGGTCAGCAGGCGAATCACGGCGCCTTTGGCGCTCTGCATGCGGTTGAGCGCCATCGAGCCGCTGGCATCGACCAAAAAGATCACCAGCGCGCCGGCCTTGCGTTGCAGCTGCTTGGCCCGCAGGTCGCCGTCTTCGACGATCACCGTGCGGTGCGGTTGGCGTTCGCGACGGCTCTTTTGATACGGCGCCGCCGCCCGCAGGGTGGCGTCAACGGCGATGCGCTTGACCGGGCCGCGGGGCAGCATCGGTTTCACGTAGCGGCCGCGCGAATCGCTGAAGACCACCGCCCGGCTGCCGCTGCCGCCACTGCGGGCCTTGGCGGCACCGAACAGCAGCAGGTCGGGGTCGATCGCCACCGCTTCGGGGTCGAGCATGAACTCCTCGGGCACCTGGGGCGGGGCCTGGTCGTCGGGTGTCTCGGGTTCGTCCCGGTCGTCTTCCGGTTCGTCGTCTTCGGGCTCGTCGGGTTCGTTCTCGTTTTGGGGTGGCTCAGGCTCCTCAGGGGGCTGCTCTCCCTGGGGCGGCGGTGGCGGCGGCGGTTCCAGGGGCTGCTCGGGATCCGGCGGCGGCAGCTGCAGGGCCCGCGGCGCGATCACCAGGCGCACGGCGACCTGCAGGTCTTCGGGCTCGACCGTGTCGCGGCCGCTCAGGGCGGCATGGGCGCGGGCCACCCGCACCGC
>RGUW01000300.1 GCA_010027605.1 Synechococcaceae bacterium WB9_2_112 | reverse complement strand
CCAGCAGCCGGCGTGGATCGGTCACGGAGGCGGTCACGGTCGCCACATGTTGGCAGGTGGGGGCTCCGGGATGCCCCCATTTGGGGGTAGCGGAGCGCCGGCCATCTCCCGTAATTCTGATCTGGTCAGACGGCCCGCCACCGGTCGCTTGCCCGCTAGTCATCTTGGACAGCATCGATTCCCACATTGCCCAACTGCAATCCGCCATTGAGCGGGCTCAAAGCAGAGGCAATCAGCACCAGGCCAGCCATCTGGAGCAGCAACTGGCAGATCTGCAAATCTACAGAGCCAAGCATCCGGGAGAGCAGAAGGATCCAACGCCGCTGGAGGTGTACTGCGAACTCCATCCCCAGGCCCCTGAGTGCCTCGTCTACGACGACTGAAACCATGAGCACCCAGGCCAGCATCACCATCGGCGAACTGGAAGCCAATTACCAGCTGTATTGCAAAGCTATGAAGATGCTGATCGCCGAAAAACGATCGCTCACCAAAATCAAACGCACCGTCTGCTGGGCACGGCTAGAGACCCTGCATCATTGTCTTCCCAAGCACTATAAATCACCCGACTATCTCTACGCCCAACTGCTTCGCAGCGAGCAGCAACAGTCGAGCCCCTGCTGAAAATAGTATGTCCATACTCCATCGACATTTCCGGCATTGAAGCAATGTCAAGGCCTTCTCCTGCAGAGGCTGCGCTCGAGGAGAATGCTCCATGAGGCGCTCAGGTCTGAGCGATGGATCTAACCCCCTATCTGCCAAACCTGCGAGGCAGCAACCTGGACGAGGTTCTGCTCTCCGTCGCCGTAAATGGGAAGGTGGCACTCGCCATGAAGGGGCGCTTTTTTCTGAGATGCCTGTGCGACAGCTTCAGCGACACCACGCTAATCGGCTGCGCTGTCACCGATGCAGAAAGCTGTCTCTCCTATCTGCGCCTGGAACCTTACGAGCTGCTGATCTGCACCGATTTTCTTGAAAATGGAAACGGGTTTGAACTGGCCCGCCTAGCCCGCCGGCTCCAACCACAGTTAAAGGTGGTGGTGCTAGCCCTCGGTGATGCGATCCCCGTGGAGTATGCGGACGCGGACTGGCTGGAGGCGGTGGTGGCCGAGGCTGACTTCATTGAGGATCAAAAACCGCTAGAGGCAGCGGTCATTGCCGTGATGGGACAGCACTCCTACCGCAGCCCCTCGCTGCGTTCGGGCCAACTGCCCTATCTGAGCTGCCCTCGCCTGACCCCTCGCGAGTACCAGGTGCTTGATCTGCTGGCCAGCGGTCTCAGCGACCGTGACATTGCCGAAAAACTGGTGGTAAGCGAAGAAACGGCCCGCACCTACACGAAGCGTCTTCTCAAGACCTTGGAGGTCAACAATCGCGTCCAGGCCGTGCTGAAAGGGATGCGCTGCGGCATGGTTCAGATCTGAGCCACGCCCTCGCCACCACCATGCTGCGCCTGTCTCTGGCCCTGTTGGCAGCGGCCGTGCCGTTGCTGGCGGCGGCCACGCCCCGAGCCACCGCCGCCCCTGCCATCCCCACCGGCCCCCAGGCCCAGACCTGCCCCAGC
>RGUW01000299.1 GCA_010027605.1 Synechococcaceae bacterium WB9_2_112 | reverse complement strand
CTGGAGGCCACCCCATGCCGCCGTGCGCGGCTGTTGGCCATCCGCGACAACGATAGCCAGCACCGCCGCCTGGTGCGCTACTTCCGCCGGCTGGGGTTTGAACCCACGCGGGAGCTGGGGGCTGCGGCGCTGGACCTGCCGCTGCGGCTGGTGTGGGGGGGCTCCGGCCTGTTGATGCGCGGCGACTGCGCCGATGGCTTGGCGCGGGCCTGGCGGCAGCTGCAGCGGCGCTGAGGATCAGCGCTAATCAGTCACCTGCCAGTGGCCAGAGCGTGCTGCGCCCACGCGCCGCAGTCGGCCACTGGCTTGCAGAGCGGCCAGGTGCTTCTCCACGGCGCGTGAGCTGAGGCCAAGCCTCTCAGCCAGCAGGCGTGCTGAGAGCCGGGGTGATGCGGCCAGCAACGCCAGGATGCGCTCGGCGGTTCCAACGACCATCTCCGAACCCATCTCCGAACTTATCTCCGAACCGTGGGCGGCTTCGGCGGTTTGCGTTCGGATGGCTTGATCCAGGGCGGAGCCAATGGCTGCGAGCATGAACGCCACGAAAGGCGTGAGATCCCCCGCTCGATCGGCCTCGCCAAGACTGTCGTAGTAGGCCTGTTGGCTGTTGCGCACCACCTCCTCAATCGGCAGCCACGCCAGCAGGGGCTGCCAGCGGCTCAGGATCAGCGTTTGCCACAGCCGCCCGAGGCGGCCGTTGCCGTCGGCGAAGGGGTGAATGAACTCCAGTTCGTAGTGCACCACGCAGCTGATCAGCAGGGGGTGCCAGTCGCTGGTGTGTAGCCAGCCCAGCAAATCGTCCACCAGGGAGGGCACCCGCTCGGCAGGGGGCGCCATGTGCACCAGATCGGTGCCGCGGTAGATGCCCACGCCACCCTTGCGGAATCGACCGGGCTGATCGATCAAGCCAGCCATCAGCAGGTCGTGGGCCTCGAGCAGGTGTTCCCGCTGGCTGGGGGTCCAACGGGGCAGGGCTTCGTAGGCGCTGATGGCGTTGCGCACCTCCTGAATGTCCCGCGGGGGGCCGATGACCGGTTTGCCGTCGACGATCGCGCTCACTTGCTCAACGGTGAGGCTGTTGCGCTCGATCGCCAGGGAGGCCTGGATGGTTTGGATCCGGTTCTCCCGTCGCAGCCGGGGTGACGGCGCTTCCGCTTCTTTGCTGCTCCAGCGACCCAGGGACTCGCAGATCCCCGCGACCTGTTGAAGCAGGGCCTGGCTCAGGGGCAGCGGTGGGGCGTAGGGGGGATCGGTCACTGGTTGGCGGGCAGTCCTGTGGTGTCCGCCGCGTGGTAGCTGCTGCGCACCAACGGCCCCGAGCGCACCATGGCAAACCCCAGCTCGCGGGCGATCTCCCCGAGCTGCTCGAACTCCTCGGGGGTCCAGTAGCGGGCCACGGGAATGTGGGCCAGGGAGGGCCGCAGGTATTGCCCCAGGGTGAGGCGCTGGCAGTCCACGGCCCGCAGGTCGCGCAGGGTGTCCACCACCTCTTCGAAGGTTTCCCCCAGCCCCAGCATCAGGCCGCTCTTGGTGGGGATGGCGGGGGCCAGTTCCCGGGCCG
>RGUW01000298.1 GCA_010027605.1 Synechococcaceae bacterium WB9_2_112 | reverse complement strand
GGTGGTTCCCGCCTGCCCCCGGATCATCCTGACCGCATCCTCGGTGCTCATGCCCTTGGTGCTCTTGCCGTCGATCGCCGTGATCACGTCCTTGGGCTGCACGCCGGCATGGGAGGCGGGTGATCCCTCAATCGGGGAAACGACCACCAGCTCCTTGGTCTCCTTGTCGAGACTCAGCTGAATGCCCACCCCGGAGAGCTCGCCCGAGGTGTCAATCTGCATCTCCTTGAACTCGCGCGGGTCCAGGAAACGGGTGTAGGGGTCATCAAGGCTGCCCAGCATGCCGCGAATGGCGTCATACGCCTCCTTGGGGCTGCCGTAGCTCTTGGCCAGCACATCGCGGCGCAACTTGCGCCAGCGCTCATCGCTGTACTTACCGGTGGTATCGAGGTAGTCGCGAAAGACGATCTGCCAGGTCTGATCAATCACCTCCTTCGGGCTGTCGCTGATGCGCGCCATCCCCCCCGGGGGCGTGACCGCCTCCCGAGCCAACACCGCAGTGGCAGCGCAGGCGCTGAGACCAAGCAGCACCACCACCGACCTGTTGACCATCACAACTCCGCCGGAAACCCTGTGTTCAAGCTAGCTGGCGAAGCCTTTTTCAGCGAAGTCCCTGGACCGGAGACGCTGGCCGCGGTCAGGGGTCAACCCAACGGCCGTCGTCCCTGATCAGCTGGATCAGGGCGTCGACGCCCTCGGCCTCGGGCACACGGCGAATCTCCTCACGACCGCGATACAGGGAGATCACCCCAGGGGTCTTGCCCACATAGCCGTAGTCGGCATCGGCCATCTCACCTGGCCCGTTGACGATGCAGCCCATCACGGCGATGTCGAGTCCGGTGAGGTGGGCGGTGGCGCTGCGCACCTGATGCAACACCTCCTCCAGGTTGAACAGGGTGCGGCCGCAGCTGGGGCAGGCGACGTACTCGACCATGGTCTTGCGCAGCCCGAGAGCCTGCAGGATCGAGTAGCAGACGGGGATCTCCTTTTCAGGGGCTTCGGTGAGCGACACCCGGATCGTGTCGCCGATCCCCTCGGCCAGCAGCGGCGCGATCCCGGCCGTGCTCTTGACGCGGCCGTAATCACCATCACCCGCTTCGGTGACGCCCAGGTGCAGGGGGTACTGGAACCCCTCGGCATCCATGCGGTCAGCCATCATGCGGTAGGCGGCCATCATCACGGGGGCCCGCGAGGCCTTCATCGACACCACGATGTTGTGGAAGTCGAGGCGATCGCAGATGCGGATGAACTCCATCGCGCTCTCGACCATGCCAAGGGGCGTGTCGCCATAGCGGAACAACATGCGCTCGGCCAGGGAGCCATGGTTGACGCCGATGCGCAACGCCTTGTCCTCCGACTTGAGCAACTGCACCAACGGCGCAAACGTGTCTTCGATGCGGGCCGCGATGGCAGCCATCTCGTCGTCGGAGAAGTCGCTGCGGTTGGGATCGGGCTTGTCGAACACATACAGGCCCGGGTTGATGCGCACCTTGTCGACGTGCTGGGCCACCTCAAGGGCGATCTTCATGCCGTTGTGGTGCACGTCGGCCACCAGCGGCACGGGCTGGTAGGTGTCGATCAGCCGCTGG
>RGUW01000297.1 GCA_010027605.1 Synechococcaceae bacterium WB9_2_112 | reverse complement strand
AATTGGGGGCCGCAGACACCAGCGTCCGTTGCACCTGAGGGCGTGGCTGGATTTCGGCCCTTCAGGAGTTCAAACCCGCAGGTGGAGACGAATGAGCAGGTGAATGCCATTCGTGATCAGGACAGCCTTTGATGCGTGCTCTGCTGGATAGCAATGTTGTCGTCGCGCTGTTGGATGCCGATCACCTGATGCATGCGGCCGCGCAGCGCTGGATGGTCCAGGAGCTGGAGGCCGCCGCTGCGCAGGGCCAGCCCCAGAAGGTCGACAAGCGTGCTGTTGCGGGCACTGGTCGCGCTGCCGGTAGGTGTCATGGTGACAGGTGGCCATCGGCGGAGAGTTCCAGAACGGCCTCTGGATCTGGATTGGCCTCGCACACCAGCGCAAACTGCTCTGGGCTTAACCGCAGCTTCTGGGCTCGTTGCACAGGCCAGTGCAGGCACTTCATGCATGGGGCATCGGGGCTCAGCACCGACCGATCCAGCGCGTCAGCTTGGGCTTGGGTGTTTTGGGGCCCCCGACGGCAATGGATTTCGAAACAGTTTCGAAACACCAGATGTGGTGTATCGAGGGGCTCAAAACGGGCGTTTGCCGTAAGGGGTTTCGCAGCACACCCAACCCGCCTGCTTGGTTCAGCTGAAGACCGTGTCGGCGCTGACGCTCTCGCTGTTCTCTCCAAACACCACCAGCGAGCCTTGCGGGTTGTCGTCGCTCTCGGGCTCTGCACCCCACAGCTCAAACGGTGACTCCAGGCCACTGGCGTTGACCTCGGTGAAATCGGGTTCCCGATCGGCTTCAATCTCAGCGTTGTCGATGGGTTGCTCGCGCGTGAAGGTCACGACGGGTTCCTGATCGCCCGTGGCGGTCGGCGCCCAGGGCTCGTTGAGCACCAGATGGTCGGCGTCGCCGCCTCCCTGCGCCGGGCTGCTCACCCAGCCCAGATGGGTGGCGTCGGCGGCTTCAGCAGGGTTGCTGGGCATGGTGTTCTTCGGCCTCTGGCTCCTGTTTAGCCAGGTTCGCGGCCGCTGCCAGTCGTTTGGGTCGTTTGAACACCATGAGCGGCAGATCGGCGATCTGTTGCACCTGCACCAGCTCCCAACCGTCGTCACCAAGGCGGTTGAGAAAGTCGTTGATCTGACGGCGTCCGTTCTGGTTGGCGTAGTACTCCGGAAACTGTGACCGCAGGGCTTCGGCACTGAGCGATCCACCCAGCTTGCGGCTGGCATCTTCAGGTGAGGCCGGTGGCTGCGCCACCAGCTGCACCACCTTGTATTCCCAGAGCGGCTGGGCTGGGGTGCCGCGCAGGCGCTGCCGCAGACGCTGGAACACGGGTGGGCTGCGCTGAACTCTGGAGCCAGGCTGCCATGCCTGGCTCGTTTAGGTTGAACTCAGGTGTTTGCAGCCCGGTGGATCTGCCCCTGCTGCCGAAGCGCAACCACCCCGAGGGGATGGCCCTGGTGCTGGCTGCTCACAGGGAAGGGGCCTATCTGGCAGCGGCGGTGCGGTGTGCCGTGGAGGCCCTGCGGGCCCTGCAGGTGCAGGCCGTGCCTGTGGAGCTGGTGCTCGTGCTGCATGGCGCCGATGGCGCCACCG
>RGUW01000296.1 GCA_010027605.1 Synechococcaceae bacterium WB9_2_112 | reverse complement strand
CGATCTGCTGATCTGCGTGGGCTTCAGCCTGCTGTTGTTCCTTTACCTGGAGCTGGAGAAGCTGTGGCGACTGTGGCGCCGCCGCGGCGTGGCCCACAGCTAGGGCCGCGCCACCGCCGGCTTCCCCGGCACCACGCAGCTGATCGGTGGCCACAATCGCCCCCACCAGGGGCAAGCTGCCCGCGCACACCAGCCCCGCCAACAGCCGCTGCCGCAGCGACAGGCGGGGGGAGGCCTCAACCCTGCTCTGCAGCAAGGGCCTGCCGCAGCCGCAGCATTCAAGGCCACGGGCCGCTTTGCTGATCAGGCGTGAACCGCAGAACCCGCAGGCCATCGCCCCCGATGCGTGATTCGCCATCGTGTGCCTCGGCCCGGGCCCGGTTCTGTTCGGTTTGAACAAAAAAAGCCCGCCTTGCGGCGGGCTTGAAACGAACGTTGGATCAAGCGATCACTTGGCAGAGGCGAAATCGGGATAGGCCTCCATGCCGTGCTCACCGATGTCGAGGCCTTCCTTCTCTTCCGCCTCGGTGACGCGGATGCCACCGAAGATGGCGCCGATCACCGACCAAGCGATGTAGGAGGTCACGATCGCGAACACCGCAAAGGCCAACACACCCACGACCTGGTAGCCCAGCTGGGCGAAACCGTGGCCGTAGAAGAGGCCCTTGCCCTCGTTGAACAGGCCCACGGCCAGGGTGCCCCAAATTCCGCAGGTGCCGTGCACAGAGAACGCACCCACGGGATCGTCGATCTTGAGGCTGTCCACGATCGCCACCGAGAACACCACCAGCACGCCCGCGATGAAGCCCACCACCCAAGCGCCGGGCATGGAGAAGCCATCGCAACCGGCGGTGATGCCCACCAGCCCGGCCAGGATGCCGTTGATGGTCATGGTGAGGTCGGGCTTGCCACCGGTGAACTGGCTCACCAGGGTGGCGGCGATGCCACCGCCGGCGGCGCCGAGGGTTGTGGTGACGGCGATGTAAGGCACCTCAGGGGCCATGGACAGCCAGGACCCGGGGTTGAAGCCATACCAGCCGATCCACAGGATCAAGCAGCCCAGGGTGGTTTGCCATCCACAAACTTGCCGATGCGGGGGCCGAGCAGCATGGCGCCCACCAAACCAGCCCAGGCACCGAAGGAATGCACAACGGTGGAGCCGGCGAAGTCGATGAAGCCCAGCTTGTTGAGCCAGCCCTCACCCACGTTCCACTGCCAGGAGCCGGAGATGGGGTAGAGCACGCCCACGAGCACCAGCGAGAAGATAATGAACTCGCCAAACTTGATGGACACGATTGTGGCGGCGGTGCCGGCGAACGCCAGCTGGAACAGAAAATCAACGCTGGGAACCAGCTTGCCGTCCGTCACCATTTCAGGGGTGACGGTGGGGTCGAAGAACAGACCGCCGAACTTGAACCAACCGGGAATCACCCAGCTGGCGTTGTACATGATCTTGTAGCCGATGAACCAATAGGCCGTTGCCGCGAGGGCGAACACGATCAGGTTCTTGGCGAGGATGTTGACGGCGTTCTTCTGGCGGCACATCCCTGCTTCAACCATGGCGAAGCCAGCGTTCATGAAGATCACCAG
>RGUW01000295.1 GCA_010027605.1 Synechococcaceae bacterium WB9_2_112 | reverse complement strand
GCACTGGCTCAACACCGACTGGTTTGGCTACCGCCTCATCCCCGGCGTGCTGTGGGTGTTTGGCGTGGGCATGCTGCTGTTTGCCTGGCAGCGCAGCCGCCCGCGGTGGGCGCATGCGCTGGCGCTGGCCGCACCGGTGCTGGCGCTGGGCATTTACCTGCTGCTGCGCCACAAGGGCCTGCACGCCGCGCCGTTTCATCAAGAGGTGCTGCTGGGATGGGGGCTGGGTGTGCCGCTGGTGCATGTGCTCGCAATGGTTGGCATGCCAACCAGGCAGCAGGCACCCATAGCCCAACCCGCACCCACACTGCTGCAGCGCGCCAACCATCTGGCCGGTGATGCGTCGTATGGCGTGTTCCTCAACCACTTTTTGCTCATCTGGCTTTCGCACCTGCTGGGCTGGCCCATTGGCCACACCAATGCTGCAGCCGTGGCGCCAGACGCTGTGGCGCAGGCTGTGCCGGGGTGGGTGGTGCTGGCTGTTGTGAGTGTGGTGCTGGCCGTGGTTACGCAGCGCTATGCAGAGCAGCCGGTGCTGCGCTGGCGCAGGGCCTTGCGCCGGCCACGCGGGCAAACTTGACAAGGTGTGAACAAGACCTGCGGGTTTTGGTGCCAGCCTGAAACCGGGCGTAACAAAGGTGTAGCTTCTGCGCATCAACTGGCGGTAACGCTTGATTGCGAGCGGCTTTGAACGCAGTTTCCCTGTGCTAGCATCAGGAACGTGAACGGGCATGGGGCCCGAGCATGTTGTAATCACGCTACGTAACGCAACACTCCGCATGGGTGATCCAGACTTTCTGGTTAGCAACCGTTTTAAGGCGCCTCTTGGGTCGGTATACTGCCCCGAGGTGCCCGGTATCGGGGCGCTTTGATCACCTCTATCACATTCTCATCACGCTTTAGGAGCTTCTAATGGCTATTACCGTGCAAATGCGCACTCAGGTTTCCCAACTGTATGTGGCCCTGTTCGGCCGCGCACCGGACGGTGACGGCCTGGCCTTCTGGGTGGGTCGACTCGACACGCTGGGCGGCACCGCTGCTGCCATGACGCAGATCGCCAATGACATGTTCGCTACGGCACCGGCGCGCGCGTACTTCCCGCTGTTCCTGACGAACCGTGAAATCATCTCGAGCTTCTACGTGAACGTGCTCGGCCGCGCTGCCGACACCGGTGGCCTGGACTTCTGGACCGCCAAGCTCGACGCTCGCGGTGCGACCCCGGGTAGCGTGATCACCGAAATGATCAGCGCAGTTGTGAGCTTCCCGTCCAGCGGCAGCGCCGAAGGCGTGACCAGCCGCGACCTGTTCAACAACAAGGTGACTGTTGCCCAGGCTTACGGTGAGAAAAACCTTGGCGTGACCAACGCCACCAGCATTCTGAGTGGTGTGACTGCCAGCACGGCCACGGTTACCGCTGCGCTGAACCTGATCAACACCAACAACGGCGCTCCGATCGGTACTGGCGGCCAGACTTTCACGCTCACTACTGGTGTGGATAGCGGCGCGGCTTTCACGGGCGGTGCTGGGAACGACACGTTCAACGCGGCGCTGTCTAATGGCGCTCAGACGCTGAACTCGTCCGATTCTCTC
>RGUW01000294.1 GCA_010027605.1 Synechococcaceae bacterium WB9_2_112 | reverse complement strand
CAGGCGGTGGGCACGGACGAGGGCGACGGTTGCGGCCTCCTGATCGCCGCGATGCTCTTCGATGATGCGCTGAATGGTGGGCTCATCGAGCTTTGTGTAGGCCGCAGCGCGGCGAATAGCGAGCTCGACCTTTTCAGCCTTGCGCTGTTCGCGGGTGAGTTCAGCGGGTTGTTCTTCAGTGGTCTGAACAGTGGAATCGGTCACGGTTGTTTCTTGTGTGTGGAGTGAACGTGTAACGGCCAGGTGGTCGGCGCCAACGGGCACGAGGCTGGCCTCATGAATCCGCCAGCTGGTAGCGGTGTCGTGATCGCCAGAGCGCTGGATTGAATCGGGTTGGATGCTTGCCCCGATGCTCACGTTTGAGCCGGAGCGTGCCAGCTGCCAGCCTTCATCAGCGGCCGGTGCATCCGTGAATCGGGCAGTGCCGATCAACAGCGAGGGCCTGCCACGTTCGATGCGCAGCCCCTCCAGCCGGCCTGCCATCGCAGCGGTGCGGTTCTCATGGCTGAGCAGCACAGGCAACGGGCCAGGGCCATGGGCTGGCATCCGATCCAGTGACAGGCTGAGCCCATCAATCGGTGCATCGCTGGCGATCACCAGGTCAACGGTGCGCTCTGCCTCGTTGACGGTTTGCGGCCTGGATTGTGCAGCGCGGGTGATGGTTGTCATCCGACCACCTCCAGCTGCCGATTCAGCGCGGTGCGGGTGGCAACGGATGTAGCCAGGCCACGGGCAACGAGGCCGTGCATCTCAGCGCTCCACCTCCAGGCCACAGCTGCAGGCACCACCGGGCCGAGGCCCTGCAGGGTGATGCTCACCTCATCGCTGCCCAGCCGCTCCACCGCCAGGCCACAGCCCAGCTCGCGGCGGCCAGGGCCAGCAGCAGCCAAACCCAACAGCGCAGGGGCGATCAACGCAACAGCGGGCGCCAACAGCTGTACGTCAACAGGGCCGCACAGCTCACGGCCTGCTGCGATCACAGCCAGTTGCCCGGCCTGCAGATCAACCGACAGGGAGGAAGTGCCGGCCACCAGCACTACGCCAGTGGGCGTTGCGATCACATCACCACGCGGGTCGAGCTGATCGGCTTCTGGCGCGGCGGCTTCGCTGGGGCACCACCAGGCACCGCAGGGCGTCCGGCGGCCTGTGACGGTAGCCAGCTCTGCCGCGACACGATCCAGGTGGTCCACCGCCTCGCTCAGCGAGGGGCTCTGGCCTTCCAGCGCAGCCAGGCCCGCAGCCACTACCAGCCGCAGGCCACAGCTCACACCATCACGGCCGCCAATCTGCTGCAGCTGCAGCAAGTGATCGGCTGGCACCAGGCCCGACACACGCATCAGCGGTTCGCGGGGTGGACTCATAGGTAGAGGTTCATCTACCTCAAAGCTATGGACCGCTCCGTGATGCTCTCCCGCAGCCAGCGGCGCTGCTGAGCTGACGCAAGTGGATCTGCTTCGGGTGGCGATGGCACATCATCTTCTCTGCCAGCAAACCACCCATGCGCGGCGAAGTGCTGGCGGCGCTCATCCAGTGGGGTGAAACGGTTGTTCATCGTTTTTTATGCAACCTATGGACAGAGTTCGCGCTCAAT
>RGUW01000293.1 GCA_010027605.1 Synechococcaceae bacterium WB9_2_112 | reverse complement strand
GCCGGGATAGCTCAGTTGGTAGAGCAGGCGACTGAAAATCGCCGTGTCCCCAGTTCAAATCTGGGTCCTGGCATTGCAGGCAGCCTCGGGCTGCAATGGAAACACGCGCCATGCCCCTTCCGATTCCGGACAAGCCGGGCCAGCTGTTCAACAACCCCGACAGCTTCGCGATGCTGTTCGACCAGGCCTGGCGGCAGCTGGAGCGCACCGACGCCGGGTCCGAGCTGAGCCCTGAGCAACGCCATGAGCTCAGAAAGCAGCAGGCCCTCGAAGCCTGCGCTGATCACCCCTTCATGCTCAGCGACCCTGCCATGGCGGCCCAGGTGGCTGATTTCCGCATTCGCCTGCTCGGGCCCTGAGGCGCAGCCCATAGGATCCGGCGAACCCCGTCTCCGGCGATGTCCACTCCCCTCGCCCGACTGTTGCGTCAGCTGAGCGCCGGCTTCAGCAATCAGCAGCAGGCCTTCGAGAACCCCCCCCTTTACGCCCACATCCTGGTGAAGTTCAGGCCCCTGCCGCAGCTGCAGCCGGGCTCCCTGCTGCTGGAGCAGTCGTACGCCATCAACCCCGCGGCCCCTTACCGCATCCGGGTGCTTCGGGCTGAGCGGCAGGGTGATGGCCTGATCATCCACAACCAGGCCATTGCCGATGACCAGCGGTTCTGGGGAGCGGTGGAGGATGCCGCCAAGCGTGCCTCGATCAGCGCTGCCGACCTGCGCCCCCTGGAGGGCTGTGCCTACGTGGTGCAGGAAACGGCCGACGGCTTCCGTGGCGAGGTGGAGCCGGGCTGCCGCTGCCTGGTGGAGCGCAAGGGGGCCACGTCGTATCTGGTGAGCAGCTTTGAACTGAATGCCGCCGGCATGCGCACGATTGATCGCGGCCATGACCCCGCCACCCACGAGCAGCTGTGGGGATCCTTGGCGGGGCCATTTCACTTCGAGCGCACCGAGGATTACAGCCACGAGCTCCCTTCCCACTGGCTTGACGGCTGAGCGGGTGTTGCGCAACGTGAAGCCGGCCATGAAGCTCTGTGTGCTCTTGGCTGGCTGGCGAAGAAGTTGCAGCGGCGCTGCCTAATTTCCCCGGTGGTTTTTCCCCGTTGCCATGGCATTGCCGCTGCTCGCCGCCAAGCCGATCACTCAGAACGCCCGGGTGAATAATTTCGCCGTTGGTGGTGATGAAGCTCCCCGCACCCAGGTGGATGTGGATGAGCAGATCGAGAGCGCCTACCGCCAGATCTTCTTCCATGCCTTCAAGGTGGATCGCGAGCCGATGCTGGAGATGAAGCTCCGCAACGGTGACATCAACACCCGCGAGTTCATCCGTGGTCTGCTGCTGTCACGCAAGTTCCGCGAGGGCTTCTATCGCTGCAACAGCAACTATCAGGTGGTGGAGCAGATCGTCGGCCGCGTGCTCGGCCGCGAGGTGCACGGCGATCAGGAGCGGATTGCCTGGTCGATCGTGATTGCCAACCAGGGCCTCGAGGGTCTGGTGGATGCGCTGCTCAACGCGCCGGAGTACCTGGAGACGTTTGGGCTGCACACCGTTCCCTACCAGCGCTCGCGCGTGCTGGCCGGCCATGCCCGCACGCAGCTGCCCT
>RGUW01000292.1 GCA_010027605.1 Synechococcaceae bacterium WB9_2_112 | reverse complement strand
GTAGGCCGCGGCGGTGACCGCAAAGCCCCCGGGAACATTCACCCCCTCCTGGCTGAGCTGTTGGATCAGCTCCCCAAGGGAGGCGTTTTTGCCGCCCACATCCGCCAGATCCGCCAGACCCACGGCCTCCAGGGGCAGCACCAAGGCGGCTGCATCGGTTGTCGGCGGTGGAGTGGCAAGAGGCTCCATAGCCCTCTCTTAGCCAAGGTGATTGGCACCTAAATCAGCGATTCAGTTCCACCCCTGCGGCAGGTTTGCTGATTGGCCTGCCAGGGCTCTGGCCCCTCGTGAAGCTCGCGAGGCACATTTCGTTCTGTTGTCCAACAGCCATGGCTTTAGTTGTTGCGCATCGATTGATCCGCGGCCGCTTCACGCTCGCCGCGTCCATTGCCGGCTTGGGTTGCATCGGTCTGTTCTCATCGGTGGCCGTGGCCCAGGTGGGGCCAAACCAAACCGTGAATTTCGGCCAGGCCCTGGTGAGCAACTCCTGCTCGTTAACCACCACCGATGGTTCGATGGCCGTGCGTACGAACCGCAGCCTGATCACCTCCGATGTGGCGGAAGGCGGTAACTACAACGGCACCCTGGCGGCAGCAACGGTTGCAGCCACCAGCAACCTCACCAGCACCGCGTTTGTGAAGGTAGAGAACCCCACCCTTGCTGGGGGCACCCAGGCCACCACCTCCCAGGTGCGGCTTGGCAGCAGCGGTACCTGGGCCACATCAGCTCAGACCAACCTCGGCACCGACGGCTCCATGGCCGCCACGCCGATGCACGTGCGCTTCAGCACCACCAACAACAACAGCCGCTTTGCCAATGGCACGTACACCGCCACGGCGACCGTGAGCTGCTACGACGGCCTCTGATGCGATTCAGCCACGCCGTGGTGGCGGGGTTGGGGGCACTGCTGCTGGTTCGGTCGTGCCTCCCTGCCCTTGGTTTCACCCAAGCCCCACTCACCCTTCCCCGCAGCAAAGGGGCGATCCAACTCAGCAACACCAGTGAGCGAAGCATCGAGCTGAGCCTGCAGGTGTTCACAGTGATCAACCAAGACGGGAGGTCCAGCGCCGCTCTGGTTCCTTTGCCGGTGGAGCAGGCCGAGCAACTGATCCGACTGCGTCCCACCCAAATGCGTCTGGCCTCAGGGGCCACACGCACCATTTCGTACTCCGTTCTCGACCCCAGTCGCGATTTTTTCCTATGCGGCGTTTCATCCCAGGGGCTCTTCATGCTGCGCGTCTGCTCCCGCTGGCGGCCGGCGTTTGCGGTTTCATCGTCGGCTCCAGCGGGGCAGCGATAAGCCAGATCTATCTGGCCCCCACCCAGCAATTCCCGCAGGGATCGCGCGTGTCGATTGACCAGGGGGTGCTGCGCTGCAATTCCGACAGCGGTGCCCTCCCGAGCCTGTCGTTGTCGGCTGGTGCCTATCCCGACCAATGGGGATACAACGTCAACGTTGCGCCCAACGCCAACAACAGCAGCATCGGCAGCCAGAGCAGCCTGTTGGCCCTGGCCACCCTCAACATTCCCCTGGCGCGCAGTCAGGTGAACTTCAGCTGTCAGACACTGCTAAGGGATGCCCAGATCAAGGCCCGCATCGACAA
>RGUW01000291.1 GCA_010027605.1 Synechococcaceae bacterium WB9_2_112 | reverse complement strand
CCGACTGGGGCAGCATCAGCTTCCTGCCCGACACCTACCAGAAACTCGTCGATGGCAGCGCCACCTACCGCCCCGGTGAGGTGACCTTCTCACCGGGCAGCCGCTACCCGGCCGTCGCCCAATTCACCGCGGCCACCGATGGCATCTACGGCATCGATGCGCGATTCTGGAAGAGCCGCAGCGAAACCAGCACCACCTACAAAGTGTTCAAGGTGGCGGCCAACGGCACCATCAGCGAGCTCGACGCCGGCGGATCGGTGGGTGGCAGCGATCCGGCCGGCGCCACCCGCTCCAGCCTGGAGCAGATCCTGTTGTCCTCGGGAGAAAAACTGCTCTTCGCCGTGCACAAAGGCGGAGCAGGAAACAGCAACAGCAACGACGAAACCAGTGCATCCCTGCACATCAACCTGCTCGCCAACAAGGTGACCAGCGGCAGCAAGGATTACTACTACAACCTCAGCACCGGCCATTACATCGGCCTCTCCACCGGCGCCGCCACCTGGAGCAATGCCGGCAGTGAAGCCAGCAACCTCACGGTGGCCGGCCAAAGCGGCTACCTGGCCACCACAGCAGACACCACCTCACAGCGCATCGCCCGGGCGCTTCTGGCCAAAGCCGGGCTCAACGAAGCCTGGGCTGGTGCCAAAGCCGTGGGCGGCTCCTTCTATTGGAGCAGCGGCCCCCTGCAGGGCCAAAGCATCAATGCCGGTGGCAACAGCCTCACGGCATCCGGCTACAACACCACCACCGTCAGCACCAGCCAGCGCTACCTGGTGGAATTCGGCTCCTCGGCCCTGGCAGTGCCATCGAGCCTCAGCAGCAGCATCAGCCAGAGCAGTGCCGCCGGCAATACGCTGATCATTGATCAAGCGGGCCGGGCCTACAGCGCCCGCAGCGGCCACTACTACACAACAGACAGCACCCAGAGGGCGTTCAATGCCGCCCTCGCCACTGCGGAAACCAGCAGCGTGGCCGGACAGGCGGGATATCTGGCCCGCCTCGGCAGCCTTGAGGAACTGCAGATCGGGGGCTGGTTTGCACGCCAGACCAACACCCAAAACCTGTGGCTGGGCCTCTACCAAACCGACACCAGCAACGAGCCCGCCCAGGGTTGGCAGTGGATCAGCGGCGATGGCGGCACCACCACCAACGACGCAAACTTCGCTCTGGCTGGATACCAGCAATGGCTCCCGGGACAGCCGGATGGCAACACACCCACCACCACCCTCTCCAACAACAGTTACGACAGCGGCACCACGTTCGGATCTGAAACGGTTCTCGGTTTGTATGGCAGCAGCCAGAGCAGCAGCACCACCCTCAGCCTCAACAACAACCACAGCCGCATCAGCTTTGAGTTCTGGCAGATCGACAGCTGGGAAAGCGAAACCTTCAGGGTTTATATCGACAACACGCTGCTGTTCACCTCCCCGGCACTGCAAGTGGGCACCAGCAGCCTCACCGGCGCTCCCTACGTCGGTTCAACCACCATCAATGGCAAGACCGTCACCTACTCAGTTGCCGCTGCCAACAGTGCCGGCGTCTATGGCGGCGATCCAAACTATAGCGATCAGAAATTCACTGTTTCGATCGATCTGCCGAAAGACTTCGCCAGCAGC
>RGUW01000030.1 GCA_010027605.1 Synechococcaceae bacterium WB9_2_112 | reverse complement strand
GCACGATCCCGTTCATGGCGCCTACGGCAGCGGCCGGTTGCGGGTGGGCCCCAGGGGCGACTTTGCGACCTCACCCTCGCTGGGGCCGCAGTTTGCAGCGTTGGTGGCGCCTCAGATCGCCCAATGGTTGCAGCAGTTGCCTGGTCGCCGCCTCAGCCTCATCGAAGCCGGACCGGGGGAAGGCGATCTGGCGGCCGACCTGGCCCGGGAGCTGGTGGCGGGCTGGCCCGATCTCAGCCGGCAGCTCGAGCTGGTGCTGATCGAGCCCAATGCCGGCATGGCCAGGCGGCAGCGCCAGCGTCTTGACGATTGCCCCCTGCCGCGGCGCTGGGCCAGCTTTGCCGACCTGGCGGCCGCACCGGTCGAGGGTGTGCTGCTGGCCCATGAGGTGCTCGATGCCCTGGCCGTTGCGCGGGTGCAGTGGGACGGGACGCACTGGCGCCGGCAGTTGGTGGTGCTCGACGAGGCTGGCTCAGCAGGGCTCGCGTTGCGGTTGGAGTCCGGCGAACCCCTGGACCCGCAGGCCGATGCAGCCGAGTGGCGCCAGCTGCAGCTGCGTGGGCTCCTGGCGGAGCACACATTGCCGTCAGGCTGGACCACCGAGATCCACACTGCCGTGGCTCCCTGGCTGGCCGATGCCGCCGCAGCCCTGGGGCAGGGGGTGCTGCTGGTGGTCGACTATGCGCTTGAAAGCCGTCGCTACAACCTTGCCTCACGCGCTGAAGGCACCCTGATCGCCTACCGCGACCAGCAGGCCAGTGGCGACCCCCTGCGCGATCCCGGCCACTGGGATCTGACCGCCCATCTGTGCCTCGAGACCTTCGAGGCCGATGCCCGCGCCTGCGGCTGGCTGCCCCTGGGTCAGCGCCTGCAGGGGGAGGCGCTGCTGGCTCTCGGACTGGCCCAGCGTCTGCATGGATTGCAGCAGTGCCCGCCCGATCGGTTGGCCGAAGCCCTGGCAGCACGGGAGGCGCTGCTGCGGCTGGTTGATCCGGCCGGGCTGGGAGCATTCCGTTGGATCGCTCTGGAACGCCCGGCCGACCGTCGGATCAAGGCCAGCCTGTTTCTGTCGGATCAGCCCGAGGACCGCCGCTGATCCGGGAGCTTGCGGCTCAGGCGAGCGCCGACAGCCATTGGTTGAGTGCTGTCTGCGGCTGAGCGGTGCTGCTGGTGACCTCGATGATGCGGCCGATCGCTGCTGGCGTTTCGAGCGCATCAAGGCACACGCGGGCCACCAGCCGCCGGGGGATGCTGTCGCTTTCCTGGACGTCGGGCCCTGAATAGACAATCCCCTCGGCCTCAGCGCGGCTGTCGTCTTCGCTGAGGCCCCCGGGGCGCACGATCGTCCAGGCGAGGCCGCTCTGCTCGAGCCATCGTTCACCGAGACGCTTCCACACCAGGATCAGGCCAAACAGGTTGAGCGGGTGCAGCCAGCGCCCTGCGCATAACGAGCTCACCAGCACCACGCGCGACACGCCGGCCGCCCTGCAGGCCTGGATCTGATCGCGGATGGCCAGGGCATCCACTTTGAAAGGGCCGGCCAGATCGATGGACGGCCGCGCCCCGGTGGCGATCACCAGGGCGCTGCAACCCCGCAGCGCCTCGGTCAGGGTGGTGGCGTTGCCGAGTTCGGTGCGCACCACCTCGAGCTGATCACGGCCCTGCAGGGCAGCGGGCAGCACCGACCCGGGCCGCAGGATCGCGCGCACCGCCTGCCCACGTTGCAGGGCCTCATCGGCGATGCGCCAACCGGTCTTGCCCGAGGCTCCGCTGATCGCGAGGGTCATGACACCTGATAGCGCGTGGTGAGGGCCATGTTGGCGCCCGGCGCCAGCTCAAGGCGGCGGTCGCCGCTGATCAGGGCCGAGCGGGGGCCGCTCCAGGGCTCCAGGCACACCATGGGCCGGGGCGGATCACTCCACAGGACCACCAGATCCAGCGGATGGCTGGTCTGCAACGTGATCCTGCGGCCACTGACCTGATCGATCAGCCGCACGTTGCCGCTGGGTCGCACCAGCAGATCGATGCCCTCCTCCAGCTGCTCGATCTGGGTGGTGGTCGTGTCCTCGGCCATGGTCAGGTGGTTGAAGCAGCGCTCGGGTAACCCGTCGAAGCCCACCACGGCCAGATCACTCACCTCGAAGTAGGGGTGCAGCCCAAGGCTGAAGGGCATGGGGTCGTCGCTGTGGTTGGCCACCGTTGCCCTGATGGCCAGGGCCCCCGGCTCCAGCCGCAGTTCCAGGGTCAGGCCAAACGCAAATGGATAGGCGCGCAGCGTCTCGGGACTGTCGGTGAGCTGCAGTTGCACACCCGAGCCATCGGGCAGCTCGCTCAGTTGCCAGCTTTGGTCGCGGGCAAAGCCATGCTGGGGCAGCTCAAACGTGCCCCTGGGCAGCGGCAGCCGGTTGCCGGGCAGGCCGCCGCAGATCGGAAACAGCACCGGAATGCCGCCACGCACCGACTTGGCCGGGTCGGCGAAGCGTTCGGCATCGAAGTAGAGAATCTCGTTGCCGCTGCAGCGCCAGCCCGTCACAAGTCCGCCGCGCTCGGGCACCAGCCGCAACAGGTCACCGCAGCCGGGGTCGACAAATTCCCAGTGGGGATAGGGGCTGTCGCGGTGGATCAGGGCCATGGCACGGAACGGGGGGCGTTGGCGCCAGGCTGGCAGCACGCAAGCGTTCCTGCACCGTGATGGTGAACGAGATCACAGTCGCTCCGACTCGGGCTGCCCACGGCTGGCAGGAGCACTGGCAACGGCGCTGGTATCCGGTGGCCTATCTGGACGATCTGGACCGGCGCCAGCCCACGTCCTTCACCCTCCTTGGCACTGATCTGGTCCTGTGGCATGAGCCTGCCAGCGGTCAGTGGCGCGCCTTTGCCGATCTCTGCCCTCACCGGCTGGTGCCGCTGAGCGAGGGCCGCATCAATGCCCGCGGTGAGCTTGAGTGCCCGTATCACGGTTGGAGTTTCGGCGGCGATGGCCGCTGCACGCTGATTCCGCAGGCTTCGCCTGAGCAGCAACAGACCGCTGGCGCCAGCCGTCGCTCCCGTTGTCAGAGCTTCGCCACGGCCGAGGCGCAGGGGCTGCTGTTTGTGTTTACAGGGGATCCCGCCACCGCTGCTGCCATGCCCCTGCCGCTGGTGCCCCCGCTTGAGGAACCGGGGTGGCTGGTGCAGGGCACGTTTCGCGATCTGCCGATGGATGCGCTGACCGTGCTCGAGAACGTGCTCGATGTCAGCCATGTGCCCTTCACCCACCACCGCACCGTCGGCCGCCGCGAGAACGCAGCGCCGGTGGAGGCCGAGCTGACCGGCTTCGGAGCCGAGGGTTTCACCGCCTTCTGGCCCGAGGGCCCGCGCAGGGGGCGCCTGGGCAGTCAGCACACCACCTTTGTGGGGCCTTGCCTGATGTGGCATGACCTGACCGCCAAAGGCTTTGGCCGCATCCTCACGGTGGTTTACGCCACACCGATCCGTCCCGGGGAGTGCCGCATCTTTGCCCGTTTCCCGTTCCAGTTCAGTTCACAGCTCCCGAAGCTGCTGGTGGGCCTGCGGCCCCGCTGGCTGCAGCACATCGGCAATCACACCGTGCTGGAAGACGACCAGATCTTTCTGCACTGGCAGGAGCGCACCCTGGCGGCTCGGGGCGGCAGCGACCGCATCGAGCAGGCCTGTTACCTGCCCACTTCCTCTGACGTGTACGTACGGGCGCTGCACCGCTGGGTGCGCGAGGTGGCTGGTGTGCCCTTTCCAGCCCAGAGCCTGCCGCCGCGTCAGCTCCGTGAACCGCTGCTCGAGCGCTGGCAGGCCCACACGCGCCACTGCCATGCCTGCTCGGGGGCGCTGCGGCGCCTCCGAGCGCTGCGGCCGCTGATCGTCGCGGCGATCGGCGCCGACGTGATCCTGGCAGGGTTTCCCCTGGGACTGCCCTTGAAGATCAGCCTTGTGGTGCTCCTGATCGCCGCTGGGCTGTTGCTGCGTCAACTCAACCGCTGGGAGCGGCAACTGCTGCAGGGCGAGGGGCCGCCGCCGCGCAACCGATGGCGCTGACGGATGGGGTTTCAGCGGCCTCAGGCTGTCAGGCCGGCCATCACCGCGGTGATCGTGCCGGCATCGACGTCGTCGCGGATCACCACCGTGCCGATGCCGGTGGGCAACACGAAACGCAGCTTGCCGTCGCGCACCTTCTTGTCGCCCTGGAGGCACGCGAGCACGGCCTGCGGATCGAGAGCCGGCATCTTCAGAGGCAGCCCGGCAGCGAGCACAAGCAGCCGTTGCCGCTCCACATCTTCGGCGCTCCAGAGCCCCATGGCGCAGGCGATGCCCCCGGCGGCCAGCATGCCCAGGCCCACGGCTTCGCCATGCAGGTAGGTGCCGTAGCCGCAGAGGGCCTCGACCACATGGCCGAGGGTGTGGCCGTAGTTGAGGATCGCCCGCAGGCCCCCCTCCCGTTCATCGGCGGCCACCACGCGGGCCTTGGCGTCGGCCGAGCGCTCGAGCAGCCGCTGCAGCAGCGCTGGCCCCACGGCGGACTCACTGGCGAGACCCGCTTCGGGGTCGCGGGCTGCCGCTGCTTCGAGCTCGGCAAACAAGGGGGCGTCGTTGATCACGCCGTACTTGATCACCTCGGCCATGCCGGCACGGAATTCGCGCACCGGCAGGGTGGCCAGCACCATGGGGTCGATCAGCACCAGACGGGGCTGGTGAAAGGCGCCGATCAGGTTTTTGCCGCCGGGGTGATTCACCCCGGTCTTGCCGCCGATGGCCGCATCGACCATCGCCAAGAGGGTGGTGGGCACCTGCACCACGGCGATGCCCCGCAGCCAGGTGGCGGCTGCAAATCCGGCCATGTCGCCCACCACCCCGCCGCCCAGGGCCACGATCAGCGAGCCGCGCTCGAGCTTGCGGGCGAACGCGGCGTCGTGGATCAGCCCCACGGTGGCCGGAGTCTTCTGGTCTTCGCCGGCCTCGATCACCAGGACGCCGGCATCGAAGCCGGCCTGCTGCAGGCTGGCCAGGCATGCGGCGCCGTAGTGGTCGTGCACCACCGGGTTGGTCACCACCAGCACCTTGGTGCCCGCCTTGAACCCCTGCGCCCTGATCTGCTCGCCCAGGGTCGCCAGGGCGCCGCTGCCGATCACGATCGGATAGGGGTTGGCCTGCAGGGCCACCTCGATCGTGCGCAGGGCCGGGGGCGCCAGAGTCATTGGGGTTCGGCAGTTGCCCTGAGGCTACGGCCGGCCCCCTGGGCTCCATAGGCTGGCCGCCTTCAAGCATGTCCTGCGATGGATACAGAAGCTCTGCGGGCCCTGTTCACCAAGCCCTATGACGCCCCGGCCCCCAGCGAGGCCCAGTGGCGGGCCGCCTATGCCGACGACGTGCAGTTTCAGGATCCGACCCAGGAGCACCGGGGCATCGACGCCTACCTCAAGGCTCAGGAGGGACTGTTGCAGCGCTGCGATGCGGTGTTTCTGACTCCCGGCGCGATCGCCGTCACCGGCGACTGCGCTTTTGTGGAATGGACGATGGGCCTCAAGATCAAGGGGATCGAATTCATTTACCCCGGTGCGACAAGGCTGCGCTTCAACGACAGGGGCCTCATCGTCGACCACCGCGACTACTTCGATTTTGTGGGCCCCACGTTTGGCCCGGTACCGCTGCTCGGCGGTTTCGTGCGCTGGCTCTATGGCCGCTTTGTGGCCTGAGTCGGCGGCCTGCGGCGGGCCTCACGGAAGCGTGAACCCCGACTGCAGGTGCTTGAGGTCGAGCATCACCCAGGTCAGCCAGACCAGCAGCGCCAGAATGCCGCTGACGGCTGCGATCCGAGCCAGCGTGCGGACCATCACCTCAACAAAACTGATTTCTTTCAAGAGGGGTATCCGCGCCACCACCATCCTGATGGAGCGAAGGCATGGATGGGTTACACCGACGACAGTTAGGCACCTTCTGGTGCCGTCTTGGCAACGGCAGCGCCAGACCGTCACAGTCTGATCCTTCCCTTCAAGGCAGCCACGAGCCGCGATGGACATCACACTTCCGGTTCTGTTCGTTGCCCATGGCTCGCCGATGTTCGCCCTGGAGCCCGGTGCCGCAGGGGATGCGCTGAAGGTTCTGGCCCGTGATCTGCCCCGGCCACGAGCCGTGCTCGTGATCAGTCCCCATTGGGAGACCACCGTGCCCACCGTCAGCACGGCCATTCAGCTGGAGACCATTCACGCCTTCAGCGGCTTCGATCCAAGACTGCATGCAATTCAGTGCCCAGCCAGTGGCAGCCCCGAGGCTGCGCAGGAGGTCGTCATCGCTCTCCATGCAGCTGGGTTGCCCTGCCTCAGCGATGACCGGCGAGGGCTGGACCATGGAGCGTGGGTGCCGCTGCGGTATCTCTTTCCTGCAGCACCGGTGCCGATCGTGCCGCTGTCCATCCAGCATCACGCCGGCCCCCAGCATGCCTACCGCATCGGCCAGGCTCTGACACCGCTGACCAAGCGGGGTTGGCTCATCCTGGCGTCAGGCAATGTCACCCACAACCTGAACGACTGGCAGCGGGCCAGTAGCGGCTTGGCCATCAACACCGACGACGCCCAGAGGTTCTCCGACTGGATCCACACCCAGGTCATGGGTCAACAGGTGAACGCGCTGCTGGCTTACCGCCAGAGCCACCCGGATGCCCTGCGGGCCCATCCTCGCGATGAACACCTGCTGCCGCTGTTCACGGCTGTTGGCGCAGCCGGGCCTGATGCCGCACCCCGTGCTTTTCACCGTGGCATCAGTGACCAGGTGATTGCGATGGATGGTTATGCCTTTGAGCCGCAGAGCTGAGGCCCACCGCTCAGCGATTGATGGCCCCTGCCATGCCAGACGGCTTGCCCGTCGCTAACACGGACATGACGCCTCAGGATTCCCAGCCCATGCACCGTGTTGCCCTTGTGCTGCTGCCACTGATCACCGTCTCTGCGGTGAGGGCTCAGACCTTTGATCCCCAGGCGACCGCTGAACAACAACAGGTTCTGCAGAACCTGCTCAACAACGCATTGGCGGCATTGCGTCAACACGATTCAGCCTCGGCCTGCAGCCTGCGGGCACAGGCGCTGACTGTGCTCAATGCCAACCAGGCGGCGTTCCAGGCGCTGTACCCAGCCAACAACTGGAGCGATCTGCAGGTGTCGCTGCAGGGCAGTCTGCGCAACTGTGCCCCGCAGGGGGCGGGCCAGTGAGCCCCATTCGTGTTCAGCGGTTCAGCCGCTGCATCTGCCAGGTGACCAGGGTGCCCACCGGGCTCCAGAGCAGATAGGGGATCAGCAGCACCAATGCTGCCGTTGAGGCGCGCGCCACCACCACCGCAAGGGCCACACCCCAGAGCCAGCCGACAAAGCCAACCAGGGTGCCATTGGCCAGCCGGCGGGTCCTGCAGATCAACCAGGTGTAGCTCTGCACCAGCACCAGCAACGCCAGGTAGCCAGCCATGAGCGCGAAGCTCCAGCTGGCGTTCCAGGCCAGCAGCGCTGAGGCGTAGAAACAGCCGTAGATGGCAATCCAGATCAACGGGATCAGCCGTTCAAATGTCAGCCAGCGGGGGCGCCTGAGCTTCAGAAACCAGGCGAACTCGGCGCGGCTGGGATTGAGCACGACCCCCACCGCGACCATCACCAGCAGGATCAGCAACGCAGCAACCATGCCCCCAGCATGGCTTCGCCACGCCCTGATGAGGCCCATGGCAAGGTGGATGGGTGATTGCAGTCACCACGATGAGCGTTCCTGCCCTGCCTGCCGTGGTCACCCTGGCCGCGTTGATCACCTACCAGGGCACGGCCATGGCCGTGGGCCAGGCACGGGTCAAACACAAGGTGATGCCCCCCGCCAGCAACGGCCCCGAGGCGTTCGAGCGGGCTGTGCGGGTGCAGCAGAACACCCTCGAGCAGCTGGTGTTCTTCCTACCCACCTTCTGGTTGGCCGCTCTGCTGAGCAATCCGTCCTGGGCTTGTCTGCTGGGCTTTGTCTGGGTGGGCGGTCGGGTCGCCTACGGCATCGGTTACCGCCAGGAACCCGGCAAGCGTGGCCCCGGTTTTGGCATCAGCTTTCTCAGCAGTGCCGTGCTGCTGGTGATGGCGATCGTGGGGGCGTTCAGCCAGGGTTGAGGCAGCCCCGCTCGGGGCTCACCAGGGCAGCAGCTCGCCGTTGGCATGCCAGAAGTTGCCGCTGTTGTTGAGGTCGAGCGCCTGAATGCGCGCCAGCAACCCCTGAGCAGCCTCTTCGGGCGGGATGCCCGTGAAGCCCACCATCCGGGTGGCCACCATCCCTGGATGCAGGATCGCCACGGCGATGCCGCGGGGCCGCAGGTCGATCGCCAATGAGCGGCCCGCCATGTTGAGGGCTGTCTTCGACATCCGGTAGCCGTAGTACCCGCCTGAGCCGTTGTCGTCGATCGAACCCATGCGGCTGGTGATCAGGGCGAGCTTGGAGCCGCTGCCCAGATTGTTCAGCAGGGCGCGGCTCAACAGCAGGGGGGCCAGGGCGTTGACCTCGAACTGGCGCCGCACGCCGGCGGCGTTCAGCTGCTCGAGTCCGTCGGCTTCAAGAATGCCGGCATTGAGGATCGCGCCGGCCAGGGCGAGGCCATCGAGCCGTTGCACCAGGTCGTTGATCGACGTCTCATCAGTGAGTTCGATCCCTCTCTCGACGCGCAGGCCCAGCGCATCGAGCTCGGCTGAAGAGCTGCGGCACACGGCGATCACGCTGTCGCCGCGGGCTGCGAGCTGGCGGCACAGCTCCAGTCCGATGCCGCGGTTGCAGCCGGTGACCAGCCAGTGGGCCATGGGGGCACGGGTTCGCTTGCCCCATCAAGCTAGAACCTGCTCTGGTCTGCCTCGTGCAGCAGGGCCATGCCGCGCCGATGGATCTCTCGGGCATGGTCGGTCCAGGTGCCCTGACCCCAGTACCGGAAGCAGCTGGTCTCGAGCAGGAGCAGGTGCAGCAGCGCCTCCTGGTAGTGGCATGTCTGGGTGATGGCCGGATTCAGCATCACCCGGTGGTCAAACGTCGCATGAAACTGTGCGCTCAGCTGGTTCATCGGCTCCAGCACGTTGGCGTAACCCTCGACCCAGCTCAGGTTGTTGGTCCAGGACGCACCTTCCATGGCGAAGCCTGGTTCGCTGGCCTGCAGTGCCTGGATCGCGGCGTTGACCCGCTGAGCACCGGGCGTATCGCCCACCTCTTGCCACAGCCTGTGCTGCTGCACAGCCTGGATCGCCGGCCAGTCTGCGTCGTTCAACCCGGCCTCATCGAGCAGGGCGAGGTACTCGCTGCCGTTGAGGGCCACCGTGGTGCCGCCTGCGGTGGCGATGCGGCGATGGGCCTGCACGAAGGCCTGGGGAAATTCGTTCATCATCACGCCGCCGTTTTCGCCGTCGGCGATCTGGACCACCAGCGCTGGCACCGTGGTGTGGCCCAGGGGTTGACGGCCCAGCCCCAGGGCTTCGTAGCAGGGCTGCATCTGACCCACCAGCTTGGTGTCGGAGCCCTGCGTCTTGATCAGGGCGGTGATGCTCACGGTCTCGCCACTGCTGTTGCGGGCCACCAGGCGGTTGGGCACCAGGGTCTGCTCGCGGCAAAGGGACGCGCCGTCAAGGGTTTCGACGCTGTGCTCCTGCACCAGCAGCCATTGGTAGCCGCAGTCCCGCAGGGCCTGCACCAGGGCAAACAGGGTGTCGGGGTGATTGGGCAGCGCCATCTCGGGTGGTGAGAAGCCCCTGACGCGCTGCAGAGCGGCATCGCCAAACAGGCCGGCAAACTGCTGCTGCCAGGCCAGGATCTGCAGCTTCAGGTCGGGGATCGGCGTCGACGGGGCCACGGCATGGCTCCAGAACGTGCCGAGCCATTCGACGTGGGTCTGCATGGCCGGGTCGGAGGCCAGATACCGCCAGGCCTCGACAATGTCGTGGCGCCCCATCTGACCGGCACCCCAGAGCAGGTTGCCCGAGACATCGAGCATGATGCGCGGCGCACAGCCTTCGCCGATCAATTGCGGTAGGAGATCGGCCATGCGCCGGTAGCACTGCGCAAACGGCTCCGCGTTGTGGTTGTCGCCGATGCCGGGGTGCTCGAACATCCACTGCAGGTGGCTGATCAACTCCCCGTTGGGCCCAGCCGGAATCGTCGGCTGGTGCAGGTGCAGGGCGCAGGCAAAGGCCGACTGGATCGCCTGCTGATCCAGGTGGGCCGGCACGGTCGCGGGAGCCGGGTTCTGCATCAGGGCCTGGATCGCGCCCTCGCGACCGGCGATCGGCGGCAGGGCTGCGGCGCTCATGTCTGGGTGACGGTCGGTAGCAGCAGTCTGGTGTGAGGTGCCGCACCCGGAGCCGATGATGCGCCCAGGCCGTTGTTGAGCAGCCTGCCGACCCCCACGATCACCAGCAGGATCTGCAATGCTGCGGCCCTTGTCATCAGCTGACCACCCCACACTCGAGCGACCCTGCAGGCTGTGGATCGTGCTGTTGGTGCGTCTGCGTGAATGAACCCTTGCCCCCCTGGCGCCCGCTGTTGCACGGAGCCCGTCAACGGGAAGGCCGTTCACCTGCGGCGCGCTGGGTGCAGTTGGCCACGGTGGCATCCGACGGCACACCACGGGTGCGCACGCTGGTCTTTCGTGGCTGGGCTGGACCAGCGCAGTTCGACCTGCTCACCGATGGTCGCAGCGCCAAGACAGACGATCTTGCGCATCAACCGGCTGTGGAGTTGTGCTGGCTGCTGCCAAGGGCGCGCTGTCAGTTTCGCCTGCGCGGATCGCTGTTGTCGCTGGCCGACGAACCGCTGCAACGCGAGCGGAAGCGTCATTGGGCCCAGCTCACCCCCGGGGGGCGTGCCCTCTGGGGCTGGCCAGCCCCAGGCAAGAGCCTGGACCGGGGCGCGGTCTTTGCGGTTGAACTGGCTGGGGATGTCGCCATTCCCGGTCACTTTGTGCTGCTGCGTATCGCCGTCGATCAGGTCGAGCTGCTCGAGCTGGGCGATCACCCCCATCGCCGTCGCCGCTGGCGGTCCGAAACCCAATGGTGTGAGCAGCAGCTCAATCCCTGATGGCGGTCTCGAGCCTGGCCAGGCGGCGGCCGTTGACACCCAGATCGGAGTCGCCCAGCCTTGAGACCGAACGGGCCTGGACAACGCCGCGGCTCGGGTCGGCATGGAGCTCCAGATCGTCGACGAAACCGAACAAGGCGCTGCTCATGGTGGCGTGCAGATAGCCATCGCCTTGCTCCACCACGGTGCTGCGCGGTGAGTTGGTCACGACGGTCTTGAGCGTCTCAAACGCAGCGGTCGGATCGTCCACGGGCCAGTCGGCACGAGCGCAATGGGCGGGCGATGGGCATGGCGACAGGGCGCCGTTGTGCACTCCCAGGTCGGCGGGCACCGGTCCTACCAGTTGAAACAGGGCCAGCTGAATCCACAGTGCCGTGCTGAGCAACAGAGCCATCAGTTCTCGCCCTCGCTGGTTGGATTGGCAGCTCCTGTAGCGGGAGCGCTGCCCATGGGGACACCGAGTTCACGGCAGGTACGCAGCGGATCGACACCCGGTGCCACTCCAAGGGCCTTGCGCAGGGTGTCGATCTGGCTCACCGACTGCACATCGATCGAGCTGGCGACATGCTGGCAGGCCAGCTGCTGCAGGGCGCGGGAGTCAGGTCTGCCGCAGGCGACAAGCCCTCCCAGTGCTGCTGCGACGCTGATGACGACGGCTCGGCTCATCCTCTGAAGCTCAGGTTGATCGCATGGTTGTTCGCACCTTATCGACGCTTCAGAGTGGGGTGGCTCGTGAGCCAGGGAAACCATGAACGACCGTTGGCTTCGCCTGGGCCGCTTCGGCCTGCGGGCCCTGCGCATCACGGCGAGCACGGTGTCGCTCCTCGAATTGCTCCGTTCCGATCTGGCCGGTGGCATCACCGCCGGTCTTGCCTGGCTCGTGTTCCTTCAGGTGGAGCGCCGGTTGCCTGCTGCTCAAGCCTCTGAGCGAATGTTCTAGTTGCGCCTGCCAAGGGGCCTGACTGCAACGATCAACGGGATCTGAGGACCTCACCCCTCCCGGGGAACGCCGGGACGATCGTGGAACGGTTGCTTGTCGTGAGCGCTGCAGAACAGATGCCGCTCAGAACCGTGCCATGGCTGCAACCTTGGCCAGTTTGTCGGTTTCCAGGCCGGAGAGCTCGTCGATGGCGAGTAAGTTGTCTTTAACAAGGCTTGCGAAGACAAACAGAATTCCATCCAGCTTGAAGGCAAAGCGGCCCTCCATGGTGTGTCTCTCAATGCTGAGGTAATCATGAAAATCCCAGATTTCCTCGGCAGAGTTGAGGGACGCTCCGCGCTCCTGAATGGTCGCGATCAATTGTTTGATGGCGCGTCCATAGGCCAGAGCGAAGGCTTCTTGAGCAATGGCTTGTTCGGCGCTGGTCCAGCCTTCGATCGGCTCCAGGTTCATGTGATTCGATCGCTTGTCAGTGACGTTACTCACTTCACTGCGAGGGTGCGAGCTTCTGTGACATGCGGCGTTGGGCCGGGAGTTCATACCAGGCCAGGTCAGGATGTTCGTGATGCTCCCGGTGGTATCCAAAGTGAAAACAGGTCAGCAGCGACAACCAGCTCGGCAGGGCCAGGCTGTCAGGGGTCCTTTGGTTGAACGGTTGTCGTTGCTTGCGATGCGGCAGATATGTGCCGAAGACAAACAATTGAATTGAGCTGAGGAGCAAGGGCAGTGTACAGAATAGAATCACGTTGATCCATGCTGATCGGTTGGCTATTGAGCCAAGCGTGATGAATAGGCCCCACAACATCAGCAACGATAAGAGCTGACGTTGAGAAAGATAGTTGCCCATGAATCTCAGATACCAAGCCGCGATGCCGGCCTCACGGTCCTCTGAGAAGTCAGGATCGTGCTTGCTGGCGGTATGTCGATGGTGAAGGCGATGCTTGCGCAGGCAGCTTTGGTAAGAGAGTGCACCATAGAGAGTCAAGGCGCAGGCTCCAATGCGGTGATTCCACCGGGCCTTGCCCGGAAGCAGCAATCCATGCATTGCCTCATGAGCTGTGATGAACATGGCTGTCTGCAGCACAGTGCGCAGCACAATCGCTGCGATCACAAACCATGCAGGCATCGATGTCGTTGATCGCTGGATCAGGGCAATCAACGAGCTCAACCAACACAAAAAAAGGATTGCCGTAAACAGCAATCCCTTCTGATTGATGACCTTCATCAGGCTGTCTGATCAGCGTCCAAGCTTGAGCAGCTCTGCAGGGGAGGCAAGCAGGTCAATGGCCACAAAATAGATCTTGCCATCCGGATTCAGCAGAAAGCGCCAGGCCACGTTCATGCCAACACCAGACCCGAACCAGGGGGTCTGAACCTTGCCGGTCACCTTGACTCGCGTGAAGCCGTCGGATTCGGCTTCTGCGGTGCCGCGCTCGGGTAGAAGCCGCAGATTCTGGCAGTCTTCGCGGAAGAATCTCAGTATGGATTCGGTTCCCACAATGGGCTTCTGGAACGGAGGCTGCAGGGCTCCATCCGGCAGGAACAGCTTGATCAGGTTGTCAAAATCATTGGCATTAAGGAGGTCCATATAATTTGTGATTGTCGCGTTATTGATGCCTTCAATGCTGACTTTGTTGCGCTGATCTTCAGGGGTCGGCGGTACTACCGGCTCGGCGACACGCTGAGCCGCTCCCTTTTGAGGGTCAAAGCCCATGTCAATCACAAAATTGCGCAACAGTGTGATCTGTTGGCCTTGCTCAACCTTCTGGACCGATGCCAAAACCGCTGCTGCATTGGCAGACAGTTGGTAGCCCTGGGGGATCGGAGCGACGATGCCAGCCGCCATCCATTCGCCTAGTTGGTACCAGAATCCAAGCTTGATGTTGACTGACCAGGCGGAGTAGGCGCGCCCGATCTCGGTGTCTGCGCGATTGGCAAGATCACACATCATTTTGCTTTGCTCAGCAAAGCTCATGGCTTTGATCTCGTTCAGCACACGTTCTGCAAATTGCATTCTGGCGGCGGCTGGCGCAGCAACGGTGATCGTGCGCCCCATCTCCAGGTAGGCGTACCAGATCAGGGCCAGTTGGTCTTCGGCACTCAGCAGCTGGAAACGGGCCGTGATCGCAGGAACAACATCTGCTGAAAGTGTGTTGGGAAAGATCTGAGAAGCTTTTTCGATCGTGAACATGCCCTAGACCGGTCCCTGTTGTTAAGGATTCTTACAAATCCTAGCATTCACTTGCTTGTCTGACACGAATCCGCGTATTTGCGGCAGCTCGGCTGGATCCCCGGTGCCCGTTTGCCTCGGTGTGTGGTGTTGGCGCGCGATGGTGGGCCTGTCCTGGTCGTCCCGGCCATGTCTGCTCCTGCCCCATCCCTCCCCGTGACCACTGGGTTGACGCTTCTCTACGACGGTGGCTGTCCGTTGTGCCTCAGGGAGGTCACGTTTCTCAGGAGGCGCGACCAGCTGCTGCATCCCCAGGCGCCGCGATTGGCGTTTGTTGATGTGGATGCTGCCGATTACGACCCCGCGGCCCACGGCCAGATCAGCTATCGCATGGCGATGGGCCGCATCCATGGTCTGCTGCCCGATGGCACCGTGGTGCGTGATGTCGCCGTGTTTCGAACGGCTTACGCGATTGTTGGTCTGGGCTGGTTGTATGCGCCGACCGCCTGGCCCGGCCTTCGCCCGCTCGTCGATGTCGCCTACGGACTCTGGGCCCGTTGGCGGCTGCGGCTGACCGGGCGTCCGAGCCTCGATCAGCTCTGTGCCTGCCGCGGAGCCTGCAACTCGAAATCCTGAAAGTCGAAGCCCGGGCCGACGCAGCAGCTCACCAGGCTCCAGGGCCCCAGGCTCCGGGCCGCCTGCCACCACCCCGCAGGCACCACGGCCAGGGGGTGCAGCGCAGATTGGGTGTCTGCCTGGATTTGACCGAATCCCAGCTGCACCGTCTTGTGCGCTGTTGTGGCCACCAATGAAATGCCAGCTTTCATCGGCGCCATGCACCCGGTGCCAGGCACTGGGCCTGTTCTCCTCCAACAGGAACAGAATCACCGTGAGCCCAGCACGCTGCAGGCCGTCGTTTCGGCTCACGATCTGACTGCTGCGGTGCATCTCGCGATACCAGCCCCCCTCGGGATGGGGTTGGAGCTGATAACGCGCAATCAGAGCCTGGCTCGTCTCCAGGGCGTTCTCCACAGACGGACTGGGGCTGAGTCGATAGGGTCTGCAAACCATGTTGCCGGGCACCAAGCAGCCATGAACCAGCGCATCAAGGGGTTTCTGTACGTGAGTGTCTGGGTGCTGCTCTGGGGCACGGCAGCCTCGCTTGCCGATTTCGTGTTGCTGGAGCGCGGGGCCTATGCCAGTGGCACCCCGGGTCAGGCGATCACCTTCGTTTCTTACGGCATCGCCGCTGTGGTGCTGGCGGTCAAGCTCTCGGGCCGGTTTCTGGCCGAGAAGGTCTGAGCCAAGCTGCGCTGCGCCATGGCCCCTCTGTCTCGCCTGATCGACGGCCCGGCTGAAGCAGCCGTGACGCTCTTGCTCGCCCATGGCGCCGGCGCAGCGATGGACAGCCCCTTCATGGATGCGATGGCCCATGGGTTGGCCAATCGGGGCGCTCGGGTGGTGCGCTTCGAATTTCCTTACATGGCCAAACGGCGTGCCGACGGCCGGCAGCGCGCGCCTGATCGCCTGCCAAAGCTGCTCGACGCCTTTCGCCAACAGGTCGCCATGGAGAACGACACGGGCAAGCTCGTCATCGGCGGCAAGTCGATGGGCGGACGCCTCGCCTCCCTGTTGGTTGATGAACTGGCCGCCCACAGCAACGTCTGCGGCTGTCTTTGCCTGGGCTACCCGTTTCATCCGCCTGGCAAACCCGAACAACGGCGCACCACCCATCTCGAAACGCTCAGCACCCCCACCCTGATCCTGCAGGGAGAGCGCGACAGCTTCGGCCGCCAAGGCGAGGTGGAGGGATACAACCTTTCCCCGGCGATTGCGGTGCAGTGGATCACGGCCGGGGACCACAGCTTCAAGCCCACCCGCCGTTCGGGCTTGAGCGAGGCCGGCAACTGGTCGCAGGCGCTTGAGTACGCGACTCACTTTCTCGGCCAGGTCAGCCGCTGACCATGACTGCCCTGCTGCTCTGGCTGTTGCTGGGTCTGGGCTGGGGTCTGCTGCTGTGGCCCTATCAGGCCCTTTCGGAGCTTGGGTTTCAACTGCAGCTCCGGCTGTGGCTGCAACCCCAGGTCCATGGGGCCGCTGGGGCCGTGTTGGTGTTTGTGGCTTCGGCACTGCTGATCATCCTGGCCTGGGGGCCGTTGGCGGCAGGACGCGGTGGCGGCGTGGCGCCGTTGCTGGCGCTCGATCGCGCGCCGCAGCCTCTGAGCGCTGAAGCCGAAGCCCGCTGGCTGCAGCAGCTCAGCCTCTCCAGCCAGCTGCAACGTCTGCCGCTGATGCTGTTGACCCATCTGGGGGGTCTCACGGTGGGCGTCGAGTCGCCATCGGTGGCGCTCGGCGCCAGCGTGCTGCTGGCGATCCGGCGGCGCTGGCCCGGTTGTCGCTTGCTGGCCAG
>RGUW01000290.1 GCA_010027605.1 Synechococcaceae bacterium WB9_2_112 | reverse complement strand
GCTTTCTCTGCGCTCGGTGGGCTCTAGCGCGTGCTGTTGACCATCGAATGGGCCGCTGCCGCTTTCGGGCTCTGGGGCGTCTTTCTCGGATTCCGGCAGCGTCGTGAGACTTGGCTCGCCTGGCTGGCCTCGAGCCTCATCTACCTTCTGCTGACCTGGCACTGGGCGCTCTATGGCCAGTCGATGGTCATGCTGGCATTTTCACTCACCGCTGTCTGGGGCTACCGGCAGTGGTCTCAGAGCCAGCGGCTCGAGGTGGTGCGGCCGACCGTCCGGTTCGTCTGGGGTTCGCTGCTGGTCGGGGCGGGCCTCGCCTGGGTCCTGGCCGAGGCGCTTGCCGCAATCGGTGGTGCTGCCGCACTGCTCGATTCGGTCGTGGCGGCTGGGAGCCTCCTCGCCATGGTCTGGACGGCGCGCAGGCATCGGGCCTGCTGGGGCATCTGGCTGGCGGTGAACCTCCTCTCGGCCTGGCTCTACGCCGGGCAGGGGGCCTGGCCAACGGTCCTGCTCTACCTCGTGCAGGCCGGTCTATCGGTGGCTGGGTTCGCGCGATGGACGGCTCACGCGCGAGTGCAGGAGGCGAGTTAAGTGCACCCGCGTCGCCCGCAGGTCATCTCCGTTCTGGGCGCGGAGTGCACTGGCAAGACTGAACTCTGTCGGGCGCTTGCATCGGCGTTTCAGGGCCTGACCTTCGAGGAGACGCTCCGCGCCTGGGTGCGCGAGCGGGGGCGGCCGCCCACACTGGCCGAGCAGTCGGCGCTCTTCATGGAGCAGTGTGAGCAGGAGAAGTCCGCCATTCAGGCCGCCAAGCATTCGAACAGCCCGCTGGTGTTTGTGGACTCCGGCCCCCTCATGACCGCGGTCTACAGCCAGGTCTACTTCTCTGATCTGAGCCTTCTGTCGCCGGCGCTGGCCTGGCAGGCTCGTTATGACCTGACCCTGGTCTGCCGCGACGATCTTCCTTGGGAGCCCGACCCTGGCCAGCGCGATGGAGAGGGCTATCGGTCTCGTGCCCAGGCGGCCCTCAACGCGGCTCTCGAGACCACCAAGGGACTCGTCATTGAGCAGGTCTTTGGGCGGGGCGTGCAGCGGGTCTCGCTTGCCTCAGCGTTTCTGAACCGGCTACACTGCGAGTCACGCTAGGGGTCCCGAAACGCCGCGCAAGCGGTCCTCGCAAGAGGCGGGTGAGACATACCCTTTGAACCTGATCGAGTTAAGACTTGCGCAGGGAAGCGGCGAGCCCACCCTATTCCCGCGGCCTCCGCTTCCGTGTTGAACTGGAGAGAGAGATGCGCCGCCCCGTTGCTTCCCCTGTTGGTCTGATCGTCGTTCTTCTGCTGGGCCTTTCGGCCCCATTGGTCTGCGCGGCATCTCCGCAGCAGGCTGAACAGACCATTGAGATTGTTGGCTCACAGGGCAAGGGCCTGGCCCGTGTGGCAGACCTGCTGGCGCCCATTACAGGGCCTGACTGGCTCAACCAGCCGAGCAGCCTGTCGGTCATCTCGGTGGCAGAGGGCCGGGCCCTGGGTGCGCTGCGCATGGTGGACCTCATGCAGCAGGACCCCTCAGTCGAGCTGAACTATGCGCCCGTTGGCTACTACGAGAGCCTTCAGGTCCGC
>RGUW01000289.1 GCA_010027605.1 Synechococcaceae bacterium WB9_2_112 | reverse complement strand
AACCGGGTGGTGTTCAGCTCCACCGAGCTGTTGTTCGGCTTCTGCGGCAGCTTGTTGTCGCTGTCCGCCTATGTGCTGGTGTTATTAGGCATCAGCGGTTGGTTGGTCTTGGCGCTGGTTGCGTCGACGTTGATCGGCAATCTGTCGATTGCGACGCTGCTGCGTCGGCTCACACGGCTGAGTGTGCGCCAGCAGGGCCTCGAGGCTGATTACCGCTATGCGTTGATGCATCTGCGCAGCCATGCCGAGGCCGTGGCGATGCTGCGCGGGGAGCGGGCTGTGACCGTGGGTCTGCTGCAGCGTTTTGCACCCGTGCTGCGCAACCTGGAACGGGTGATCCGCTGGCGCGAACTGGTGAGCCAGAGCAGCGGGCTCTACGCCTTTGTGATGCAGTTTGTGCCCTATCTGCTGCTGGCCTCGGCCTATTTCAGTGGTCATCTGGGCCTGGGGGCCCTGACGGTGGGCAGCATCGCCTTTGGGCAGGTGCAGATCGCGCTGTCGTTTCTGATCGACCGGGCCGATGCCTTTGCCGGATTGTTCGCCAGCCTGCAGCGCATCGGAGACCTGCACCAGGCCTGTGGATCGCTCCAACCCACCTCTGCAGCCCCGGTCCCTGGGCCTCCGGCGTTGGCCGGCCATCAGCTGGTGCGGATCGACGGGTTGAGCGTGGGCCATCCCCTGGACCAGAGGCTGTTGATCGAGGGTCTTCAACTGACCCTCGAGCCAGCCTGCGCCAGCAGCTGACCTTTCCGCGGCGGCGCTTGGCGGCAGCCGATGGCCAGCTGCGCCGGCTCATGGACCTGGTGGGCCTCGACCAGTTGGGGGCCCGCTACCCGAACCTGGATGCCGTAGAGGACTGGGCCCATGTGCTGTCGGGTGGCGAGCAGCAGCGGGTCGCGATCGTGCGGGTGTTGTTGCAACCTCCCCGGCTGGTGCTGCTCGATGAAGCCACCAGTGCCACCGATCTGGCCACGGAGGCTGATCTGTACGAGCAGTTGATCAAGACAGGTTTCACCTGCATCAGCGTCGGTCATCGCCCGAGCCTGCGGGCGTTTCACACCCAGGAGCTGAGGCTCGATGGCCGCGGGGGCTGGCAGCTGGTTCCGATCGCGGCCTGAAAGCTCAGCGGTTGCCCTGGCTCACGGTCTGCAGGTTGGCCGGCAGGAACACGGCCCACGACAGCCACGAGCTGCACTGCCGCTCGCCCTGGCAACCGCCCTTGGGCCAGACGTTCTGGGCGCCGTCCAGGGGCGGTTGGGCGCTGAGATCAGCCAGGCGGAAATCGACCGGCAGGTTGGCGAGAATCCCGGCCGCCGAGATCTGACCGTCGGCCGCATCGGCCACGATTGCCGAGCGCAGGGCTTCGACCGCCTGGGCCTTCAAGGTGGCGTAGGGCACGTAGCTGCGGGTCTGTTGATCCAGGAAGCTGACGCCCCTGTCCGAATAGAGAAAGCGACTCAGGCTGATCAGGTTGACCGCGTAGGTCTTGCTGAGCCCTTCGCGCACCTGCTGCGAGGTCCAGCCGGAGCGGTTCAGCCCACCCTCGAGACCCCGGTCGGTGATCGTGCCCTGGTTGATGAAGGTCTCCATCGCCTCGGGGCTGGTGGTCCAGACGGCGCCACCGGTGTTCCAGCGCACCGG
>RGUW01000288.1 GCA_010027605.1 Synechococcaceae bacterium WB9_2_112 | reverse complement strand
CGGCAAGCTCGGCATGACCTGCATCGGCCGCAGCGCCGCTGAGGCCGCCGCGGTGTACGACGCCACGGCCGAGCGGCTGATCCACCGCGCAGCCGCCCTCCAGGCCCGGGTCGGCAACGGCGACCTGCCATGACGCGCGCGTCGATCACCACGCTGTTCATCCGTCATCAGCGGCGCCTGCTGCCCCTGGCGGCCCTGTGCCTGGTGCTGCTGCTGGGCTGGCGCACGCTGCAATGGCTCGAACCGCAGGCGATCGCCCCCAGTGATCAGCTGATCGCCCAGGCGCTGCCTCGTGAACGTGGCCCGGCCGACGCTGCCCTGAAGGAACTGCGGCGCACCTACGCCAGCAGCGCCGAACTGGAGCACACACCGATCGCTGCCGACGTGGACACCATGCGCGTCGGCCTGTTCGTGACCAACAACTACAGCATCGACATGGAAGTGCCGATGTACGCCAGTGATGGCCTGCTCTGGACCAGCTGGAGCCCGGCGCTGCAGGCCAAATTCGAGGCCGCCGGCATGGAGCCCACCCGGCTGCTGGTGTTCGTCAACAACGTGGAGGGTTGGGATAGTCGCCTGACGCCGGTGGGTGATGCACCGATGCGTCTGGCCAATGGCGACTACTACCAGCTCATCACCTACTCCACCAAATTATCGATCGAACACCTCGGCCTTCATCATTTCCCGTTCCAGCACATGCACCTGCCGATTGCGCTGGAGGTGAATGACGAAAGCGATCAGTTCCGCTTCGAGAAGCTGCGCCTGATTCCTGACCTCGCCGATTCCGGCGTCGGCCATGCCATCGATGTGAACGGCTTCATCACCCGCGGCTGGAGCATGGCTGAGTTCCGGCACATCTACGACAGCGATTTCGGTCTGCGCGAAGGCAACAGCACGCGGCCGGCGTCGGTGTCGTACAGCCAGATCCTGTTTGATGTGCTCTATGCACGCTCCGTGAAGGCCTCGGTGTGGTCGCTGTTCCAGCCGCTGCTGGTGGTGATGGCGATCGTGATCCTCAGCCCCTCCCTCTCGAGCCGCCTCTGGGATGTGCGCATCGCCCTGCCTGCCACAGCGGTGCTGACGCTGGTGTTTCTACAGGCCTCCTATCGCAACGTGCTGCCGCAACTGCCCTACCTCACCTTCATCGACCGCATCTACAGCCTGGCCTACGCCATCTGCCTGGCCTGCTTCGCCCTCTACGTATGGGCGGCCAACCGCCTCAACCACGCGATTCCCCATGGCACGGCGGAACAGCGAGCCGTGATCGAGGCCGAGATCAACCGCGTCGATCGCCGCTTCCAGCTGGGCTGCCTGCTCGCCCTAAGCATCGGCTCGGTGCTCTGTTGGTTGCTATAGCCCCTGCCAGCCCGCCATGTGGGAGGCCGCACTGGAGCGGGCCAGGGCCCGCGCCGCCGGCAGCGCCGGCTCGAGGCGATCGGAGCTGAAGGGGGGCAGGGTGCGGCTGCGCAGCCAGGCCCCCCAGCGGAACTCATGGAACGGAATCAGCGGTGCCGGGGCCACCACCCCCTCGCGCTTGAGCTTCCACACCAGGCTGCGATAGGGATCGTCCTGGGTGCCGCTCAGGCTGCGGGGCAGGGCTGCTGGCGACAGGGGCCCGAGGCCACGGCCGTCGTACAGATACAGC
>RGUW01000287.1 GCA_010027605.1 Synechococcaceae bacterium WB9_2_112 | reverse complement strand
GCACGGTTGCGGGAGACATTCCCTGCTGATCTGGTTGGCCTCAGTCGCCTGAGCCACGAAGTCATCCGGGAGCGGATTGGTGAGCAGCGTGTTGTCGAGGTGCTGCAGGCTTGGCATGACGAGCAACAGGAAGACTCGCTCTATGACGGGCCGCAAGTGGAAGCGTTCGGGAGGTCGTGATGTGCGGCGGCGGGGCTCCACGTGGAACCATCCAGCAGCCCAACTACGGGGCCTATTCCATGCTGGCCAGTCAGCAGCTGCAGGCCATGCAGATGGCCCAGTCGGGTGACGTGCTGGCAGCGCAGCGGCAGATCCAGTCCGAGACCATGCGGCAACAGCAGGTGATGGCCGACCTGGCTGCCGCCAAGACCGCCGCTGCCAACGACACCACAGCCGCCGCTGCCCGGCTGGCGGCACTGGTGGGGACCCCTCCACCGGACAAGACGGCGAAGGCGCCGGTCATCGGTGCTGATCGGCAAGGCATGACCCGGGCGCAAGGCCGCAAGGCGGTGCGGATTGATCTCCAGCCGCCGACCACCACCATCAACCTCGGAGGCTGAGTCATGTGCGGAGGAAGACCACAGGCCCCACGCATGGCCAAGGCGGGGCCAAATCAAGCCGAACTGGCGGCCCAGCTGCAGATGCAGCAGCAGGCGCAGGATGCCGTGCAGGCGCAGAACAGCGCCCTGGTGCAACAGCTGCAGCAGCAGGCCGCCGCCATCCAGGCCGACACCGCCAAGCGTGCCGAGGAGCTGGCAGCTGCTCGAGCACCGGTCACCACAACCACCAACGCCAACCCCTACACGACGACGACCGGCCAGGGCACAGCCGGTGCAGCGCAGGAGCAGACCACAGCGCCGGTCGCACCACGCAAGCCGCGCCGGCCGGGGCTGCAGCTGACCGCTGAAATCTCGATGCCCGGTGTTGGCATCAACCTCGGAGGCAACTGACCATGGACCGCGGCATTGGCGAAGTCCTGCAGGTCAACCCCGACGGCACAGAGCATACCAGCAGCTGCGTGGCCATCGGGATCCATGGCTGGAGCGGGCACGTCGGGCATCACGGTTGACGTTGCCGTACCTGATCCCTGATGACGGTGATACCACCGTGCAGCATCGGGAGCTGGACCTGCCGTGGTCTGGCATTGGCGGGATGGGCGTCAACAACCTGGCGGCCCGGCTGCTGCTGGCCCTGCTGCCGCCCACCGGCGGCTTCTTCCGCCTGACCGGTGACGAGCTCGACAACGCCATGGCCGAGGCGGACCTGCGGCAGCGGGGAGCCAAGGAGGCCGACATTGCTCAGCTGCGGCAGGAGATTGAGAAAGGCCTGGCGGTTCTGGAGCGTGCCGTCGGCCGTGAGATTGAAGTCACCAACGATCGGGTGGCGCTGTTTGAGGCGCTGATGCACCTGATCGTTGGTGGTGTCGTCCTGCTCTACCGGCGCAACGTCGGCATGAAGGTGTTTCACCTCCGCCGGCACGTGCTGCTGCGGGATCCGATGGGTGCCCCCGTTGAAGGGGTGACGTGTGAGACGTACCTGTACGCCAGTCTGGACCCGAAGCTGCGAAACGTGCTGGATGAGGTGGACAACCGTGACGGCAAATCAGAGCAGGACAGCAGCCGGCGGGATTCCAGGCAGGTAGACGTCT
>RGUW01000286.1 GCA_010027605.1 Synechococcaceae bacterium WB9_2_112 | reverse complement strand
GGAGGACCCATGCGCCGAGGCGCATAGCCGAGCCCCGATCGCCCAAACCCCTTGCGGCGCAAGGGATCTCAGCGATTGACCTCTGTGACAACATAACGATGCCGTCATGTCAGTAGGGGTTGCAGTTGAGAACGCCTGCAGCGCAAGGGTTCTCAGCGCCTGCCCCCGAGCCGCCGGGCCACCTCGGCATCGAAGGCCGCGGCCACCTCGCGGCGCCATGCCGAGGCAAAGCCCTGCTCCAGCACCTGCCGCACCGGGAACTGAGCACGCCGTGGCTTCGGGTTGGGGTCGAGGGTGAAGAGCCGGCGCGTGCTGCGCTCCAGCGTGGAGGTCCGGCCGATGAAGCCCTCCTTGCGCTCAAACACCGCCTTGATGCTGCTGCCCGGCTTGACTGGGCCGATGAAGTATTGCCCGCCGCCTTGACGCGCACCCGCCAGGATCGTGGCGTATTTGCTCAGCGGCACGTTGCCAGCTGCGTTGACCAGCCCCGATCCCTTGGCCGGAATCAACACAGCGCCACGGGGAGCACGGGCGATCTTGCTGGCCGACAGATCCGCGGCCTTCAGCTTCGGCGTGGTGCCCGCCACGATCGGCTGCAGGTATTTGCCGGCCGGGTTGCCGCGGCCCTGCGCGTCAGCCTTGAAGCCCACCTCAGCGGTGAGCGTGTCAGCGCGGGCGAAACGCACGTAGGTGCTGTTCAGCGTCCAGCGGGTCGGGTTGTCGATGTAGCGCGGGCTGGCCTGCTTCAGCTGCGCCTGAGCGGCCTGAGCGGCACCTGTGAGCGCCCTGGCGGCCACGTAGCGCAGGTTCTGATCCGTGAGCAGCCGCACCCGCTTGTCGAGCGCCTGGAGCGCCTCAGCGTCGAAGTCGATGCGGATGGTGGCCATGGGCCAAGGGTAGGCAGGCCGGTCGGCAAGGGTCAACCGCTGCCGATCTTGCGGCAAAGCTGGTTGATCTTGGCCTCGCATACTCCACGACGCTCGCACCACTGAACGTGAAAGCCACCGCCGTGCTTGATGAATGACCAGCCGTCATCGTCGCGTTCGATCAGCTCGCCGACGTTGTGCTGACCAAGGATGCCGCTGATGGCGTAGCCCATACCGGCCCGAAACTGCTGGTGGTCAGTCAGCGGATCACTGGCCACCCATTCACCGAGGAAGCCGTCGTCATTGAAAAAAAACGGTTTCCAGTTGCGGGCAAAGCGCCATGCCTCGATCTGCTCGAAACCAGGGCAGTAGAAGATCGGCAGGCCCGTGCCAAAACCGGGCCAATCCACCAGCGTGTAGTCGAGGCACTGACGGATCACGCGGCTGCTGTCGCCGCGACCAACGGCCATAACCCGCTTGAACTCAATGCCAAGAGCGATGTCAGGTCGAGACCAGCCGGACGGATCGCGGGGCACTGCGATGGCGTCAATCCTGAGGCGCTTGCCCGATGGGTGGCGGCCGGTGACTTCGCGATGGATGTGGAAGTGAGGCGCAAGGCGCGGCAGCACCTGCTCGGGCAGGCCGCCGTCTGGCAGTTGAGGCACGTCCGGTGAGAGCGGAGTGAGGCCCTCATCGTACTGGTGGGGGCGGCAGCGGCGGTGAGACTGAGCTGTTCCTAGTTCCCACTGTGCTCACCTTCCTTAGAGAGTTTCCCTTTTCCCC
>RGUW01000285.1 GCA_010027605.1 Synechococcaceae bacterium WB9_2_112 | reverse complement strand
GCGGCTCCCTGATTGTCCAATACGGCGCGCCTGTGGTGGGAAGCGCGCTGCCGTCGGCTTCGCTGGCGCGCTTGGCCGCCTTCAGCTGGGCTTCCAGGCCGGTGACGGCGGCTGGGTACTTCCAAGAACGACGGCCAACGATCCAAGTGAACGACCAGTCGTCGTGAGTAAACGCGGGGTCCAGGTCGCCGGACTCCACGCGCTTGGTGAGTTCGTCTTGAATGGCGGCCAGGCTGGCCTCAAGGCGCTTGGCGGCAGCCTTAATGTCAATGGCGTGCTGCAGCAGCTCGTCGGTGGTCATCAGGCCGGGTTCGGCCTTCACAGTCTGAGTCAGGTCAACCATGGCTGATCACCACGGCGAAAAAGGCGGTGAAGGCCAGCCAGAGGGCCAGGTCGCCAAGGCGCTGGCTGCGGGGTGTGGGTGCGTTCATGTGGGTTGGGTGGGTCGGCTCAGAACTCCGACCCTGCGACCTTAGCCCCGGCCTAATGCGATCGGCAACCATCAGATGAAGCCAGGCTCAGCACTCCGAGCCCGCCAGGCGGCCCAGGCCCCGGCCCAGGCCGTGAGGCATTCCTGGCGGCTGTAAAGGGGCGAGAACGTGGTCTGACCGGGCCGGGCCCAGATGGTCTGCCCGTAGTCGTAATAATTGCCCCAGGTGGCCTCCAGGGCCATGTAGCCGCCCAGCTGGGCAGCGGTGCTGTAGGTCGAGCTGCTGTCGCTGGCGAGCGTCTTGAGGTCGGCCAGGATGCGCCGGCCGCCCTCGTCGAGGTAGGCGGTGTCGAAGGTTCCAGCAACGCGCCTGGCCAGGCAGCAGGTGGGGCGCTCGCTGGCGATTACCTGCAGCTGGTCCCAGCGGCCGTGCTCCAGCAGGGGCTGGATCCAGTCGCGGTAGTCGCCCACCGCCAGGGCGCCCAGCTCGGCGATGGCGTGGCGCACTTGCTCGACGTCCCAGGGCGTTCCCCGGGTGGTGCTCATCATTAGCTCCAGCGCCCGGTGCGTCGGATTGCCGCGCGGCTCCCAGACGGCGCGGGTGGCTTCGATGCGTTCCATCGCGCAACCCGACTTCAGGCAGCCGATCACGCCGGTGACGCTGACCGGGAACTCCACCTTGCCCAGCCAGTACCGGTGCTCAGGGTCGCGGCGGTGCAGGCCGGGGATTGGCGGGAGCCAGGGGTGTGGAGTGGGCATGGGTCGGAGTGGGGAGGGTTGGGACTCATGAGCCGTTACTGGGATTCCGGCTTCGGGTCGGAGTGGGGAGGGTGGGGGTCGCGCGCGATGTCTATGTCCCCAGGTGACTCCATTGGCTCAGACTCCAGAGCCTGACTGCTGTTTGGTGCGGTCACATGGGGATCACATGGTGATCACGCTGTGTCAATTCTGAAATTGGACTAGCGGAGTCACATGATGACTAGCTGGTGATCTCCTTAAAACTCTCTCTATGACAGGGTTTTTAGGACATAGAGTCACTTGAGGACGGACGCTATTAAGGGAGTCACGGCGGCATGGGCCGATCACCGTTCCGCTCGAACCATTCCCGCGCGATCGGCGTCAGCTTCCAGTGCCCGGGCATGGAGCCCACTCGGGCCACCATGGGCCGCCGGCCGCCGCTGGCCCTGGTGAGGCTGTTGGCCACCGATCCGCTGCTGTAG
>RGUW01000284.1 GCA_010027605.1 Synechococcaceae bacterium WB9_2_112 | reverse complement strand
GATGGCGTTGGCCCCAAAATGCATCCCCACCAGTGCGGTAGCAGCGGAGCCAAAACCAAAGATCATCGGCACCAGCAGTAACTCAAGGCGCGCGCCAATGCCATAGCCTGCCAGTACATCCACCCCAAGATGAGCCACAAAGCCGGTGATCACCATTACCGTCGCAGTGGTGCTGATGGGATTGACGGCTGCAAGCGAACCGAGCTTGAACAACTGGGCGATAGGAGCCACTTTCAAGCGCAAACCGGCAATTCGTAGGCGAAGTTTGTCGCATCGGTGAGCCAGGAAATTCAACAGCAGAAGGGCTGCTAGCGCGTTGCCGATCACAATGCCCGTAGCAGCACCGGCGATACCCAGACTCGGAAGTGGCCCCCAACCGAACACCAGCCCGCCCGCTGCAAGGACCTGTAGCAAGGAGCCGGCTAACAGGCATTTGGCTGCCACCGACATGTGACCGGTTGCGCGCACGAGAGCTGCCAGTGCGTTGGCTAACCAAAGGCTGAGGCAGCCTGCGAAAAGCGCATTTGAATAGGCCAAAGCTTGTTCAAGCACCCGATCGCGTCCGCCGAGCAGGCTGTAGATCGCCCGCCCACCGACAAGGAAGATTGCGGAGCACAGGCCAGCCAACAACAACATCATCAGCACCGCGTGGAGGGCAAGTACCTCAGCACCTTCGCGATCGCCGGCACCCAACAGCCGCGCAACCGCGCCGGTGATGGTTCCGCCAAAAGAGCCTGCTGACAACATCATGACCAGCATCATCATGGGGAAGCCCAATGCAAGCCCTGCCAAGGCTTCCGTGCCCAGGTGACCGACATACCAAGCCTCGGCCATTAAGGTGGTCATGGTCACCAACATGGCGATCATGTTGGGCGCGGCCAATCGGATGATCGTGGGGCCAATCGGTGCTGTCAGCAGCGGCGAGGTTGCTCCGGCTACCAAGGCTCGACCTTCGAACGCAAGTCGATCTCGAAGGTCCAGGCCCGAGGCGGTTGCTGATGCAGGAACCAGTACGCATCGGCCAGCCCGGCCAGATCGATCAGACGTTCCTCGCCGAACTTCTGGACCATCTCGGGCCGCCCCTTGCGCAGCTTGTCGCCGTCGATGCCGCCATCAACGACGACGTGCCCGACATGCAGGCCCTTGGGCCCCAGTTCCTTCGCCATCGCCTGCGCCAAGTTTCGCAGCGCGGCTTTGGCCGAGTTGAACGCGGCGAAGCCCGCCCGCCCGCGCAGCGACGCGCTGGCCCCAGTGAACAGCAAGGTGCCACCGCGGGGCATCATGCGGCGCGCCGCCTCGCGGCCGAACAGGAAACCACCGAAGCAGCACACCCGCCAAGCGCGCTCGAAGTAGTCGGCGTCCATCTCGGTGACCGCCCCAGGCGTGTTGTTGCCGGCGTTGTAGACCGCCACATCCAGGCTGCCGTCAGCGGCGCATGCCTGATCGAATAGCGCCTGCACCTCGGCCTCCCGGGTGGCATCGGCCACGACCGGGGTGGCAGTACCGCCGGCAGCTCGGATCTGCTGGACAACCTGCTCCAGGCTTTCCGCCGTGCGGCCGGCGACGAACACGTGGAAGCCTTCGCGTGCGAAGCGTGCGCAGATGCTGGCACCCAGCCCCTTTTTGGGGCCAACGCCAATGACCAAGGCT
>RGUW01000283.1 GCA_010027605.1 Synechococcaceae bacterium WB9_2_112 | reverse complement strand
ATCAAGCCGTTGCCGCAGCCGGTTGACCTGCACGTTGTAGGGGGCAATGACCAGGATCTGATCGGCGCCAATGGCACCCCGGGATTCGCCGTTCGGCACGGCATGCACGTAACTGCCACCCAGCAATGCCCGCACAATCTCGTCAATGCGGTTGATCTCTGCTTCGCAGCTCACACGGCATCCGCTGTGGAGAACGGGCTCGTAAACCAGCCCGCGATCCGGCATCGGCGCCCCTCGGTGATCCAGGCAAGGGCGTGCCCAAGTCACCGCATTGACGGCATTGGCGGGGTTGGCCTTGAGCCTGCCGTCATAAAAGAGCTCAGACACCACCTGGGTCACCGATGGCTCCATGCGCCAGCTGGTGGAGAGGAACACCCCACGGTCGGCGGGCACCACATGGGCGCCCTGCATGAGGTACTCGAGGCACGACTCCCCTGAATCTCCCGGGTGATCAGCCTGGGAGGGCTGCGCCAGTTGTTGCTGATCCCCCACCAGCACAATCGTGCGTGCACAGCGGGCCATCACCAGCAGATTCGCGAGCGACATCTGCCCCGCCTCATCCACCACCAGCACATCGAACTGATCAGCCATCACCTCACGGCAGAACATCCACGCCGTTCCACCAACCACCTGCATCGCTGGGGTGAGGGCATCGGGGTGAACCAAGGGGATTCCCCGTTGATCCAGCGCCGGTTCCTTCTTGCTGGTTGTGCACTTGACCACCGCATTGGCGCTGCCGCGGGCGGTGCAGGTGGCCTTGGCCTTGGTCAGCAGATTGTTGATGGCGGCGTGGCTGTTGGAACTGATCGCGACCCGCTTGCCGCGGGCGACGAGATCGGCAATGACTTGCCCCATCACCGTGCTTTTGCCTGTTCCCGGCGGCCCCTGCAGGGCCATGGTGATCCCCGTCTGGGCAGCCAGAAACGCTGAGAGTTCAGCCGCCATGCGCGCTGGATTGGCCTCCACAGCGGCATTGAGGCCCTTGAGCTCGGCGATCGGCCTGCGCTCCAGCAACTGCACCATCGCGGCTGGAATGGGCGCCTGGGCCGCCACCCACCGCTGGGCCTGGGCCAGCAAGCTCTCCCGCAGTTTTTCGCTGATGTCGGAGGGAACAGCAATCAGGCTGGTGAGCCCATCGGGGATGCCATCGTCGAGGCCATCGGCACGGCGTTGATCACGCCTGCTCCAGGGGAGCTTCAGGGTGACGGTGCCCTGCTCTGCATCGAGGTCGTCGACATCGAGCTTGAGGCCTGTTTCCGCAATCTCCAACTGCGGTGCGCGCTCGCCCGCTTTGGCAACGAGCTTGAGCGGCTGGGCCGGATCAAACCGAAAGGTGTGGTAGTCGGCCCCCGTGCGTTGGCTCTGACGCGATTGCACGCGGTGCCATCGGGCTTCCGCAATCGAGTCGCCATCGTCGAAGAGCTCAGCCGGGCTGAGCTCGGCTTTGTTGCGGCGATCGAAATAGGCCCACCACGCCACCTTGGCTTCTCGGTGATGGAACGGCAGGAGCTGCGCCAGCAGCCGTTGCACACGCCAGCTCAGCCCGCGAGGGCCTATCGCGTTCTGCGCCTCAGCGCGGTGTGGGCTGTCGTTGGCGGGTGGATCGGCCTGGAGTGCCTCGGGCAGTTCCGAAAGCAGCTCAGCGCTGAGCTG
>RGUW01000282.1 GCA_010027605.1 Synechococcaceae bacterium WB9_2_112 | reverse complement strand
GCAGGCTGAGCCGCTTCAGCCGGTGGTCGAGACCAAGGGCCAGAACCGCCGCCAGAACAGAACAGAACGCACTGATCAGAATCAACAGGACATAACCGCGGGCTTCTCCGGCTCGAGCGCCCAGCAGCAGGGCCATCAGCGCCCCTGAGGCGGCGATCACCAGATGGGGCGTGATGAAGGTCAGGCGCAACGGCTGGCGCTGTTGCTGCTTGCTGGTCACCCTGAAATCACGGGCACCGGCAGACACGCGATCGATACACGCCGCGAGCACGCCAGCCAGCACCCAGGGACCCCGGGTGAGTTCAAACAGCATCTGCTCCCAGCCCACCAGGGTGCTGCCAGGCGGATTGAGCAAGCCCAGATGTCGGATCCAGTACAGGGGCACCAGGCTCAGCATCAATTGCAGAACCCACAGCCCCAGAAACTGGGGGTAATCAACCCTGACCCAGGGCTGGGCCGTTGCCATGGCGATGCCAGGCAACAACAACCCCACCACACTGAGCACCCCACGCAGGGGATAAAACAGCTGGCAGTAGAAAAACTGAATCCGCTGATGGACCGGCAACCCTCCAACAACACGGGGGGTCAGGCTCAACAGGATCGTGGCCAGGCTGCGGGACCACTGAAACTCCTGGACCATGGCGTCCTCAAAGGTTTCAGGACCCAGGCCATGGCAGTGCGCATCGATCGCAAAAACCCCGCGCCATCCGCTGCTGTTGAGCAACAACGTGGTGGAGTGATCTTCAGCAAGTTCAGGGCCGAGGCCACCGATCTGTGCCAGTGCCGCGGTGCGCACCGCGTAGTGGCTGCCGATGCACAATGGCGCGAACCCTGCGTTGAGGCCCAGTTGCAGGGGTCCGTGCAGCACGGATTCGGCATGGAGGCGCCCCCTGGCCACCCAACTGCTGGCCGCATTGCGATCGCAGATCGAGGGCGCCGCCACATAGCCGACGCGCTGATCTGAAAACGGTTGCACCATGGCCCGCAGATAGCCCGGCTCCGGTCGGTGGTCGGCGTCAAGCTGCACGACCACGTCGTAGAGCGCATAGCCGTAGTGGTCATAGAAGTAGGCGAGGTTGCCCTCCTTGCAACGCCGCCTGCGGGGCCAGGTCAGATTGTGATAGTGCGGGGCATCGCGACGACTCGACACCCGCACACCATGGCTGAAACACCAGCGCAACACTTCGGAGGTGGGATCCTCGTCCGCCAACCAGGTGTCATGGGGCGGATCCTGAGCCAGCATGGCCTCGAGGGTTTCCTGCACCAACGGCCACGGCTCAGACGGCGCCTTGGTGACCACCATCGCCAGGCGTAGATCGTGCGGAAAGGCGGAGTGCGGATTGACCCGCTGCATCTGCACCACGAAATAGAACGTCCACAGGGGCAAGGCAGTGACCACCACCATCAACAGCGTGTTGATGGCCATGCCCCAGGGGCCGGCCCAATGGGCTGGCTGCAGCCACCAGGCCCAGAACAGCCCAGTCGCCAGCGCCCAGACCAGCACCAGGGCGAGCAGCACAGCCTGCGGGCCGGGCTTGAGCACCGGCACAAACCGCGGTTCAGCTGCCGACATGACTGAGCTCCTGCAGCAGGGCTGACTGCTGCCGTTGGCATTGATCCCAGGCCGCCGCATCGGCCACGACCTGCTGCAGAGCCGAGTGCCG